>NZ_PSVO01000014.1:0-94135 GCF_002932325.1 Rathayibacter sp. AY1E2
GGCCCTGCCGCGCCCGTCGCCCCGCAGGCGCCCTCCGAGAGCACCGCTCCCGACACCGAGGACGCCCCCACCGGAAGCTGATACCCGACCACCCGCCCCGGTCGCCCGGGGGAACGCCGACGGCCCGGAGGACACTGTCCCCCGGGCCGTCGGCGTCCGTCAGCGCGCGTCGCGGCGGCGGCGCGTGACTCCGAGCGCGAGCGCTCCGCCGGCGAGCAGGGCGAGGGCCGCCGCGGCGGTCCAGCCCGTCTCGACGCCGGTGCTCGCGAGTCCCGAGCCGGTCCGCGGAGGAACGGCGCCGGCCGGAGCGGGAGCCGGCGTGCGGGTCGGCTCGGCCGTGGACGGCGCGGTGGGCTGTGCAGTGGGCTGCGCGGTCGGCGCCGTGGTCGGCTCATCCGTCGGCGCCACCGTCGGCTCGACAGTCGGCCCCGGAGTCGGCACCGTCCCCGTCCCGAACACGGACTCCGCGGAGCCGAGCGATGCGAGCACCGTCTCGCCGTTCGCGTCGTCCACGCCGTCGTTGTCGGTCACCGCGAACACCTCGCCGGAGCCGGTGATCCCGAGACCCTCGAGCTTCTCCTGGGTCCAGCCGTTCCCGGCCTGCAGCGCGGGCAGCACGTCGACCGCGAGCGTCTTCTCGAGCATCGGCAGCGTCTCGCCGACCGCCGCGCCGGCCTCCGTCGGCAGCGGCACCGTGTACACGGCCTTCAGCGCGGCGTCCGGCCCGTTGAGCTTGTCGCGCTCGATCACCGCGAGCGTGCCCGCGGGGGTCAGCGTGATCTCCGAGAGCCCGTTCCAGTCGCCGTCCGCCCCGGACACGGCCTCCAGCGGGTAGCCGAAGAAGCTCCAGCTGTCGGCGGCGACGTCGTAGCGCCCGATCCGGACCACTCCGTCGGCGTCGATCGAGGCCTCGCGCTGCAGCGCCGTCCAGACGATCTCACCGGCGGCGCCGTCCTCGAGGGTCACTCCCTCGAAGCCCTGCTTGCCCAGCGCGGTGGCGAGCTCCGCGGGCAGGGCGATCCGCTCGGTCACCGCGGCGTCCGCGTCGAGTCGCAGGAGCGCGTTGCCGTCGCCTGTCCCGCCCTCCGTCACGGCCCAGAAGCCGCCGTCGGCGCGGGCGGCGATCCCCTCCAGATCCAGAGCGGCGGGCTCGCCGCCCTCGGTCACCGTGAGCGTCGTGTCGAGCAGCGCCGGCGAGACGGAGGTGTCGATCGAGTGGAGGGTGCTCGGCGCGTAGGCGCTGTCGCTCACCGCGTACAGGCGGTCGGGCGCCGCCGGGTCGGTCGAGAGGCCCGAGAGCGCGCCCCAGGGCAGCGGCGATCCGTCGACGTCGGCCGACAGCACGGTCGGGAACGCGGGGGCGGAGGCGCCGAGCGCGTAGAGCTGCACGCTCGCGCGGACGGCGGCCTCGGCGTCGTCGGTCTCGCTCGAGACGACCAGCAGGTCGCGCTCGGGCAGGGCGAGCAGCCCCTCCGGACCCGGGGTCGACGGCAGCGCCTGCACGAAGCGCGGCGCGGTCGGCTCCGACACGTCGTAGACGGCCACGAAGTTGGCCCGCTCGGCGCCGACGAACACGTAGGGGACGCCGTCGAAGGTGGCCGAGAGCAGGCCCTCGGGCTCGGAGCCCTTCGCGTCGGAGCGCTTGTCCGGGTAGAGCCCGAGGCGCACCGCGAGGTGGTCGAACGAGTTCCCGGCGTCCCACTGCACGGCCCCGGTCGCGGCGTCGAGGATCGACCAGCCGCGCGTGCCGCCCTTCCAGTCGCCCTCGTTCGCGATCGCGACGTGGTCGTCGCCGACCCAGCCGATCGCGTCGGGCTCGCGCGGGACGTCGGTGATCGAGCCGGTCAGCGAGATCGAGTCGTCGTCGAGCGTGTCGATGCCGCTGACGGAGGCGGTGCCCGCGGTGTATGAGGCGGTGACGGAGCGGGTGGCCAGGTCGACGATCGCGACGGCGTTGTTCTCCTGCAGCGTCACGGCGACGGCCGTGTCGGCCGGGTTGATCGAGACGTACTCGGGCTCCGGGTCCGACGGGGTGTCGAGGCCGGCGAGACCGGTGAGGTCGACGTGCTCCGGCACCCAGGCGGAGGGGTCGCCCGCGAGGTCCATCACCACGAGCTCCCCGGCGGGCGCCTGCGGGAGGTCGCCCTCCTCGCCGCCCTCGGGGGCGAGGTCCTCGTCGCGCTGGTTCTCGATCGCGATGACCGCGGTCGAGCCGTCGGTGGTGACGTCGATGGAGTCGGGCTGGCCGCCGAGCTCGATGCTCGCGACGGGCGCGAGGTCGTCGGCGTGCAGCACGCTGACGTGGCCGGAGGGGTTCGCGAAGTCGCCGTCGCTCGTGTCGACCACCGCGAGGACGTACTCGCCGGTCGCGTAGACCGAGGTCGGCTCGCCGCCCACGCCGACGCCGCCGAGCGGCTCGGGGGAGTCGGGGTCCGAGATGTCGAGGACGTCGATGCGCTGCCCGGCGGAGTCCGTCGAGTAGACCAGGCGGCCGTCGGGCGACGCGCTCGAGATCTCGGCGACGGCGGAGTCTGCGGACGGGTCGGCCGCGTTGAGGTAGGCCGGCACCGTGGCGATGCGGGTGAAGAAGGAGTCGCCCGCGGCGGAGGCGGGCAGGGCCGCGGCTCCGAGGGTGCAGCCGGCGAGGGTGACGGTGAGGGCGAGGGCGGCGGTGCGGGTGCGGGTGCGGGTGTGACGAGAGGACACGGGTCTCCTGAGCGGCTTCGAAGGAACCCGCCCACGCTGGCCGCCCCCGGTGAACGCCCCGCCGCCCGCAGGTGTCCGCCCGGCGAACGCGCGGTGGCGGAGCCGCGACCGGGCGGGGGTCTCGAGACGCCGCGTGCCGCAGTCCGCCGCACGGACGCCTCGAGATCCGCCAGGCGGCGTGGTCAGCGCGCGAGGCCCTCCGCGGCCGAGCCCCAGGAGCCGAGGGCCGCGCGGACGCGCTCGTCGCGCGCGAGCGTCAGCGCCTCCGCGTACCCCTCCTCCAGCACGTCGTCGAGCCGCACCCGCGCGCCTGTTTCGGAGGAACGGACCGCCGCCTCCACCATCGCGAGGCTCCGCACGTTCGAGTGCACCTCGCCCGAGGGGACCGCCCCCGAGCCCAGCACTCGCACGAACTCCGCGAGCGAGCCCGCGATCTCCTCGGGCACGGGCTCGAGCGCGGCGGTCCGCACCGGCTCCGACTCGCGCGACTGCCACTCCGGAGCGCCGTCGCCGTCCCAGTGCGCGGTGCCGCCGGCCCCGTTCACGCGCCAGTCGCCGTTCCACGAGGTCTCGAGGCCGTCGGCGCACCAGCTGCCGGTGTAGCTGAAGCGCACTCCGCCGGCGAACTCGAACACGGCGCTCGCCGCGGCTCCGTCGGCGTACCAGCTCCAGCCCGGGTTGTACTCCTCGCAGTAGACCGCGACCGGGTCGCTGTCGAGCAGGTACCGCGCCGCGTCGAAGGCGTGGATCGCCATGTCGACCAGGAGCACGTGGTCCATCTCGTCGCGGAAGCCGCCGAAGCGGGGCGCCTTCGCGAAGTGCACGGAGGCGGTGCCCAGCTGCCCGAGCCCGGCGATCTGCTCGCGGAAGGCGGTGATCGCCGAGTAGTAGCGGCGCGACTGGCTGGTCATCAGGAGCCGGCCCGAGGCCTCTGCCGTCGCCGCGAGCACCAGCGCCTCGGCGATGGTCGGAGCGATCGGCTTCTCGGAGAGCACGGGCAGCCCGGCGAACAGCGCCTCCGAGCTGACGGGCAGGTGCGCCCGCGGCACGGTCACGTTGACCACGGCGTCGGCGCCGGAGCGCGCGGCGACCTCGGCGACGGAGGTGCCGACCGCGACCGGGCCGACCCCCTCCTCCTCCGCGGCAGCCGTCGCGAGGTCGACGTCGAGGTCGACCAGGCCGACGAGCTCGGCGTCCGGGGAGTCGCGGATGGTGCGGATCCAGGCGCGGCCCATCGCGCCGGCGCCGACCTGGACGAGGCGGACCGTCATCGGACGAGCGCTCCCTCGTAGTCCTGGCCGTTGTGGAAGTCCTCGGTCTCGTAGCGCTGCAGCACCGGGAGGCGGCGCTCGGGGCGCGAGGAGCGCACCCACTCGACGCCGTTCGCGATCACGCGGCGCACCTCGGCCTGGTGGTAGACGGGGTAGTCCTGGTCGCCGGGGGAGAAGAAGAAGATGCGCCCGTGGCCGCGCTTCCAGGTCATGCCGGAGCGGAAGACCTCGCCGCCCGTGAAGGTCGAGAGGAACACGAGCTCGTCGGGCGCCGGCACGTCGAAGAACTCGCCGTACATCTCCTGCTGCGGGATCAGGAAGGGGTGCGGGATCCCCTGGGCGATGGGGTGCGTGGGGTCGACGGTCCAGACCAGCTCGCGGTCCTGCTCCGAGCGCCAGCGCAGCGTGCAGGTGGTGCCCATGAGCTTGCCGAAGATCTTCGACCAGTGGCCGGAGTGCAGGACGACGAGGCCCATGCCCGAGAGGACGTGGCGCTGGACGCGCTCGACGATCTCGTCGGAGACGTCGCCGTGGGCCATGTGGCCCCACCAGACGAGCACGTCGGTGGCGTCGAGGACGTCCTCGGTGAGGCCGTGCTCGGGCTCGTCGAGCGTGGTGGTGGAGACGGAGGCGCGCTCGCCGAGGTTCTCGCGGATGCCGTCGGCGATCGTGCTGTGCATGCCGTCGGGGTAGATCGCGCGGACCTTCTCCTCGATCTGCTCATGGCGGTTCTCGCCCCAGACGAGGACGCGGACGGGGGAGGAGGGTGTGGTCACGGTGTTCCTTCTTCGACGGTGGAGACGGTGCGGCAGTGGGCGGCCCGACACGGGGTTAACCGCTTTACCGGCCGCGTCTCCTAGGATGCGGGAGACGTCCGCCCCGCGTCAACCACGGCCGGGCGGCGCGAGCGGAGGAGGCGCGGTGGCCACGATGAGGGATGTCGCGCGCCTCGCGGGGGTCTCGATCGCGACGGTCTCGTTCGTGGTCAACGACACCAAGCCCGTCTCGCCCGAGACCCGCGAGCGGGTGCGGGCGGCGATGCGCGAGCTCGGCTTCCGGCCGCACGCCCTGGCCCGCGCCCTCGCGCGGCGCCGCTCGGGGATCATCGCGGTCGTCTACCCGCTCGTGTCGAGCCGGCCGCTCAACACCGCCACCTCGTTCCTGCTCGGAGCCGCCGAGGCCGCGGCGGAGCAGGACCACTCGATCGTCCTGTGGCCGACGGTCGGCGGCTCCGACCGCCTCGCCGACCTGCGCGCCGACGGCCTGATCGACGGCGTCGTGCTGATGCAGGTCACCAGCGAGGACGAGCGCGTGCCGGTCCTGCGGGACTCCGGCACGCCCTTCGCCCTCATCGGGCGCACCCGCGACCCGTCCGCCCTCGACTGGGTCGACATCGACTTCGAGGGCATGGTCGAGGAGGCGCTCGGCCGGCTCGCCGGCCTGGGGCACGCGCGGGTGGCGCTCGTGCTCGGCCCGGACCGCGACGCCGCGGCCGACTTCGGCCCCTACGCGCGCACCCAGGAGGCGTTCGCACTCGCCTGCGCGGCCCGCGGCGTCGAGGGCGTGCTGCTCCGCTGCGAGGAGTCGCCCGCCGGAGGCCGCACCCTCGCCCGCTCGTTCGACCCCGCCTCCGCGACCGCCGTGGTGATCGTCAACGGGGGCGCCGCCGTCGGGTTCGCGCACGAGGTGCGGCACCGCGGGCTGCGCGTGCCCGAGGACCTCTCGATCGTCCTGCTCGCCTCCGACCCCGACGTCGCCGACCTGGCCGACCCGGCGCTCGACCTGCTCGTCGCGCCCGGCCGCGAGCTCGGCCGCCGCGGAGTGGAGGCGCTGCTCGCCCGCCTCGCCGACCCGGCGGCACCGCTCCTCCAGGAGCGCATCGGCGGCCCGTGGCGCCCCGGCGGCTCGGTCGCCCCTCCGCACTGACGGGCGCCCCGGGAAGCCCCGGGAGCGCGCGCTACGGCACGATCGAGTCGATGTAGCCGCCGTCGACGCGCACGGCTGCGCCCGTGGTGGCCGAGGCGAGCGGGGAGGCGAGGTACGCCACCATGTGGGCGATCTCCTCCGGCTCGATGAGGCGCTTCAGCAGCGACTGCGGCCGGTGCAGGCGCATGAACTCGCGCTGCGCCTCCTCCCACGGGAGCTCGCGGTCGACCAGCTCGTAGACGAAGTCCTCGACGCCGCCCGTGTGGGTCGGCCCGGCGAGCACGCTGTTCACCGTCACCCCGGTGCCGGCGGAGGCCTTGGCGAAGCCGCGCGAGACGCCCAGCAGCGCGGTCTTCGACACTCCGTAGTGGATCATCTCGGCGGGCGTGACGACGGCGGAGTCGCTGCCGATGTAGAGGACGCGGCCCCACTCGCGCTCCATCATCCCCGGGAGGTAGGCGCGGGTCAGGCGCACGCCGGTGAGCACGTTGACCTCGAAGTAGCGGCGCCACTCGTCGTCGTCGATGGAGAGCGCATCGGCGGAGCCGAAGATCCCGAGGTTGTTGACGAGCACATCCACGTCGGCGGCCGCCCGCAGGAGGGAGGCCGTGCCCTTCTCCGTCGACACGTCGGCTGCGACTCCGCGCACCCGCGCCTCCGGCACCGCCGCGCCGACGGCCTCGATCGCCCGGCGGATCGACCGCTCGGAGCGGGCGTTCACGATCACCTCGGCGCCCGCCTCCGCGAGCGTCGTCGCGATGGCCAGCCCGATGCCCTGCCCCGACCCCGTGACGAGGGCCGTGCGCCCGGTGAGATCCAACCCGATCATGCTGCTCCGCTCCGCGCCGCCGCCCGCCGGCCGCGCTCGGGGTCGAGCATGCCACCGAGCCCTGACATCCGGCCCACTCCCGGCTGAGGACGCCCGCGGGTCGCCGCGGCGTCGCTCGGAACGGCGGAGACCGTTGCCAACCGGACACTCGTGCGTTACGGTCTAATCAATCGGCAATACGTATTACCCGCGGGTAGTAGGCCGATGACCCAGACTGTCGACGAGGACGAGGCGGACGCGTGACCCCGATGCAAGCAGATGTCGCCGTGATCGGCGGCGGACTCGGAGGAGTGGCCGCGGCGATCGCCCTCGCCCGCAACGGCCTCTCGGTCGTGCTGACCGAGCAGTACCCGTGGCTGGGCGGTCAGCTCACCTCGCAGGGCGTCCCGCCGGACGAGCACGCCTGGGTCGAGCAGTTCGGCGTCACCGCCGACTACCGGCGCCTCCGCGACGGCATCCGCGGCTACTACCGCCGCAACTACCCCCTCACCGCCGAGGCGATGCGCGACGACCGCCTGAACCCCGGCCGCGGACTCGTGAGCCGGCTCTGCGCCGAGCCCCGCGTCGCCGTCGCCGTGCTCGACGAGATGCTCGCCCCCTACCGCTCGAGCGGAGCGATCCGCGTCGTCACCGGCGTCGTCCCCTTCGCCGTCGACGGCGGCCCGGGCCGGATCGAGCGCGTCCTGCTGCGCGACGCGGTCTCGGGCGAGGAGCTCGCCGTCTCCGGACGGTACGTGGTCGACGCGACCGAGACGGGGGAGCTGCTCCCCCTCGCGGAGGTCGACTACGTCACGGGCTCCGAGTCGCGCGACGAGCACGGCGAGCCCAGCGCTCCCGCCGTCGCCGACCCGATGAACGTGCAGGCCGTCACCTGGTGCTTCGGCTTCGACAGCGCGGACGGCGACCACACCATCGAGCGCCCGGCCGACTACGACTACTGGCACGAGTACGAGGTGCCGTTCTGGGGCGGGAAGCTCCTCTCCTTCACCGCGCCGAACCCGAGGACGCTGCGCCCCGAGACCCGCACGATGCACGTGAACGCCGTGGGCGACACCCGCACCGCGGACCAGCGCGCGCAGGGCGGGGACACCGACCTCTGGATGTTCCGCCGGATCCTCGCGACCGAGACCCTCCGGCCGGGCGCGCTCGACAGCGACATCGTGCTCGCGAACTGGCCGATGCTCGACTACCTCGACAGCTCGATCCTCGACGTGCCGGAGCCGGAGAAGCACCTCGCCGGCGCCCGCGCGCTCTCGCTGTCGTACTTCTACTGGCTCCAGACCGAGGCGCCCCGGCCCGACGGCGGCCGCGGCTGGCCCGGGCTCCGGCTCCGCGGCGACGTGATGGGCACCGCCGACGGCCTCGCGCAGGCCCCCTACATCCGCGAGTCCCGCCGGATCCGCGCGCTCACCACGGTGCGCGAGCAGGACGTCTCCGTCGCCGCCCGCGGGACGGGGAGCCCTGCGCGCTTCGACGACTCCGTCGGCGTGGGCATGTACCGGATCGACCTGCACCCGACCACCGGAGGCGACAACTACCTCGACGTGGAGTGCTCGCCGTTCGAGATCCCGCTCGGCGCCCTCGTGCCGCGCACCCCGACGAATCTGCTGCCCGGGGGCAAGAACATCGGGACGACGCACATCACCAACGGCGCGTACCGCCTCCACCCCGTGGAGTGGAACATCGGCGAGGCCGTCGGCGAGCTGGCGGCCCTCGCCCTCGCCGAGGACCTGTCGCCCCACGAGATCGCCGCCGACCCCGCCCTCGTCGCCCGCCTGCAGGCGAGGCTCGAGTCGCGCGGCGTAGAGACCCACTGGCCCGACGTCGTCGGGTACTGACCGGGAACACCGAGAAGACCATTGGAGAAAGAGAGACGATGAGACCAGCGAAGAAGCTGATGGCCTCGCTCGCCGCAGTCGGAGTGATCGCCGCCCTCTCGGGCTGCGGCGCCGCCGGCGGCGGGGACGACTCAGCACCCGTCGCTCTGAGGATGTCCGTCTGGACCTCCGACGAGAAGCAGCTCGCCCTGTTCGACTCGATGGCCGACGAGTACATCGCCGACCACCCCGAGATCGAGTCCGTGACCTTCGAGTCCCTCCCGTTCGCGGACTACAACTCGACCCTGACCACGCAGGCCGCGGGCGGCAACGCCCCCGACCTCGCCTGGGTCGGCGACATCGCGAAGGACCTGATCGACGCCGGAGCACTCGCTCCGCTGACCGAGACCTTCGAGGGGACCGAGGGCTACGAGTACGACGACATCCTGCCCAGCGTGGCGCAGTCGTTCAGCCAGGACGGCGAGCTCTACGCGTACCCGTTCTCCAACTCGCCGTTCGCGCTGTACGTGAACCAGGACCTCATCGCGCAGGCCGGGCAGACCGTCGACCCCGCGACGCTCAGCTGGGAGGACGTCGACCGCATCGGCGCGGCCGTCAACGAGTCGACCGGCAAGGCCGGCTACATCATCCGCGACTTCGACTTCTCGGGCTGGCTGAGCCTCGCGAACCTCTGGGCGGGCTGGGGAGCCCAGCCGTGGAGCGACGACGGGACCCAGTGCACGATGGACTCGCCCGAGATGGTGGAGGCGTTCCAGTTCTTCCACGACTCGGTCTACGTCAGCGGCGCGACCCCCGGACCCGGCGTGACGGCGGACTTCTTCGCCGGCGACGCCGCGTTCACGACCGCGCAGGTCTCGCGGGCGAGCCTGCTCGACGGCTCGTTCCCGTTCGAGATCTACCCGCTGCCCGTCGGCCCCGCCGGCGAGTACGGCAACATCGGCCAGGCCGGCATGGCCGCGCTCGCAGGCGGCGACCACGTGGAGGAGGCGACCGGCTTCCTCTCGTTCATGACCAACCCGGAGAACTCCGCCAAGCTCGCGCAGTTCTTCCCGCCGCCCCGCGAGTCGCTGCTGTCCGGTGAGGAGCTGGCGAAGGTCAACACGCGCCTCAGCGCCGAGCAGCTCGACCGCGTCGTGGTCGACGAGCTCGCCGACGTGTCCGCCACCCCTCCGGTGACGAGCCCCGCCGAGATCACCTCGGTCGGCAAGACGGCGCTGGACCGCATGTGGTCGGCCGACGCCGACGTCGCCGAGGTGCTCGGAGGCGTCTGCGACGCCATCGCGCCCGTCCTCCAGGGGAAGTGATCCCGTGACCGCGACCTCGACGGACAGCCGCCGATCCGCTCCCGCCGGCGCCTACTGGAACCTCCGGCGCCGCGACGCGCTCGCCGGCTGGCTCTTCATCGCGCCCCAGCTGCTCGGTGTGATCGTGTTCGTGCTGCTGCCCGTCGGGCTCGCGGTCTGGTTCAGCCTCAACGAGTGGAACGTCTTCACCGGCTCCATGACCTTCGTGGGCGGCGAGAACTACGAGCGGGCGATCAACGACCCGAGCATCGGCGCGGTGCTCGGCACGACCGCGGTCTTCTCCGGGGGAGTGGTCGTCCTGAACCTCGCCCTCGGGCTGGGCCTGGCCGTGCTGCTCAACCGGAGGATCCCGGGCGGCGCCCTGTTCCGCACGCTCTTCTTCTCGCCCGTCGTCATCTCGGTGGTCGCCTGGACCCTCGTCTGGGGCTTCCTCCTCCAGGACAACGGCGCGATCAACGGCCTGCTCTCGCTGGTCGGCCTCGACGGGCCGAACTGGCTCCAGGAGGGCCCCACCGCGATGGCGAGCGTCATCGTCACGCAGGTCATCCGCAGCGTCGGCGTCAACATGGTGCTCTTCCTCGCCGCGCTGCAGGGGGTGCCGGGCGACCTCTACGAGGCGGCCCGGCTGGACGGCGCGAGCCCCCGCGCGATCTTCTTCCGGATCACGCTCCCGCTCATCTCGCCCACCCTGCTCCTCACCGCCATCCTCACGATCGTCGGATCGCTGCAGGCGTTCGCGCAGGTCGCCGTCCTGACCGAGGGCGGGCCGGAGCTGTCGACGACAGTGCTCGTCTACTACGTGTTCCAACAGGCCTTCGAGTTCAGCGACATCGGCTACGGCGCGACGCTCTCGCTGATGCTGCTCCTCTTCGTCCTGATCCTCACGGTCGTGCAGTGGCAGCTGCGCAGGAAATGGGTCTTCTATGAGAACTGACGCCGTCGTCGAGCAGGGGACCCCGCTCACGCCACGCCTCGAAGCCGTCCCGGAGCCGCCCGTCAAGCGCCGCCGCGGCCGCAGCCCGCTCATGACCGCCCTGCTCGTCGTGACGCTGATCCTGCTCGTGCTGCCGTTCGCGGTGCCGACGTTCTGGATGATCGCCTCGTCGTTCAAGCCGGTGAACGAGATCTTCTCGAACCCGCCGACCCTGCTGCCGGACTCGCCGAGCCTGGCGGGCTACGCCGAGGCGTTCCGGTTCCAGCCGTTCGCGCTCCAGTACTGGAACAGCCTCTACATCGCGGTCACGGTCACCGTGGTCACGCTGCTGGTGTCGAGCCTGGCCGGCTACGCCTTCGCCCGGATCCCGTTCCCAGGCCGCAACGCGGTGTTCCTCGTCGTCCTGACCGGCCTGCTGGTGCCGACGGAGGTGACGATCATCCCGCTGTTCCAGATCTTCCGGCAGCTCGGCTTCATCGACACCCACGTGCCGCTGCTGCTGGTGCCGATGGTCGGAGCGCCGGCGGTGCTGGGCACGTTCATCATGCGGCAGTACTTCATCGCGATGCCCGGCGAGCTCGAGGAGGCCGCGCGCCTGGACGGCCTCGGCCGCTTCGGGATCTGGCGGCGCATCTTCCTGCCGCTGTCCAAGCCCGCGCTGTCGGCCGTCGCGATCCTGACCTTCCTCGGGTCCTGGAACATGTACCTCGAGCCGACGGTCTACCTGACCTCACCCGAGCTCTTCACCCTGCCCCAGGCGCTCACCCGCTTCACCGACGCCTACGGCGGGGAGATGTGGGACGTGCAGCTCGCCGCGGCGACGATGACGGTCGTGCCCGTGCTGGCCGTGTTCCTCCTCGCTCAGCGGCAGTTCGTGGAAGGGCTCGCGCACTCCGGTCTGAAAGGCTGACCCGGTGTTCACGGATCGCCCCCTCGCCGCCCTCCGCGAGTTCCGTGCGGAGGTCGCGGAGCCCGACGACTTCGACGCCTTCTGGCGGGCCACCCTCGCGCTCGGGCGGGAGGGCGGCCCCGCCGTGAGCGCCGCGCCGGTCGACGCGGGCCTCCCGCTGGTGCGGGCGCGGGACGTGCGGTTCCCCGGCTTCGCGGGCGAGCCGATCGCCGCCTGGCTGATGACCCCCGCGGTCGACCCGGGCGCCCCGCTCCCCGTGGTGATCGAGTACCCCGGGTACGGCAGCGGACGGGGCCGTCCGATCGAGCACCTCTGGATCGCCGCCGCCGGGTACGCGCACCTGGTCGTCGACGCGCGAGGCCAGGGAGCCGGCCGCCTCGCCCGCTCCGGAGCCACCCCCGACCCCCACGGCAGCGGACCCGCGTACCCCGGGGTCACGACCCGCGGCGTCGAGTCGCCCGAGACGTACTACTACCGGCGCCTCATCGCGGACGCGGCGCTCGCCGTCGACGCCGTGCAGGCGCTCCCCGGGCTGGACTCGGACCGCGTGTCGGTCTTCGGCGGCAGCCAGGGCGGAGCGCTCGCGACCGCCGCGGCGGCGCTGCGCCCCCGGGTGCGCGCGGCGATCGCCCTGGTGCCCTTCCTCTCCGACGTCCTGCGCGCGACGACCGTCACGAACGAGGCGCCCTACGTCGAGATCGCCCGCTACCTGGCGACCCGCCCCGAGGACCTCGACGCCGTCGAGCGGACCCTCTCCTACGTCGACGGCGTCCACTTCTCGCGGCGCCTGCGCTGCCGGGTGCACCGCTCGGTCGGCCTGATGGACCCGATCTGCCCGCCCTCGACGGTCTTCGCCTCCCACAACGTCTCCGGCGGCGAGACGTCGATCGACGTGTGGCCGTACAGCGGGCACGAGGGCGGCGGGGTCGGCGACCGCGAGCGGGCGCTGGAGGTGCTGCGGGAGGTCCTCGGGTGACCGCGCGGGCGTGACGCCGCGTCTCAGGACGCCGGCGCCTCCTCCATCCCGAGCCGCATCGCCAGGTCCATGGCGCGCAGGCGGGCCGGCGAGACGTCGTAGGGCAGGCTCCGGATGATCTCGCCGGCGCTCCGGGCGCGGGAGCCCTGTGCGGGATCGGGGGCCGGCGCGGGGTCCTCGGGCGGGTGCGCCTCGTCCCACGCGTCGAAGATCGCCTCGTCCTCCTCGAGCTGACCGGACTCCTCGACAACGCGCATCAGCCGGGCCTCGAAGGCGTGCCGCTCCTGCGCCACCTGCTCCACCCGGGGGTCGTCCTCGGCGACCGTGTCGTCGAGGGCCTCCTCGGCGGCGTCGACGCGGTCGGCCTCCGCCCGCAGCGCCGGATCGGCGGCGAGGACGACGAAGCGGCCGGCCTGGGAGACGGCGCCCAGCGGGCCGAACATCCGCTCGGTGACCAGCAGGGTGTCGAGGTCGGCCTGGCGCAGCGAGCCCTCGGGTGCGCTCTCGAGGCGGCGCGAGACGATGTCGTCGAGCAGCCCCAGCCGGCCGCCGAGGGTCCGCATGCGCCGGACCGAGGCCCGCTTCCGCTGCAGCTCCTCCTCCTGCGCGGCGAGCGCGTCGTCCAGCCGCGCGAGGACACCCGCGACCTCGTCCTCGCGGTCGGCGCTGTCCTCGGCGCCGGCCGGGGCTGCGACGGCGAAGGCGTCCCGGACGTCCTCGAGTGCGACCCCGGCGTCGGCCAGGCGGCGGATCCAGAGCAGCCGGATGATGTCGTCGTAGCCGTAGCGCCGACGGCCGTCTCCGCCCCGCTCGCGCTCGGGGAGCAGGCCGAGCCGGTGGTAGTGGCGGATCGCCCGCGGAGTGACGCCGGCGAACGCGGCGGCGTCGCCGATCTGCACCTGGCGGGGCGGGGCGGGGAACGACTGCATGAGGGACCTCTCCGATCGGGACGGTGTGCATCGAGCAGACCACATGACGCAGGGGCAGGAGCAAGCCGACCCGGCCTGCTCCCGCCCCCGCGTCCCCTCGCGCTCAGCGCGCCAGGCGCACCGTCGCGATCTCGAACGGGCGCAGCTCGAGCCGCACGTCGGCCGACTCCGCCTCGACGGAGCTCTCGATGCGGACCTGCTCGGTCGGGCGCTCCATCAGGTCGGTGCGGGTGACCGCCCGGACGGCGAAAGCGGCGCGGAGGGTCGCTGCGGCGCGGCCGCCGAGCGACTCGTAGAGCCGCACGATCACGTCGCCGCTCCCGTCGTCCGCCGCCTTCACGGCCTCGACGATCACCGAGGGGTCGTCGATCGACACCAGGGGAGCGACGGGCGCGGCGCCGGTGAGCCTGCGGACCGGGGTGTTCAGCGCGTAGCCGGCCTCGACGGCGTCGGGCAGATCGGCGCCGACCACGAGCGAGACGGCGAGGCGGTGGCGGCCCTGGTCGGCGTCCGGGTCGGGGAACAGCGGCGCGCGCAGGAGCGAGAGCCGGACCGTGGTCGTCGGGGTGCCGGCCGCGGCGCGGTCGCGGGTGATGTCGTGCCCGTAGGTGGAGTCGTTGACGACCGCGACGCCGAAGCCCGGCTCGCCGACGTGCACCCAGCGGTGCGCGACGGTCTCGAAGCGGGCGGCGTCCCACGTCGTGTTCACGTGGGTCGGGCGGTGCACGTGGCCGAACTGGATCTCGGACGTCGCCCGGTCCGAGAGCAGGTCGAGCGGGAAGGCGAGCTTGAGCAGCTTGCGGCGCTCGTGCCAGTCGATGTCGAGGTCGAGGTCGACGGCCGCCCGGCCGATCTGCAGCGAGACGGTCTGCACGACCGTGGAGCCGCCGAACGAGCGGGTGATCACGACCGCCGGCACCTCGCGGCCGAGCGGGTCGCTCACGGTGCCGGCGCGGACCGAGTCGACGCCGACGAGGTCCTCCACCGTGCGGCGGTAGTTGTCGTCGAGGTCCCAGGCGTCCCACTTGTTCGGGGTGTCGCGGTGGAGCTGGAGGAGCCCCGCGGCGGCGCCGGCGGGCACGACCTCCCGGCCGCTCGCGAGGTCCACGACCGACTCGAGGAGCCCGGAGGCGCCGATCCGCACCCGGACGAGCCCGTTGTCGAGGACGTGGGCGTCGCCGTCGGAGCGGAGCGTCGGGGCCGAGTGCTCCGCGGCGGGGTCGGCCGCGGCCGCGCCGAGCGCCGGCACGCCCCCGACGGGGAAGGGGGAGGAGTTCACCAGCAGCTCCGCGGAGCCCTCGCCGGCGAGGGCCCGGACGGTCTCGGCGATCATCTCCTCGATCCGCTGCGCGATGCGGGCGTAGTTCTCCTCCGCCTCGCGGTGCACCCAGGCGATGGAGGTGCCGGGCAGGATGTCGTGGAACTGCTGCAGGAGGACCGTCCGCCACATCTCGCGCAGCTCGTCGGCCGGGTACGGGACCCCGGCGCGGACGAGGGCCGTGGTCGCCCACAGCTCGATCTCGCGGAGCAGGTGCTCGCTGCGGCGGTTGCCCTGCTTGGTGCGCGCCTGCGACGTGTAGGTGCCGCGGTGGAACTCGAGGTAGAGCTCGCCCGACCAGGTGGGCGCGTCCGGGTACTCGGCCTGCGCCTCCTCGAAGAAGCGGCGGGGTGTGGACAGCTCGACGGTCGGCGAGCCCTCGAGGCTGCGCGTGCGGCGGGCGGCCGCGATCATCTCGCGGTTGGGGCCTCCTCCGCCGTCGCCGTAGCCGAAGGGCACGAGCGACATGGTGCCGCTGCCCTTCTCGGCGTACTGGCGCTCGGCTCGGGCGAGGTCCTCTCCGGAGAGGTCGGAGTTGTAGAGGTCGACGGGCGGGAAGTGCGTGAACACGCGGGTGCCGTCGATGCCCTCCCACCAGAAGGTGTGGTGGGGCATCGTGTTGGTCTCGTTCCACGAGATCTTCTGCGTGAGGAACCAGCGCCCGCCCGCTCCGGCGATGATCTGCGGCAGCGCGGCGGAGTAGCCGAAGGAGTCCGGGAGCCAGACCTCCTCCGTGTCGATCCCGAACTCGTCGAGGAAGAAGCGCTTGCCCTCGAGCAGCTGGCGCACGAGCGCCTCGCCGCCGGGCATGTTCGTGTCCGACTCGACCCACATCCCGCCGACCGGCACGAAGCGGCCCGCGAGCACGTGGCCGCGGACGCGCTCGAACAGCTCCGGGTGGTCGCGCTTCAGCCACGCGTACTGCTGCGCGGAGGAGGCGGCGAAGACGAAGCCCTCCTCGCGCTCGATCAGGTCGCAGACGTTCGAGAAGGTGCGGGCCACCTTGCGGGCGGTCTCGCGGGCGGGCCAGAGCCAGGCGGAGTCGATGTGGGCGTGGCCGACGGCGTGCAGGTGGTGCGCGCTGGCCGAGGCGGGCCGCTCGAGGACGGTCCGCAGCGCCTCCCGGCCGGCGGCGGCGGTGCCGGACACGTCGTCCGGATCGAGGACGTCGACGGCGCGGTCGAGGGCGCGCACGATCTCGGCGCGGCGCTGGGAGGACTCGGGCAGCTGCCCGATCAGCCCGACGAGCACGGCCATGTCCTGCTCCAGCTCCCAGACCTCCCGGTCGAGCAGTCCGAGCTCGAGACGGCGGAGGCGGTAGAGCGGGTCGGACGGCAGGGCGCCGTCGGCGGGGCGGCCGCCGAGCGCCGTGGGGGTGAAGGACCAGTCGCCGGTGATGTTCGGGTTGGCGGCGGCCTCGATGTAGAGCTCGACCGTGCGGTCGCCCGCCTCGCGGCCGGGCAGCCGGTCGAGCGGGACCGACTGGTTGAACGGCTCGACGGCCTTCACGACCGTGCCGGTCGCGGTGAAGACGAGCCCCTCCGCCTCGAAGCCGGACTGGGCGCCGGTGTAGCCGAGGTCGACGACGAGCTCGGGCTCGCAGCCGTCGACGCCGACCCACGAGGCGGGGATCTCGCCGCGCACGTGGAACCACACGGTGCCCCAGGGGGCACCCCACGGCTCCCCGATGCGGGCGGGCGCGTAGGACGCGGCCCGCGCCTGGTCGAAGGGGACCGGCTCGCCCGGAGCGGTCCACGACTCGATCCCGAGCGGCTCGACCGCCCGGTGGATCGCCGGCCGGAGGCTCTCGGCGCGGAAGCGGGCGATGCGGGCTTCGATGCGGGTGCTGTCGTCATGCATGCGTTCTGGTGCTCGTTCCGTGTGCAGTGGGGGAGGGCGGCGGCGCGGAGGGCGCCGCCGCCCGGGGTCAGGAGGCGATGACGACGCGGTGCCCGTCGGGGAAGACGGCCACCTTCCGCCAGGTGTCGCCGGAGCGCTCCCAGCCCTCGTTGACCTGCCCGGCCGGAGGGGTCGGGATGGTCTCGGGGGCGCGGGCGACCGTGGTGTAGCCGGCCGCGCGCTCCACCCGGCCGCGGCCGAGCTCGAACGAGGTCAGGCGTCCGTCGTCGACGATCAGCGAGCCCTCGTCCACTCCCGCGGCGCCGCGCTCGATGAACGGGTTCACGAGGCGCGTCTGCGAGGAGTCGCTGCCCAGCACGATCGCCTTCTGCTGCGGGAAGCGGCCGAGGCTGAGCCCGTAGAAGCCGCCGAGGACGGTGAGGTTGCGCACCTCGAAGTCGGCCCCGCCGTTCGTCAGGCCGACGCCGAGGCAGTTCGCGCCCGAGGTCGGGAAGAAGTTCGGGTTCACGATCATGTGGCTCGTGCCGGCCTCGATCAGCACCTCCCAGCCGTCGCGGGAGCCCTCCGAGCGGAAGTTGATCAGGGTCAGGCCGGAGTTGACCGAGCGCCGGTTCTCGTTGCGGATCGACCGGAGGCCGACCGTGCCGCCGATGGCCTGGCAGTCGAGCAGCGTCATGTTCGTCGGCGCGAGG
Source organism: Rathayibacter sp. AY1E2 (assembly GCF_002932325.1). Lineage (NCBI taxonomy): Bacteria > Bacillati > Actinomycetota > Actinomycetes > Micrococcales > Microbacteriaceae > Rathayibacter > Rathayibacter sp. AY1E2. Next base: position 17,494 of record NZ_PSVO01000014.1, read on the forward strand.
AGGAAGCCGCCGAGGCCGGGGCTGATCGCCTCGACGTTGGTCATCGAGCCGCCGATGGAGGCCTTGCCCGAGTCCTCCACGCCCCAGCCCGCGGGGGCGACGATCTTGATCTTGTTCCAGGAGTTGGCGTACGAGTACTCGTCGTCGACGCCCGAGACGAAGGTGGCGCGCTCGCGGAAGATGCCCGACTTGCCGGTCTTCTGGATCCACAGGTTGCGGAACTCGCAGTTGACCAGCGAGCGCAGCGACATCCCGTGGCCGCCGGAGGGCGTGCCCGTCATCTCGAAGTCGGCGAGGACGACGCCGGTGGCCTTGTTGTTGTTGGCGGGACCGGCCGCGTCGCCCGTCTGGCCGGAGACGGTGAAGATGTCGCGGGTCGAGCCCTCGATCTGGACGATCCTCGTCTGGCGCATGCCGGCGCCGACGATCTTCGGCCCGGCGTAGCCGTAGGGCGGCCCGTTCTCGGGCTGCACCGGGTAGCCGCGGTAGTCGACCGCGAGGCCCGTCACCCGGATCTCGCCGGCGGGGAGTGACACCTCGCCGCCCGGAGCGGTCATCGCCTTGTCGATGGCCGCCTGCACCGCGCGGGTGTTGTCGGCGCCGGCGCGGTCGTCCCAGCGGAACTCCTTGTCGAGCGGCGAGATCGGCCCCTCGGTGACGCTCAGGCGCTTCTTCTGCCCGGGAGCGTCGGCCGGGGGCGCGGCGGCGGCCGGAGTGGCGGCGCCGACGGCCCCTGCCGCGCCGGCGAGGGCGGCGGCGCCCCCGGCGAGGAAGAGGCGGCGCGAGTTGTCGGGCCTGCGCTGCGGATCGTGCTCGGGCTGCTGATCGGGCTTGTGCTGCCGATCGGGCCTCGGGGAGGCCGTGGTCTGGTTGTCTGGGTCTGCGGGATTCATCATCGTCGACGTTCCGCCCTCTCTCGCCCCGGATGGGCGTACGGCGATCCTTCGTCATCGGTAGCCTGAGGTCAAGACGTAATACCTATTACCAGGATGAAGCGGGGGTGTCCGGGTGCCGCGGATCACGCAGAAGGACATCGCGCGTCTCGCGGGAGTCAGCCAGACGACGGTGTCGTTCGTGCTCAACGACAAGGGCGAGCAGCTCGCCCGGGTCCCGGAGGCGACGCGGGCGCGGATCCTCAAGGCGATCCAGGAGACGGGGTACGTCGCCGACCCCATCGCGCGCCGCCTCAAGCAGGTCGGCACCGGCATGATCGGCGTCTACACCTACGAGAGCCTGTTCCCGCTCGACCGCGAGGACTTCTTCCACCCGTTCCTCGCCGGCATCGAGGAGGAGGCGCAGAACCGCGACATCGACCTCCTCCTGCTGACCAGCGGCCGCGTCGGCGGCCGCCGCGGCGGCCTGAGCGGCGGCGCCACCCGGCTGCGCCTGGCCGACTCCTGCATCCTCCTCGGGCAGCGCATGCCCCGCGAGGAGCTCGAGTTCCTCAACGCGAGCGGCTTCTCCTTCGTCAGCATCGGCCGCCGCGACGACGCCGGCGGGCCCGTGCCCTACGTGGCCGCCGACTACGCGTCGATCGTCCGCGAGCTGATCTCCTGCGCACGCGCCCTCGGCCACACCCGCTTCGCCTACGCCGGCCACGGCGAGGGCGTCGAGTCGTACACCGACCGCATGGCCGGCGCGAGGGCCGAGCTCGGCGACGGCTTCCTCCACCTCGTGCCGGGGCCGGAGGCGTCGCCGCGGGAGTGGATCCGCCGGATCGCCGCCGAGGGCGTCACGGTCGTCCTCGCCGAGCAGGAGGAGCAGTTCGTCCTCCTGCAGGAGGCCGCCGAGGCCGAGGGGGTGGCGGTGCCGGGCGACCTGTCGCTGGTGTCGCTCTCCGGATCGGCCGACCGCACCGGCTGGCAGGCCGGCTTCGAGCTGCCCCGGCGCGACATGGGGCGCCGCGCCGTGCACATCCTCATCGAGGGCGACCCCGCGAGACGGGAGCAGCAGCTCCTCCGCTGCACGCTCGTCGACGGCGCCTCCCTGGCCGCGGCCCCGGCCTGACCGGCCGGCCCTGACCGCTCGGCCCTGAACGGCCGGGCTCAGCCCGAGTGGTGGCGCCCGATCGGCAGCACCAGCGGCGTCCGCGAGACCGGGTCCTCGATCACGCGCGACTCCATCCCGAACACCGCGCGCACCGTCTCCGGCGTCACCACCTCGGCGGGCGTGCCCGACGCGTACAGGGCGCCGTCGCGCACGGCGACGAGGTGGTCGGCGTAGCGGGCGGCGAGGTTGAGGTCGTGCAGCACGATCACGATGGTCGTCCCGCGCGAGCGGTTGAGGTCGGTGAGCAGGTCGAGCACCTCGACCTGGTGCGACACGTCGAGGTAGGTCGTCGGCTCGTCCAGGAGGAGCACGTCGGTCCGCTGAGCGAGGGCCATCGCGATCCACACCCGCTGGCGCTGCCCGCCCGAGAGCTCGTCCACGGGGCGGTCGGCGAGCTCGAGCGTGCCGGTGTCGCGCAGCGCCTCCTCGACGATCGCGTCGTCGTCCGATCCGGAGCCGCGGCCGAACAGGCCCCGGTGCGGGTAGCGGCCCCGGGCGACCAGGTCGGAGACAGCGATCCCCTCCGGCGCGATCGGGGTCTGCGGCAGCAGCCCCACCTGCTGCGCGACCTGGCGCGTCGGGAGCCGGTGGATCGCGCGCCCGTCGAGCAGGACGCTCCCCGAGCGCGGGGTGATCAGCCGCGCCATCGCGCGCAGGAGCGTCGACTTGCCGCAGGCGTTCGCGCCGACGATCACCGTGATCCGGCCGGGCGGCACGGCGAGCGAGAGCCCGTCGACCACGACGCGCTCGTCGTAGGCGAGGGTGACCGCGTCGGCGGCGAGGGTGGGCGGGGCGTCGGTCACAGGGAGCCTCCGGAGCGGTTGCGGCGGGCGAGGAGCCAGAGCAGGAAGGGCGCGCCGAGGGCGCCGGTGACGACGCCGACCGGGAAGCGCGCGCCCGAGAACAGCGCGCCGACGACGTACTGGGCGAGCAGGTCGGCGGCGAGCACCACGACCGCGCCGACCAGGGCGGAGGGGATCAGCAGCGTGCGCGCGCTCGGCAGGATCCGCCGCGCGATCGGCCCCGAGACGAAGGCGACGAACGCGATCGGGCCGGTGGCGGCGGTCGCGACGGCCACGAGGCCGACTCCGACCGCGAGCAGGGCCAGCCGGCTGCGCCGCACGTCGAGCCCGAGCGCGGTCGCCGACTCGTCGCCGAGCTGCAGCACGCCGAGCCGGCCCGAGAGCAGCAGCGCCAGCGGCACCAGCACGAGCATCGTCAGCGCGAGCGGCGGGACGGAGGGCCAGGCGGCCGAGTTGAGGCTGCCGGTCAGCCAGCGCAGCGACTCCTGGACGTCCTCGAAGTCGGCGCGGGTCTGCACGTAGGCGATCACGCTCTGGAACATCGCCGCGACGCCGATGCCGATGAGGATCAGCCGCGCCCCGATCACTCCGCCGCCCTCGGCCAGCCCGGCGATGATCAGGGCCGTCGCGAGCCCGGCCGCGACCGCGATCACCGAGACCGCGCCGCCCGAGAGCCCGAAGAACGCGATCGCGACGACGGCCGCCGCGCTCGCCCCCGACGTGATGCCGATGATGTCGGGGCTGGCGAGGGCGTTGCGCAGCATCGTCTGGAAGATCACGCCGCCCATCCCGAAGCCCACGCCCACCAGGACGGCCGTGATGGTGCGCGGCAGCCGCAGCGTGCCCACGGTGAAGGAGGCGCCCGGCACGGTCTCGCCGAGGATCACGCGGACGACCTGCGGCACCGAGTAGACCGTGCTGCCGACCGTGAGCGAGACGACGACGAGCGCCAGCGCGAGCACCGCGAGGACCGCGCAGCCGATGACCGTGCGCCGACGGCGCAGCGTGCGGCCGGCCGCGATGCCGACCGCGGCGGGCGCCTCCGCGGTCCTCACAGCGCCCGCACCTTCGAGCGGCGCACGATCGCGATGAGCACCGGGGCGCCGATCAGCGCGGTCACGATGCCCACCTCGACGTCGCTCGGCCGGGCGACCACGCGGCCGACCACGTCGGCGACGAGCAGCAGCAGGGCGCCGAGCAGAGCGGAGGAGGGCAGCAGCCAGGCGTGCGCGGGGCCGGTGACGCGGCGGGCGAGGTGCGGGACGACCAGGCCGATGAATCCGATCGGTCCGGCGATCGCGGTCGCGGCGCCGCAGAGCAGCACGGCCGCGAGCCCCGCGACCAGGCGGATGCGCCCCACGCGCCGGCCGAGGCCGGTCGCCAGGTCGTCGCCGAGCGCCAGGGCGTCGAGCCCTCGCGCGCTGGAGAGGGCCAGCACCGCGCCGACCGCGAGGAACGGGAGGACCTGCAGGATGCTCGCGGTCTCGGCGCCGCCGACTCCGCCGACCTGCCAGAAGCGGAAGCGGTTCAGCGTGGTCTCCTGGGTGAGCAGGACCGCGCTGATGAGGGAGGTGAGCGCGGCGGCGGTGGCGGCTCCGGCGAGGGCGAGCTTCAGCGGAGTGGCGCCCTCGCGGCCGAGCGACGCGACCGCGTAGACGAACGCCCCGGCGGCGGCGGCTCCGAGGAACGCGAGCCAGATGAACTGCGGCAGGCTCGTCGCGCCGACCCCGGCGATCCCGAGCACGACCGCGAGCGAGGCGCCCGAGTTGAGGCCGAGGATGCCCGGATCGGCGAGCGGGTTGCGGGTCAGGCCCTGCATCACGGCTCCGGCGAGCCCGAGCGCGGCGCCGACCAGGACCGCGAGGACCGTCCGCGGCACCCGCCCCTGCACCGCCGCGTCGACGATGGACGCCGGATCGGGCGAAGTCAGCGCCGGCCAGACCTCGCCGAGCGGGATCTCGCGGGAGCCGTACACGAGCGAGAGGACCGACGCGACGGCCAGCGCGACGAGGGCGACCGCCAGCGCGGTCGCCCTCGTCTTCCGGGTGGGTGCGGTGCGGGTCACGACACCTTGTCGGCGGCCGCGGCGAGGCCGGCGGTGTACTCGTCGAGCACCCACGGGATGCTGAGCAGGTTCGGCGACGAGGTGGCCATGGCGGCGGAGGAGCCGTCCTCCAGCACGTAGACGGAGCCGCGCTCGACGGCCGGGATCTTGGAGAGCAGCGGGTCGGCCTGCAGTGCGGCGAGGGTCGTGTCGTCGCCGTAGACGACGAGCACGTCGGCGTCGAGCTGGTCGGCGTTCTCCGAGCTGATGGTGCCGCTGAACGCCTCCGAGTCGCCGGAGAGCTCGGCGACGCTCGGGGCGACGTCGAGACCGAGGTCCTCGACGAACTTCACGCGCGCGTCGTTCGGCGTGTAGTAGGTGAAGGTGCTCGCGTCGGTCGGGTCGTACCAGCCGTACATGAACGTGGTGCCCGCGAGCTGCGGGTAGGACGCGGTGGTCTGCGTGATGTCGCTCTCGATCTCGCCGACCTTCGCGACGGCCTCGTCCTCGAGGCCCAGTGCGGCGCCGTCGAGCTTCGCGGAGTCCTGCCAGGTCGTGCCCCAGGGCAGGCCCGGGTAGGCGACGGTGGGGGCGATCTGGCTGAGGGTGTCGTAGTCCTGCCGGGTGATGCCGGAGTAGGCCGAGAGGATCACGGTCGGGCTGAGGTCCGAGATCGCCTCGAAGGGCACGCCGTCGGTCTCGTCGAACAGGGTCGGGGTCTCGGCGCCGGAGGCGTCGAGCGCCTCCTTCGTCCACACCAGCAGGCCGTCGCCGTCCTCGTCGCCGTAGGAGGCGCGGGTGAAGCCGACCGGGGTCACACCCAGCGCGAGCGCCACGTCCTGGTTGGTCCAGCTCGTCGCGACGACGCGGTCGGCCGACTCGACGGTGGTGCTGCCGAAGGCGTGGTCGACGGTGACGGGGAAGCCCTCGCTGCTCTCGGCGGCGCTGCTCTCGGACGTGCCCTCGGAGCCGGCGTCGGCTCCTCCCGAGCAGGCGGTGAGCAGCAGCGCGGCGAGGCCGAGCGAGGCGACGGCGGTCAGGCGGAGGGGGGTGCGAGTGGCGGGCACGGCGATCCTTCGAAGGGGGTGGTGTGGGTTGCGAAGGTTAACCTAACCTAACCGCCTGGACGGGGCCAGTGGCCGGTGGGATCAGCGGCGGTGGGACGCGACCAGGCGGCGCAGGTGCTCGCGGGGAGCGTCGACGATCCGGACGGGGTCGTCGAGCACGAGCGTTGTGCGCTCGGATCCGTACTCGGGCCAGCCGGCGTCGCCCGTCGCCGCGAAGGCGGCCCAGCGCGACGAGACCTCGTCGCTGAGGCGCTGCGGGGCGGGCCCGATCGTGCCACGGGCGTCGTCGAGGCTGCGGAAGAGGAAGGGCAGCTCGAGGGAGTGGGTCGCGCCGCGGGAGTCGTCGGCGCGCCAGGCGAACAGGGCGGCGCGCGTCGATCCGGTCGCTGCGGCCCGGGCGTCGAGCAGCCGCAGACTCGGCTGCCGGTAGATCTCGTCGGCGAGGCATGCCTCCAGGGCCTCGGCGTCCGAGGGGGTGCGGCCCAGGTCGGCCGCCAGAGCCTCTCGATAGGCCCCCGCGTCCCCTCCCGGAAGCAGGTCGGCGACGTGCCGGTCGAGCTGTGCGCGCAGCTCGACGGAGTCGGGAGCCCGGAGGTCGACGGAGCCCGAGCCCTCGTTGACGTTCGTCGTCACGACGAGATCCACTCCGCTCGAGGCTCCCGCCGCGACGGCGGACACCGGGTCGCGGGTCAGCAGGCGGCCGTCGAGGCCCGCCCGGAACACGGCGACGGTGTTCGGACCCGCGGCCGAGCGGCGGGCGAGCAGGCGGTCCTGCGCCTCGATCAGGCGAGGCCAGGGCAGGTCGAGGAGCCGCTCCGGCGGCGCGCCGAGCAGGTCCAGCAGCTCCGCCGTCGCCTCCTCGCCGTACTCGCGGGACCCGACGCGCTCGGGGTTCGCGCTCTGCAGCACTGCTCGCGCGAAGAGGCCCTCGGCGCGGGGCGCTGCGAGCAGCATCGCGGCCGACGTCGCGCCGGCGGACTGGCCGGCCAGCGTGATCCGACCGGGGTCTCCTCCGAACGCCGCGATCTCGTCGCGGACCCACTCGAGCGCGGCGACGGTGTCGTGCAGGCCCGCGTTCGCGGAGTCGCGGTACTCGTGGCCGAGGAGGTGGTCCACGGTGAGGAATCCGAGCGCGCCGAGCCGGTGGCCGAGCGCCACGACGACGGTGCCGGTCCGGGCGGCGAGCCGTGCTCCGTCGCAGAAGGGCTCGGAGGGGGAGCCGGCGACGTGCAGCCCCCCGTGGATCCAGACGATCACCGGGCAGGCCTCGGCTGCCTCCGGCGTCCAGACGTTCACGGTCAGGCAGCCGGTCTCGCTTCCACCCGACGTCTGCGGAGCCCGCGGTCCGGGCTCCAGCGCCTCGCGCCGTCCGCTCCAGGCCTCGAGCGGCGGAGCCGGGAGGAAGCGCCGGGGGTCGCCCGCGTAGGGCACCCCGAGGAACGCGTGCGCCGCTCCGTCCGGCGTCTCGACGGTCCGCCCGAGCAGCCGGCCGGCGGAGACGACGGCCTCAGCCATCGCGCCCTCCGGGCTGCAGGAGCACCGGCCCGTGCCCGGGCGAGAGGGTGCTCTGCAGCACGAGGGAGGACGCTCCGACGGCGGCCGCGTCGCGCGGGTTGCTCGAGAGCTCGACCTCGATCGGGTGGGCCCGGCGGGCGAAGCGGCGCTCGTCGAGGCGGGCGCGGATCGCGCGGGTGTGGATCGATCCGGCGATGGCGACTCCGGGGCCGGTGAGGACCAGCTCGTCGAGGTCGAACAGGTTGGCCAGGATCAGAGCGCCGTCGGCCAGGTGCCCGGCCGCGCGCTCGATCAGGGCGAGGGCCGCCGGATGGCCGTTGATCGCCGCCAGGCTGAGCACGTCGAAGTCGCGGGCGTGCTCCTCGGCGCGGAAGGCGAGGTCGAGGTCGGCGAACGCGGCGCGGTCGGAGCGCGCCTCCTCCACGACCACCGTCGGCGAGGCGTACCGCTCGAGGCAGCCGATGTTGCCGCAGAAGCACTCGCGCCCGCCCGGCACGATCGTGACGTGGCCGATCTCGACCGCGTTCGAGCTCGCCCCGCGCAGCAGTGCGCCGTCGAGGACGACGCCGGCCCCGATGCCGGTGCCGACGTAGATGCTCCCGAAGGTGCGGTGCCGCGAGACGCCGCGGCTCCAGAACTCGCCGATCGCGGCGGCGGCGGCGTCGTTGTCGAGCAGGATCGGCGCGCCCAGACCGGCGCCGAGCTCCTGGCGGAGCGGGTGGTCGCGCCAGTGGTGCAGCGTCGGCGGGCCGAGGACGCGGCCCGCGGCCTGGTCGATCGGGCCGGGAGCGACGACCGCCACGCCCGCGATCGAGCCGCGGTCGATCCCGGTCCCGCGGATGAAGTCGTCGTAGGCCCGGACCAGGCGCGCGGTGACCTCCTCCGGGGAGGCGAGCGCGGCGCCGTCGATCTGCTGGCGTGCGATCACGCCTCCGCCCGTGTCGGTCGCGACCAGGGTGATCGACTCGAAGCCGAGCTGCAGGCCGATGGCGATCCTCGCCCGCGCGTTGATCTCGAGCAGCTGCCGCGGCTTGCCCCCGGTCGAGGTCGAGCCGGTCTGGCGGACGATGCCGTCGGTGAGGAGCTTGCGCACGATCATCGAGATGGCGGGCTGGGTGAGGCCGGTCGCGGCGGTCAGCTCGACGCGGCTGATCGGCCCGGAGGAGCGGATCAGGTCCACGACGAGGGCGCGGCTCCCGGGGGCCGCGGGTGTCGATTCGCGCCGTGCCATGCCGTCACCTCCCGTTCCGCTCGTCAGCGTACGGGACGGCTCCGGCGCCGATCGGCCCCCTACTCTGGACGGGCGACGAAGGGCGGTGGCGATGACGCGGACGAGACCGATCGGCCTGGCCCTGGTGCGGGCGACCGAGATCATGGGCGCGGAGCCGTACTTCCACGAGTTCATCGCCGGTGTCGAGCGGGCGGTCCGCCCCTCGGGCTACTCGGTGCTCCTCAACGTCCTGCCCGACGCCGACGCCGAGCTCGCGACCTATCGGCGGTGGAGCGAGGACGGCGAGGTGAGCGGCGTGATCCTGGTCGACCTCGAGGACGGGGATCCGCGGCCGGAGTTCGTGCGCGGCCTCGGCCTCCCCGCCGTCGTGATCGGCCCGCCGAGCGCCGCCGTCGGCTTCCGCGCGGTGTGGACGGACGACGACAACGCGATGCGCGCGGCCGTCGACTTCCTCGCCGGTCAGGGCCACTCCCGGCTCGGCCGCGTCGCCGGACCCGCGGAGCTGCTGCACACGCGCATCCGCGAGGAGACGTTCGCGCAGGAGTGCGCGCGGCACGGAGTGTCCGGACCGACGGCCGGGGGCGACTACTCGCGGGCCTCCGGGGCCCGTGCTCTGGCGGCCCTGCTCGACGGCGACGAGCGGCCGACGGCGGTCGTCTTCGACAGCGACCTGATGGCGCTCGGCGGACTCGACGAGGCCCGCGATCGCGGTCTCGCCGTCCCGGGCGAGCTCTCGCTCCTCGCCTGGGACGACTCCGCGCAGTGCCAGCTCAGCGAGCCCCCGCTCTCGGCGGTCTCGCACGACGTGCAGGTCATCGGGATGCTCGCCGGCCGGGAGCTCCTGGCCGGCATCGCGGGTGGCGAGAGCCGTGCGATCAGCAGCCCCGCCGTCGTGATCGTCCCGCGCGGATCCACGGGCGCGCCGGCGGCCTGAGCATCTCCGACCGTCGGTCGACGGCCGTCGCCACGCCCCGCGTGCTCGAACTGCCGTCTCGATTCGTTACATAAATTATTTACTTTTGATATTGACCTCGACGGGCAGGACAGGGGAGTCTGTCCGAGGACCGGCCGACGAGGGCGGGGCGACGAGCCCCGATCCCGAGAGCGGAACGACGCGAGCCGGTCCTCCACCCCGGTCGAAGGAGCCCTGGAACACACATGACCCGTGCCGCAGCACCGTCCGCCCCGAGGCGCTCCCGCCTCCGCTCGGCCCTCGCCGGCGGAGCGATCGCCGCCGTCGTCGCCTCGACCCTCGTCGCGACCGCGTCCTCCGCCCAGGCCGCGCCGGCCGACTGGACCAGCGCCAACACCGCGTTCGTCCAGCGCGACGGCAGCGCCCTCACCCTCGACGGCGAGCGCTTCCGTGCCAGCGGGACGAACATCTACTGGCTCGGCCTCGACGAGAACGTCGGCGGGATCGACTACCCGACCTACTTCCGCATCAAAGACGCCCTCGACACGGCGGCCGGGCTCGGTGTCACCGTCGTGCGCTCGCACATGATGACGTCGACCAGCCAGGACGACGCCGACCCGCTCGCGCTGATGCCGCGGCTCGGCGAGTACAACGAGGAGGCGTTCCGCACCATCGACTTCGCGGTCGCCTACGCGGGCACCCTCGGCATCCGCCTGGTGCTGCCGCTCACCGACCAGTGGGAGTACTACCACGGCGGTCACCGCGACTTCACGACTCCGCTCGGCCTCGAGTCGGACGACTTCTACACCGACCCGGCCGCGATCGCGGCATACCAGGACTACGTCGACCACGTGCTCGACCACACGAACACGATCACCGGGACGCGCTTCGTCGACGACCCGACGATCATGGCGTGGGAGCTGGGCAACGAGCTCGAGGGCATGACCCGCGAGTGGATCGACGCCCAGGTCGCGCACCTGAAGGAGAAGGCCCCGGAGCAGCTCGTCGCCGCCGGCCGCCGCTTCGACATCGATCCCGACACCCTCGCGTCGCCGGACCTCGACATCGTCGACGTTCACTACTACCCGCCGACCGCCGAGCGGGTCTCGGCCGACGCGCGGACCGTCGCGGACGCGGGCAAGGTCTACATCGCGGGGGAGTACGCCTCGACGGCCGCCTCCGCCACGCTTCTCGACGCGGCCGCGGCCGACCGGAACGTCTCGGGCATGTTCTTCTGGTCGCTGTTCGGGAACAACGACCGCGGGGGCTTCGTCCCGCACGACGACGGCTTCACCCTCCACTACCCGGGCGATTCGGCGCGGGAGCGGGAGAGCGTGGACGCGGTCGAGCGCTACAGCGCGGCCGTCGGCAGCACGCCCGGCCGGCACGAGCTCGGCGCCCCGCTCGTCACGGCCCTCGACCAGGTGTACGGCATCACCACCGTCTCGTGGCGCGGGACCGCGGGAGCGCAGGGCTATCTCGTGCAGCGCTCGGTCGACGGCGGTGCCTGGAGCGACGTGACCGACGGCGCCGTCTCCGCCTCCGCCTCCCCGGTCACCGACTACGACTCGCCCGACGGAGCGCGCTACCGCGTGGTCGCGGTCGGCGAGGGCGATCGCCCCGGCCCCGCCTCCGACCCCGTGGCCGCGCCCGAGGCCGGCACGGTGCTCGTCGACCCGCTGCAGACCTGGACCCTCAGCTCGGCACACGAGAACGCGCGGCTCGAGCCGACGCCGGCCGGCGGAGTCGTCGCCGCGACGGGCGCTGCGAGCATCACCTGGCAGCGCGACGGCGTGACCGCCGCCGAGTTCCTCCTCTCGGACCCCTCGGCCGCGACCGTCTCGACGAGCACCGACGGGACGACCTGGACTCCGGCCGCGACCACGGTCGACGGCGGCGCCCTCCGAGCGGACGGCCTCGACGGCGACGCCGTCCGCCTCTCCTGGAGCGGCAGCGCCACCCTCGAGCGCGCCACCGTCACGAGCGCGGCGGAGGCGGTGGCCCTCGCCGACCCGCTCGACGACTTCTCGAAGGTGTCGGCCCGCACGGGCAGCCTCGCGATCGACTCCGGCTCGCCCGCGCAGTTCGGCGGAGACGTCTCTCGCGTGAAGCGCGAGAGCACCGATCCGGCGAGCCTCACCTGGAGCTTCGACGACATCAGCGGCGCCGACGTGACGGCCTGGTACTGGCCCGACCAGCCGGTCGCCCCGCTCACCGTGGAGGGCTCGGCCGACGGTGCGACGTGGGCGCCGATCGCGGTCGACACCCGCGGCGGCACCGGGAACTGGAAGCAGTACACGCTGTCGGTGCGCGGCCTCTCCGGCGTGAACCAGCTGCGCGTCTCGTGGCCGCAGGGCCCGGGCGAGGCGTGGACGCCGCAGATCGGCTCCGTGAACCTCTTCTCGCCGAACGCCGCTCCGCTCGGCGCCCCGGCCGCCCCCGCGCTCGTCGCGCCGGCCGCCGGCGCCGACGGGATCACCGCGACCCCCGCGTTCTCGTGGGAGCCCGCCGCCGACGCCGCGTTCTACCGCTTCACCCTCTCGGCATCGGAGGACCTCTCCGACCCGATCGTGGAGACGACCGGGCTCACCGCGACCACCGTCCGCCCGGACGTCGACCTCGCCCCCGAGACGCGCTACTCCTGGCGGGTGACCGCCGTGAACGGCGTCGGCTCCGCCGTGTCCGAGGTCCGCTCGTTCGAGACCTCGGCCGTGCCGACGGAGCCCGTCGTGGTCGACGACTTCGAGGGCTACGCCGACGACGCGGCGGTCCGCGAGGCCTACGTCCGGAACAGCGGGGGCGGCACCATCGCGCCGACGCTGGTGCCCTCCGGCGCCGGCAGCGCCGCGCGCTTCGACTACGACACGGGCACGGCCGGCTACGCGGGCGTCGTGAAGACGTTCGATGCTCCGCAGAACTGGTGGGGCTACTCCGGGCTGACCCTCGACGTGGACGCCGCGGCCCCGTTCTCGGTGCAGTTCGTCGCGAACGGCGCCTACTGGGAGGCCTCCGTCACCCCGGCGACGGAGGGGCCGACCGTCGTCCCCTTCTCAGCCTTCGCTCCGCCGTCGTGGGCCCCGGAGGCCGATCTCGACCTGACCTCGGTGACCCGGTACGCCCTCTACGTGAACGGATCGGGGACCGGAGTCCTCACCGTCGACGACGTGGCGACGGTGGTCGCCGCCGGACCCGCCCCGACGCCGACGCCGACCGCTCCGCCCACGACGACGCCGACCACCCCGCCGACGACGACGCCCACCGCACCGCCGACGACTCCCACCGCGCCGCCGACGGCCGGACCCTCGCCCCACCCCCACGTGCCGTCGTGGCTGGAGTCGCTGGTGCGCCAGTACCTCCCGACGATCCGGCACTGGTGGCAGGCCCGTCACTGACCTCCGTCCCGCACCCACTGCACTCACCGTCGCACCGCGACGCCCTACCGAGGAGAACACCCGTGCAACGACCCACCAGAAACCGCAGGACCACGCTGATCGGCATCGTCGCCGTCGCCGTCACGTCCTCCCTCGCGCTCGCCGGCTGCTCCGGCGGATCGGCGGGGAACGACTCCGGCGAGCCGGCCGGCGAGATCACTGTGCTGACCAACCGCACCGACCTGGTCGACACGACCTTCGCCGACTACGCGACGACGTTCGAGGGGAAGTACCCCGGGACGACCGTGAAGTTCGAGGCCCTGACCGACTACGAGGGCGACACCAAGATCCGCCTGAACTCGAAGGACTACGGCGACGTGCTGCTCATCCCGAGCTCCAACGTCACCAAGGACGACTACTCCGACTACTTCGAGCCGCTGGGCTCGACGGAGGAGCTGTCGAAGACCTACCGCTTCACCAACGAGGGCTCGTTCGACGGCACCGCCTACGGAGTCTCGACCTTCGGCTCGGCCATGGGCTACGTGTTCAACCGCGACGTCTGGACCGCGGCGGGCATCACCGACCCGCCCGCCACGGAGGAGGAGTACCTCGCCGACCTCGAGAAGATCAAGGCCGACGGCGTCGTCCCCTATTACACGAACTACAAGGACGGGTGGCCCCTCGCGACGATCGAGGGCAACCTCGGCACGGTGCAGGGGGCGGACGTCCGCACCGAGATGATCGCGGACGACGCGCCCTGGACCGAGGGCAACGACCAGTACAACATCGACGGCCTGCTCTACGACACGGTCGCGCAGGGCCTCAGCGAGGCGGACCCGACCACCACGAACTGGGAGGAGTCGAAGGACCTCCTCGCGAGCGGGGAGATCGGCTCGATGGTGCTCGGCTCCTGGGCCGTCTCGCAGATGCAGGACGCGGCCGAGAAGGCCGGGAAGTCCCGCGACGTCATCGGCTTCTGGCCGATGCCGTGGGCGCAGGACGGGACCTTCACCTCGGTGACCGCCTCGGACAAGTTCCTCGCGATCAACAAGAACTCGGACAACAAGGCCACCGCCCGCGCGTGGATCGACTGGTTCACGAACGAGTCCGGCTACGCCGAGAGCCAGGGCGCGATCAGCCCCGTGATCAGCGACCCCGCTCCCGACACCCTCGCGGACTTCGACGCGCTCGGCGTGCAGTACCTCGAGCTCGCCCCGGACCCGGTCGGCAAGGAGGCGGTCATCAACGACATCGCCAACGAGGCCGAGATCGACCTGTTCGGCAACGCCTACCGCCAGGAGCTGATCGACGCCGCGCGCGGTGCGGGCGCCGGCGACAAGGAGTCGCTGTTCGCCGACCTCAACTCGCGCTGGGCCGCGGCCCGCGCCGACGTCGCCGAGTAGTCCCCGCGGGCGGCCGCCTCCCGCGGCCGCCCGCCCCCTCCCTCCGGAGCTCCACGGCTCCTGCACCCCCGAACGACGGAAGGATCGACCATGGCGATCACCGACGCTCCGCCCATCGAGGTCGGAGCGAGCAAGCGGATCCGGCCCCGCCGCCGGCAGCGCCTCACCGGCAGGCGCATCACCCCCTGGCTCTTCCTGGCGGTCCCGCTGGCGTTCCTGGTCGTGCTGACGTACATCCCGGTCGCGAACATGTTCTGGTACAGCGTCACCGACTGGGACGGCCTGGACCCCGACAAGACCTTCGTCGGCCTCGAGAACTACGTCGAGATCTTCACCCGGCCCGAGATCTTCCGCGTCTTCTTCGTCAGCCTGTTCTACCTCGCCGGCGCGATCGCGCAGCTCGGCCTCGCCCTCTTCTTCGCGACGCTGCTGAGCTTCCGCACCCGGTTCCGCAACTTCTTCAAGGGCGTCATCTTCTTCCCCTACCTGATCAACGGCGTCGCCATCGGGCTGATGTTCCTCTACTTCTTCCGTCCGGACGGCACGCTCGACGCGGTGCTCGGCGTCTTCGGCGTGCAGGACACCCCGCAGTGGCTCGGCGACCCCTCCGTCGTCAACGTGTCCCTCGCGGCCACCTCGGTCTGGCGCTACATGGGGCTGAATTTCGTGCTGTTCCTCGGTGCGATCCAGTCGGTCCCGGAGGAGCAGTACGAGGCGGCGGATCTCGACGGCGCGAGCGCGTTCGACAAGTTCCGCTACATCATCGTGCCGAGCATCCGGCGCATCCTCGGGCTGTCCTTCATCCTCGCGATCGCCGGGGCGCTCTCGGCCTTCGAGATGCCCTACATCATGACCGGCGGCGCGAACGGGTCCGAGACCTTCGTGATCCAGACCGTCGACACCGCCTTCCGCTACTCCAAGGTCGGCCTCGCGTCGGCGATGGCCGTGGTGCTGCTGGCGATCGTGCTGATCATCACGGCCGTGCAGCGGCGCGTGTTCCCCGACGAGAAGGCGAGCCAGGAATGACCAGCACCCAGCAGCGCCCCCCGGCGGTCACCGGTCTCCCGGTGACGCGGCAGGCGGCCGTGAAGGAGCGGCGCACCCGCCGGTCGGCGGGATCCGTCCTCGGCTCGATCGGGAAGTACGGCTCGCTGATCGTGGCCTGCCTCTTCGCTCTCGTGCCGATCGTCACGATCGTGATGCTCGCGTTCAAGACCTCGGCGGAGTACCGGGGCACCGGACCGCTCACGCCGCCCTCGAACTGGTTCAACCTCGAGAACTTCGCCATCGCCTTCACGCAGGGCGGGATGGTCACCGGGTTCCTCAACACCGGGATCATCCTCGTCGTCTCGATCGTGGGCACCGTGCTGATCGGCACGATGGCCGCCTACGCGATCGACCGGTTCCGCTTCCGCGGGCGGAGCCTGGTGACCGGGCTCTTCCTGCTCGCGACGCTGGTCCCCTCCGTCACCACGCAGGTGGCGACGTTCCAGGTGATCAACGCCCTCGACCTCTTCAACACCCGCTGGTCGGCGATCCTGCTGTTCACGGGCACCGACATCGTCGCGATCTACATCTTCCTGCAGTTCATGCAGTCGATCCCGGTCTCGCTGGACGAGGCCGCAATGCTCGACGGAGCGAGCCGCTTCACCGTGTACTGGCGGATCGTGCTCCCGCTGCTGAAGCCCGCGATCGCGACCGTGGTGATCATCAAGGGGATCGCGGTCTACAACGAGTTCTACATCCCCTTCCTCTACATGCCCTCCCGCGACCTCGGCGTGATCTCGACCTCCCTCTTCCGCTTCATGGGGCCCTTCGGGGCGCAGTGGGAGGTCATCGCCGCCGGCACGATCCTCGTGATCGTCCCGACGTTGATCGCGTTCCTCTTCCTCCAGCGCTTCATCTACAACGGACTGACATCAGGAGCTACGAAGTGACCCACACCCTCGACACCACTCCTCGCACCGCGGCGGCCACCAGCCGTCCGCTGCACGACGGCTGGAGTGTCCGCGCGACCCGCGGGCCGATCCCCGCCGAGCTGGTCTCGGCCGTCGTCCCCGCGGTGGTCCCCGGCCTCGTCCACACCGATCTGCTCGCGGCCGGGCTGATCCCCGACCCCTATCTCGACCAGAACGAGAAGAAGGTCACCTGGATCGGCGAGACGGACTGGGAGTACTCCTCCTCATTCGACTGGGCCCCCGACGGCCGCGACGTGCACGAGCTCGTCTTCGAGGGCCTGGACACGGTGGCCGTCGTCACGCTGAACGGGCGCGAGATCGCCCGCACCCGCAACCAGCACCGCACCTACCGGATCCGCGTCGACGAGGCTCTGCAGGAGGGGGCGAACGAGCTGGTCGTCGCCTTCGCCTCGCCCGTCGCCGAGGCCGACCGAGCGAGCCTCGAGATCGGCTACCGGCCGCACACCTACTCCCACCCCTTCAACGCCCTGCGGAAGGCCGCCTGCAACTTCGGCTGGGACTGGGGGCTGGACGCCGCCTCCGCCGGCATCTGGAAGCCGGTGACCCTCCAGGCCTGGAGCGGTGCGCGCCTCGCCTCGGTGCGCCCCGTGGTCACGGTCGACGGGACGACCGGCCGCGTCGAGCTGCACGTGGGGCTCGACCGGGCCTCGGACGCCGAGGTGGAGGTGCGCGCCTCCGTCGCCGGCGCGGAGGCCGTGGCGAGCGTCCCCGGTGGCGAGCGCACCGCGGTCCTCCACCTCGAGGCGGCCGAGGTGGCCCTGTGGTGGCCGCGGGGCTTCGGCGGGCAGCCGCTCCACGACCTCGAGGTCGCGCTCCTGCAGGGCGGAGCCGTCATCGACGAGCGCTCCCAGCGGATCGGCTTCCGGACCCTGGAGGTGCAGCTCGACCGCGACGACGAGGGCACCTCGTTCCGCTTCGTCGTCAACGGCGAGCCCGTCTGGATCCGCGGAGCCAACTGGATCCCGGACGACGCCTTCATCACCCGGGTCGACCGCGAGCGCCTCGCCCGCAGGATGGACCAGGCCGAGTCCGCGAACCTCAACCTCCTCCGCATCTGGGGCGGCGGCTACTTCGAGTCCGACGACTTCTACGACCTCTGCGACGAGCGCGGCATCCTCGTCTGGCAGGACTTCCTCTTCGCCTGCGCGGCCTACGCGGAGGAGGAGCCGCTCCGCAGCGAGGTCGAGGCGGAGGTCCGCGACAACGTCACGCGGATCATGCCGCACCCGAGCCTCGCGCTCTGGAACGGCAACAACGAGAACATCTGGGGCTTCGAGGAGTGGGGCTGGGAGAAGCGCCTCCAGGGCCGCACCTGGGGCCTGGGCTACTACCTCGATCTGCTCCCGCGCCTGGTCGCCGAGCTCGACCCGGCGCGCTCGTACACGCCCGGGAGCCCCTGGTCGGGCGACCCGCAGATCTTCGCGAACGACCTCGACCACGGCTCCGTGCACCTCTGGGAGCTGTGGAACCGCGTCGACTACCCCGCCTACCGGGACGCCCACGCGCGATTCGTCGCCGAGTTCGGCTGGCAGGGGCCGGCGTCGTGGTCGACCATCCAGCGCTCGATCTCGGACTCGCCGCTGACTCCCGAGTCGCCCGGGATGATCCACCACCAGAAGGCGACCGACGGCAACGACAAGCTGACCGACGGTCTCGTCGCTCACCTCCCGCTGCCCGACGACACGGAGGACTGGCACTGGGCGATGTCGCTCAACCAGGCGCTCGCGGTGACGCTCGCGATCGAGCACCAGCGCTCCGAGAGCCCGCGCTGCATGGGCTCGATCGTCTGGCAGCTCAACGACTGCTGGCCGGTCACCTCGTGGGCCGCGGTGGACGGCGACGGCACCGCCAAGCCGCTCCTCTACGCGCTCAAGCACGTCTTCGAGGACCGTCTGCTCACCGTGCAGCCGCGCGGGGAGGGGCTCGCCGTGGTCGCCGTGGGCGACTCCCCCGAGGAGTGGGCGGGCGAGTGCGTCGTGCGCCGCCTGGCGTTCGACGGGACGGTGCTGGCGGAGGAGCGGCAGGAGCTCGCGGTCGGGGCGCGCTCGGTGCGCACCCTGCCGATCGGGTCCGGCGTGGCGACGCCCGAGGACGCCGCCGCCGAGCTGCTCGTCGTCGACTTCGCCGGGACGCGCGCGTTCTGGTTCTTCGCCGAGTACCGCGACTCCGCCCTGGAGGCCGAGCGCCTGCGCACGAGCGCCGCCCCCGTCGAGGGCGGAGTGCAGGTGACCGTCACCGCCGAGAACCTCGTGCGCGACGTCACCCTCCTGGTCGACAAGGTGGACCCGTCCGCCGTCGTCGACGACCAGCTGGTCACGCTGCTGCCGGGCGAGAGCGTCGTCTTCACGGTGCGCGGCTCCGGTCTCGACCCCGAGGCGCTGGTGTCGCCGAGCGTGCTGCGCACGGCCAACCAGCTCGTCGCCGACTGGGCCTGATCCGCGGTGAGCACGCAGCCCGCCCTGGCCGTCGACGTCGGCGGCACGAAGATCGAGACCGCCCTCGTCGACGCCGGGGGCGGGCTCGTGCCCGGCACGCGGCACCGGCGCGCGACCGGCCCCGCCCTGACTCCTGAGGAGTTCGAGCGGGCGCTCGCGGAGTGCGTCGCCGCCTCGACGGCCGGGGCGGACGTCGTCGGCGTCGGCGCCGGATCCGCGGGGCCGATCGACCTCGACGGCGGCCGGATCCGACCGAAGAACCTCCCGCTGCTCCACGGCGTCCCGCTCCGGGAGGCGCTCGAGCGGCTCGTGCCCGGTCGGCCGGTCGAGCTGCGCCTCGACGGGACCTGCATCGCCCTCGCCGAGCACTGGTACGGGGCCAACCGGGGCGCCGTCTCCTCGGTGAGCCTCGTCGTGTCGACCGGGATCGGCGGCGGGATCGTCCTCGACGGCCGGGTGCTGGCGGGCCGCTCCGGCAACGCCGGCCACCTGGGCCAGGTGCACGTCGCCGACGCCGACCCCGAGGAGGGGAGCGACGGGACGCTCGAGAGCATCGCCTCCGGACCGAGCACCGTCGCCTGGGCCCGGCGCCGGGGCTTCGCCGGGAGCACCGGGGAGGAGCTCGGGCGCGCGGCCGCGGACGGCGAAGCCGTGGCCCTGTCCGCGGTCCGCCGCTCCGCCGAGGCCGTCGGCACGGCGATCGCGGGCGCGGCGACCCTGCTCGACGTGCACGACTTCGCCGTCGGCGGCGGCTTCGCGGGCGTGACCGGCGACTACCTCGACCTCGTGCTGGCGAGCGCCCGGGAGCACGCGGTCCTGGACTACGCCCGCGGTCTCGACGTCCGCCCGTCCGGGCTCGGCGGGGAGGGGCCTCTGATCGGCGCGGCCGCCCTGATCCTCCGATCGACGGCGGCGGCGCGCGAGCCCGCCCTCGTGCCGTGAGCGGCATCTCCTCCGAGCATCCGCTCCGCTCGGCCCTGCGCCCGTCGCGGCACCGGGTCGTAGGGGCGGCGCTCGCCTACGTCGTCAAGGACAGCCCGCTGTGGATCCTGCCGCTCGTCACCGCCGCCGTGGTCGACGCCCTCGTCGACGGCCGGTCGCCATCGGCGCTCGTCGTGCCGGCCGCGGCCGCCGCGGCGACGATCCTCGCGAACATCGGGGCGAACGCGGTCTACGTGCGGCTCTCCTCGTCCGCCGTCCGCGCGCTGGGCCTGCGGCTGCGGGAGGCGCTCGCCGAGCGGCTGCAGAGCCTCTCGCTCGACTACCACTCGCGAGGCAGCGCCTCCATCGCCCAGACGAAGGTGGTGCGCGACGTCGAGAACCTCGAGCTGATGCTGCAGCAGGCCTTCGGGCCGGTGCTGACAGCGCTGGTGGTGCTCGTCGGAGCCGGAGTGGCGACGGGCACGAGGGTGCCGCAGTTCCTGCTGGTGTTCGCGCTGACCGTCCCGCTCGCGGCCGCACTCGTGCTCTGGCTCCGTCGGCGGACAGCGGCCGGCAACGAGGCGTTCCGGCGCCACGTCGAGACGATGTCCGGCACCGTCGGCGAGATGTCCGCGCTCCTCGAGGTCACCCGCGCCCACGGCCTCGAGAAGGTCTCGGTCCAGCGGGTGGTGGAGGCCGCCCGCCGCGTCGAGCGGGCGGGCGTCGCCCTCGACCGCCTGAACGGGCGCTTCGGGGCGCTGTCGTGGAGCAGCTACCAGCTCATCACGCTCGGCTCGCTCTTCGGCGCAGCCGTCATCGCGATGACGGGCGTCCTGCCGGTGACGGTCGGCGAGGTCGTGCTGCTGAGCTCCTACTTCGCGCTGCTCACCGGGACGATCACGGCGGCGTTCCAGACTGCTCCGCTGGTCACCCGCGGCCTCGAGTCGCGCCGCTCGATCGCCGAGGTCCTGGCGGACCCCGACGTGGAGCACAACGAGGGCGAGCCGGTCGTCGACGCCCTCGCCGGAGGAGTCGAGCTCGACCGGGTGAGCGTCGACTACGGCGACCGGCGCGTGCTGCACGACGTGTCGCTCCGGATCGCCCCGGGGGAGACCGTGGCCTTCGTCGGTCCCTCCGGCTCGGGGAAGTCGACGCTGACCCGGGTGGTCCTCGGATTCGTCCGCCCCTCGCAGGGCCGAGTACTGCTCGACGGCCGTGACATCGCCGCCCTCGACATGCGCACGGCCCGCCGCTTCGTCTCGGTCGTGCCGCAGGAGTCGGTGCTCTTCCGCGGCAGCATCCGCGACAACGTGCTCTACGGGACAGGGGACGCCGACGACCACCGGCTCGAGGCGGCGCTGCGGGCGGCGAACGCGGAGTTCGTCCTCGAGCTGCCCGACGGCTGGGACACGGTCGTAGGGGAGCGGGGCGCCCTGCTGTCGGGAGGCCAGCGCCAGCGCCTCGCGATCGCGCGGGCCCTGATCCGCGACCCCCGTCTGCTCGTGCTCGACGAGGCGACCGCCGCACTCGATCCGCGCACCGAGCGCGAGGTCCGGCTCGCCCTCGACCGGCTGCGCGAGGGGCGCACGACGCTGATCGTCGCCCACCGCCTGAGCACCGTCCGCACGGCCGACCGGATCGTGGTGCTCAGCGAGGGGCGCGTCGTGGAGCAGGGGACGCACGATGAGCTGCTCGCGACGGGCGGCGCGTACGCCGCGCTGCACGCGACGGCCTGAGCGGGCCGCCGCCGCGTCCATCCGTCGTCCGCGGCCCGTGCCCTCCGCCGGGACGGGCCGCTGCTGACGGATCGATCGCGGGTGCGGGCGCGCGGGAGCCTCGTTAGCGTGGAGGTCCGCGCCGATCGCCGGCGCTGAGGGGAGCCCCATGGACCAGACCGAGGAGATCGACGCCCGGGCGGAGGCCCTGCGCGCCGACCCCGAGAGCTTCGCCGCGATGGACGCGCTCTGGCGCAGCGTCTACGCCCTGCCGATGTGGTGCTTCATCGCGCGGGGGCCGGACGACGCGCCCACCCCCTTCGTCGGCGGCCTGGAGTCGGGGCCGATGGTCTTCGCTTTCACCACGGGGGAGCGCGCCCGCGCCGGGGCGCTGCACGCCGGCCTCTCCGACGAGGACGCGTCGCGCGTGCTGAAGGTGCCGATGCCGGCCGCGCTCGAGTGGATCGCGGCGATGAGGTCCTCCGGAGTCGCGGGAGTGGTCTTCGACCTGCCCCGCTTCGGGTACTTCGCGCCTCTCCAGAACCTGCTGCCGATGCGCGACTTCATGGCGGCGAACCCGCCGGCCTGAGCCCTGCCCCGTCGAGACCAGCGGATTCGCCGATACCAGCTGATCCGGTGGTTGTCGCCGCCCCGAACTGGTCACTGGACGACACCCGAGGATGGTGGGCCGGAGGCGCGCCCGTCCTCCGAGGACGAGGCCGGGAGACGCCGATGGGGAAGCTGCACTACGACGGATCGGTCGAGATCGACGTCGAGGACCGGGTGCTCGCCCACCTGCAGATCGTCCTCACCGCGAAGCTGCGCCGGGGGGAGTCGTGCCTGCTCACCTGGCGCGACGAGAACGGGATGAGCGACGGCCGCAGCGCGATCTGGCTGCACCCCTCGCACACGCTCCGCTACACCTACGCCGGCGGCCGCATGCCCCGCATCAACCCCGCCTGGATCTCGGCGCTCACCGATCTCGCGAACTCCGCCGGCGGCCTCCGCTTCGTCCCCGAGCCGCCGGAGCCCGTGCGTCCCCCCGGCGGGAGCGCTCGCCGGTGACCGGCGGCCGGCCCCGTGCCCGGCCTCGGGCTCAGCAGCCGGAGTCGGCGGCGTCCGCGTCGAGCGCCGCCGCGGTGCCGAGCGCGATCAGCGACTGATCCGTCGCGACCGCGACCCTCGGGAAGCCGAGCGCTCGCAGCAGCCCGGCGCGCTCGCGGTCGCCGGCGTAGGCCCCGGCACCCTTGCCTGCGCGCCGGGCCGCCGCGGCGATCCTCGGCAGCGGGTCGTCCGGTCCGTCCGCGGCGAGCAGGTCGGACAGGTCCCGTCCGAGGCCGATCGCGAGGTCGAACGGGCCGACGAAGACTCCGCTCACGCCCGGCACCGCGAGGATCCGATCGACGGCGTCGAGACCGGCCTGCGTCTCGATCATGACCCAGAGCGCGGTGCGCGCCTCGGCGGCCGACGGGGGAGCGGCGCCCCAGAGATCGGACATCGGCCCCCAGCTGCGGCGGCCGAGCGGCGGGTAGTGCGCGGCGCGGACGGCCGCGAGCGCCTCCTCGACCGTCTCGATCATCGGGACGACGACGACGTCCGCTCCGGCGTCGAGCGCCCTGCCGATCAGCGCGTCGGAGAGCCCCGCGACCCGGACGCCGACGGGCGGCCTCCCGCTCACGGCGCCGAGTGCGCGAAGGGAGGCGAGGACCGCGGCGTCGTCGAACGCGCCGTGCTGCGCGTCCAGGCACAGCCACGCCGGCCCGCCGCGCGCGATCTGCGCGACGGTCAGCGGCTCCCCGAGCCGGCACCACACCCCGTCGGCCCGACCGTCTCCGAGAACCCGTTCCGCATCCACGGGTCCGATCCTCGCGCATGGAGCGCCGCCTAGGCGAGGACCGCCAGCGCCGTCGACAGGATCCCGAGGACGACGCCCGCCCCGAGCAGGATCAGGCCGGTCAGGCGCAGCGCCCGCACCGCGTCGCTCCACCGGCGCAGGCGGATGCGGTGCGGATCCTCCTCGCGGTAGTGCACCTCCCGCTGGTCCGACCGTGTCGGCGTCAGCGGGTCCCCGGCGGACAGCGGACGCGATCGCACCTCGCCGGCCCGGGTCACCCAGTACAGCGCGAGGGGCGGACCCTCCTCGAGGTAGGCGGTCGTCGTCAGCCAGCGTCCGTCGATCAGCGCCGCGACGAACGCGGCGAGCAGGAACAGCACGCCGAGGGGGAGGGTGACAAGCGAGAGGGCCTCGGAGATCGTCTCCAGCATGCAGCGTCCCTCCGACCGGATCCGGTGCTGAGCGTACCGAGTCGGCGGCCGGCGCGTCCGCAGTGGGACGCGCCCCGCCGCCGAGCCCGCGGGCCTCAGCCCCAGGCGACCTCGAGGTCGACGACGAACGTCACTCCGAAGCGGTCGCGCAGCATCCCGTAGAGGGGCGACCAGGCCGCCGGGGCCAGGGGCACGACGACCGCCGCCCCCTCCGAGAGGCCGTCCCAGAGGCGGTGCAGCTCGTCGGCGTCGGAGCCGCGCAGCGACACGAACACCGGGATCGTGCCCGGGTCGTAAGCCGTGTGCGCGGGGACGTCGTACGCCATGACGCGGAAGCCGGCCTCGGAGACGACCTGGCCCCACATCAGCTGGTCGGCCTCGTCGGGCGAGGTGACAGCGTTCGCGTCCGCGTAGGACATCGCGTCGACCCGGCCTCCCGTGACCGAGGCGTAGAACTCCAGTGCCTCGCGGGCCTGTCCGCGGAAGTTGAGGTGGGTCGTCGTGGTGATGCTCATCGTGCGCTCCTCGCAGTCGTGCCGGGTCGATCGCCCGGTGCCCCGACGCTCCCAGGAGAAGAGGACGGTGACGGTCCTCTTCTCGGAATACCCTCGGGACGTGCCCACGACGACCGAGCGGCTCCTCCTGCTCCTCTCCCTCCTGCAGACCCGCCGCGACTGGCCGGGCGGAGTGCTCGCCGAGCGCCTGGGGATCGCGCCGCGCACGGTGCGTCGCGACGTCGACCGACTCCGCACGATGGGCTACCGGATCGACGCGGCGAAGGGCCCCGACGGCGGGTACCGGCTCGAGGCCGGCGCCGAGCTTCCGCCGCTGCTCTTCGACGACGAGCAGGTGCTCGCCCTCACCGCCGCCCTGCGCGCGCCGATCGCGGGGCTCGAGGAGGCGTCGGCCCGTGCGCTGGCGACGGTGCGGCAGGTCCTGCCCGCCCGGCTCCGGCCCCGAGCGGATGCGCTGCGCTTCACGGTCGCGGCGGCGCCGGCTCCCGCGGTCCCCTCGGAGCGGCTGGTCGCGGTCGCGGCGGCCGTCCGGGCCTCGGAGGTGCTCCGCTTCGCGCACGCGGAGGCGGTGCGCCGCGTCGAGCCCCACCACCTGGTCGCGCGTCAGGGCCGCTGGTACCTCATCGGCTTCGACCTCGACCGCGACGACTGGCGGGTGTTCCGCGTCGACCGGCTCGAGCCGCGCTCGCCCCGCGGGGCCCGCTTCCGCCGCCGGGTGCTGCCGGGCGGGAGTCCCGCCGAGTTCCTGGAGGCGCGGTTCCGCGGCGGAGCGCCCGGGGAGGGGTGGCCGTGCCGCGGCTCGGTGGTGCTGGAGGCGCCCGCCGCCGAGGTCCTGCCCTACGCGGGCGACGGGGAGGTGGAGGACCTCGGCGACGCGGGCTGCCGACTCGCCCTCGGCGCCTGGTCGTGGGAGGCGCTCGCCGCGTCGTTCGGCCGGTTCGACGCTCCGATGGCCGGGGCCGAGCCGCCCGAGCTGGCCGCCGCGTTCCGCGTGCTCGCGGAGCGGTACGCCGCGGCGGGAGCCTGACCGGACCGCGGCGGCCGTCCGGCGCCGCTACTTCACCGAGTACCGGGCGCTCCCCGTGCTGCCGTCCGCCGTCGTGACCGTCAGCGTCCAGCAGGTGCCCCGCTTCGCGGGCACCGTCCACGCCTTCACGTAGCGGTTCGTCGCGGTGTCGTAGCGGAGGCGTCCGGTCAGGGTGGTCGTCGGCGCTCCGGTGAGGACGGCGCCGGCGGTGCAGGAGGTCTGCTTCTGCGTGACGCTGCGCACGTCGGCGAGGGCGGAGTGGCGGAACGTTCCCGCGGAGGACGTCGAGGTCACCTGGAACGTCATGCCGGTCGCGGCTCCGGCGGCCACGCTCTTCACCGAGGTGCTGAGCCCGCCGATCGCCCACGGGGTCACGGTGTAGGACCCGGTGAGGGTCGAGACGTTGCCCGCCCGGTCGGTCGCGGTCGCCCGGTACACGTGCGGTCCGACGGATCGGCCGCCGCCCGTGATCACGCAGTCGCCGGTGAGGCCCGAGAGCGCGTCGTCCGCGAGGCAGCGCGCCTCCGGGAGCACGGTGCCGAAGGGGTAGGACCCCTCGGGCCTCGACGTGAACGAGAGCTGCGGCTTCGTGGTGTCGATGGCGATGCCGCTGCGGGTCGTCGTGGCGCGGTTGCCCGCGTTGTCGACGGCGGTGCCGGTGACGCTCTGGCCGGGGCCCTCGCGCAGGATCCGCGCGGGGGTGCAGCTGCGGATCCCGGAGCCGCTGCCGTCGGCGCAGGAGAAGCCGACGGAGACGGGGGAGCGGAACCAGCCCGCGGCGTTCGGAGCCGTCGGCGCGGTCGTCGCGGCGATGGTGGGGACGCCGGTGTCGACGATCCGGTAGGTCGCGGCGGCGGTCGTGGTCAGTCCTCCGGGATCGGTCCAGGTGCAGGTCGCCGTGCGGGTGCCGAGGCCGTTCACGAGCGTGCCGGTGACGACGGCCTCCTCGCTGAACGTTCCGCTCTCCGCATCCGTGATCGCGCAGGCGGCCCTCGGCTCCGAGCCCTTCTCGTAGGAGGCGCCGTCGGTGGCGGAGGCGACCGTCACGACGGGCGGGGTGTTCGCGGGGACCACGGTGACCGTATGCGGCACGCCGGCCGTGGTGCCGTACGCGTTCCGCGCGCTCACCGTGAAGGTGGAGTCGCCTGCGGTGGTCGGCCTGCCCGAGACGACGCCCTCCGGCGAGAGGGTCACCCCCGCGGGAAGGGCGCCGGACGAGACCTCGAAGGTCGCGGCCGGGCCGGACGCCGTGAAGGTCGCGGAGTAGCGGGTCCCGGTCTTGACGAGCGTCTCGGCGGTGTCGGCGGTGAGGGTCGGCAGCGGGCCGATCGCGAAGGCGTGGTTGAAGCCGACCGCGATGCCGGTGGCGCCGGTGATTCCGGCCGGGACGTCCAGCTCCGTGTCGCCGTCGGGGTGCAGGGAGACGACGGTGCCGTCGGACGTCAGCAGGACGCTGAAGCCGATGCCGGCGGCGATCGCGGTGATGCCGCCGAGATCGGCGGGGACCCGCGGCAAGCCGGAGTCGGCGGGGTCGCCCCAGGTGACGACGGTGCCGTCCCGCTTCAGGGCGAGGCTGTGGGAGTAGCTGACCGACACGGCGACGACGTCGCGGAGGCCTGCCGGGGCGGTGTACGCGCCCCTGTCGTCGCCACCCCACGCCACGACGGTCCCGTCGGCGCGCAGCGCGAGGCTGTTCCAGCCGCCCGCGGCGATCGCGACCACTCCGGAGAGACCCGCCGGCACGTCGGTCGCTCCGAACTGATCGGAGCCCCAGGCCGCCACGGTCCCGTCGCCCCGCAGAGCGAGGGTGTGGTAGCTGCCCGCGGCGACGGCGGTCACGCCGCCGAGTCCGGCCGGGACGTCGGTCTGGCCCTGACGGTCGTCGCCCCACGCGACGACCGTCCCCTCCATCGTGAGGGCGATGCTGTGGAGGTACCCGGTCGTGATCGCCGTCACCTCGCGGAGCCCGGCCGGCACGTCCCGCTCGCCCTCCAGATCCGCTCCCCAGGCCTCGACGGTGCCGTCGGTGTGGAGCGCGAGGGTGTGGCTGTAGCTGCTCGCGACGTCCGTGAGGTCGGACATGCCCGCCGGCACGTCCCACTCCCCGTTGAGGTAGCGCCCCCAGGCGGCGACGCCGTTGGCGAGGTGGTCGTTCCCGACCGGCACCGGGTCCGGCTCGGCGGAGGCGAGGGGAGCCGCGGTGCCGGCGAGCAGGGCGACGGTCGCGGTCAGGGCGAGCAGAGTGCGGCGCAGGCCCGCGGCGGTGCGGGCGGGGCGCGGAGAAGCGGGGTCGGTCACGGGCTCACGCTAGGGGCCGGCTCTCCTCCGCGGCGGGGGCGGGGGCGCCCTGTAGCGGACATGTCCTCTAGAGGGCGGAGCGCCGCTCCTCCAGGGCGGAGCCTGGCCCCTCGGGGCCCGCGGCGGAAGGGCTTGCCCGGATCCGCGGCGGGCGATTGGCTGGAGGGCAGGAGAGAGAGGTGTCACCATGACGCAGACCTTCCCCGCCTGGTTGCGGGATCAGCAGAAGAGGGACGACGAGGTCGGCCGCTTCGCGCAGGCCTTCGGCGGTCGCGACGACCTGCCCGAGCACGGCGGCCGCGCGATCTACGACGGCTACTTCGCCAGCGAGCCCGAGTCGGCGCAGGCCGATCTGGACCGCGCCTGGATGGAGTTCGAGGCGCACCCCGAGCCGTCCGCCACGTCCGACGAGCCGGAGGGACTCCGATGAGCGACCAGACCCCGAGCCCCGTCGAGGACCCGGACGACCAGTCCGACAAGCCGTCGCAGGCCGAGGGCGAGGACGAGCGCGACACCCCGCACGAGGTCCTGCCCGCCGAGGGCAAGCCCTCGAAGGCCGAGGGCTGAGCCGAGGGCTGAGCCGACGCACTCCCCGGAGGGGCGCATCCTGCAGAGGGTGCGCCCCTCCGTCGCGTCAGCGCCCGGTGACCGCCAGCAGCTCGTGCGCCGCGGCGCTGTCCGGGTAGCGGGAGAGCACGCGCTCCAGATCGCGCCGAGCCGGAGCCGTGCGCCCGTCCGAGAGGAGCGTGCTCGCGCGCTCGAGCAGCGCCTCCGCCCGCAGCTCCACGGGCCGCGCACTGGTGACGGTCGGGCGCACCACCCGGTCGAACGCCTCGAGGGCGCCCTCGATCAGGCCGAGCTCGCGGAGAGCGACGCCGCGGCGGATGAGCACCGCGGCGGAGGCGGCGTCCACGTTCTCGACGGGTGCCGAGAACTCGGCCACGTCGCTCCAGCGTCGGCGGGCGGAGTAGAGGGAGGCGAGCGTCGACGCCGCGAGGGTCGACGGCTCCAGGGTCTCGACCGCCACGACCGCCGCGGCCGGATCCGTGGGTGCCGCCAGCTCGGCGTAGAGCAGGCGCAGCGCCGGGGCGTCGAGCGGCACCTCCACGTCGAGGCCGCCGCTCAGCGGCAGGCGGACGGTCAGCGCGATCCCGTAGCGGCGGAGGAAGGAGTCGGCCGACGGGTCGTAGCGGATGCGCACCAGCCAGCCGGTGAGCCGCAGAGCGCGGTCGTCGTCCGCGGAGTGAAGGGCGTCGCGGACGAGCTCGACGACGGCCGCGAGGCGCGAGCCCTCGGGGGAGCCGGTGGTCGCCTCGTGCAGGTCCTCCGCCGGCGCCCCGGCGCGCACGAGCCGGAGCAGGGGCGCCTCCCACGCCGGAGCGAGGGCGGAGGGGCGCACGAGACCCGGCCCGCCGGGCATGCCGAGCCAGCCGGACAGCCGGGAGCGGTGGTCCTCGGGGGAGAGCGGGTCGCCGGCCGCCCGGAGCCGGGGGCGTGTGAGGGCGCGGAGCTCACCGCTCCGCCGGAAGCCGACTGCCACGGCCGATCCCCCTCCGCGTGCGACGGCGGCTGAGGACCGTCGATCCGCCGAGTCTACGGCGTCGCGCGCCGCGGTCACCCCCGAACGGGGAGCGACGCGCTGGCGGCGATCCCCCGCCTCCCGTCGTCGCCCCCCGGCGCTGTCAGGCGCCGATCGAGCCGGCCGTGCGCAGCGGCATCACGTCGGGCTTCTCGGCGGTGCTCGCGATCGTCACGACCGCCTTCTCCTCGTTCGAGCGGAGCACGGCGTCCATGATCTCGAGCACGTGCAGGGCCACGCGGCCGGAGGCGCGGTGCGGGCGGTCCTCCGCGATCGCCTCTGCGAGGTCGGCCAGTCCCACTCCGCGACCGGTGTCGATCACGCCGGCGGAGTCGGGGACGACCCGCCAGTCCTCGTCGCGGACGGCGACCTCGACCGGGTCCGAGAACATGTTCGGATCCGGGACCGAGATGGTGCCCTCGGTGCCGTAGACCTCGAACTTCGGGGCCCGGCTGCGCCAGACCTCGAAGCTCACGGTGACGGTCGTGGCGACTCCGCTCGCGTGCTCGAGCAGCGCGGTGATGTGCGTGTCGATCGTCACCTCGATCGGCGTGCCCGCCTTCGGCCCGGTCTCGATCGTGCGCGGGCGGTCGGAGCGGGTGGCCAGGCCCGTGACGCGGACGACCGGCCCGAAGAAGTGCACGAGCGCCGTCAGGTAGTACGGGCCCATGTCCAGCAGCGGGCCGCCGCCGGGCTGGTAGTAGAACTCGGGCGCCGGGTGCCAGCGCTCGTGGCCGGGAGCGGCCCAGTGCACCTGCGCGGCGATCGGGGTGCCGATCGCGCCGGAGTCGAGGGTGAGGCGCGCGGTCTGCACGCCGGTCCCGAGCACCGTGTCCGGGGCGCTCGCGAAGCGCAGGCCCAGCTCGTCCGCGAGGTCGAGCATCGGCGCGGCCTCGGCCGGGTTCAGCCCGAGCGGCTTCTCGGCGAAGACGTGCTTGCCCGCCTTCAGGGCGCGGGTGCCGATCTCGACGTGCGCCGCCGGGATCGTGAGGTTCAGCACCGCGTCGATCTCCGGGTCGTCGATCAGCGCGTCGACGGTGAGGGCGCGGACGCCCTGCTCGTCGGCGACCTGCTGCGCCCGCTCCTGGTTCAGGTCGGCGACCGCGACGAGGCGGAGGCCGGGGAAGGTCGGGAGGTTCGCGAGGTACTGCTCGCTGATCTTCCCGACGCCGATGATGCCGACTCTCAGCGGGACGCCCACAGCATTCCCCTCTCGATGATCGTGCGGACGTTGTCGTCCTGGAGGATCTCGACGCGGTGGCCCGGCGTCGAGACGAAGATGCGGCCCTCGCCCCAGAGGCGGGTCCAGATCGCGGGGGAGGTGATGGGGCGCTTCCACGGGTCCCACGGGCGGACGGCCTGCGTGGTCGTGGCGAGCACGTCGTTGTAGTCGTCGTGCAGCACCCAGTACTGCTCCGTGACCAGCTCGAAGTCTGTGATGCCCTGCGTGATCGGGTGGTCGGCGGCGAGGGCCGTCATCTCGATCGTGTGCGGCATGTAGTTGTCCGACTGCTCGCCGGTGCGCTCGTCCGGGTGCTTGCCGGGGTGCGAGGCGAACTGGCCGCCGATCAGCTGCAGGTAGTCGGAGTTGTCGCGGTAGGAGTCGGCGATCCCGCCGTGCCAGCCGGCGAGGCCTGTGCCGCGCTCGACCGCCGCGCGGAGGCCCAGGAACTCCTCCCACTGGATGGAGGTCATCGTGTTCGACTGCACGATCAGGTCGACCGTCCGCATGTACGCCTCGTCGGCGTACACGGCGGTCGACTCCTCGACGCGCACGTCGTAGCCGTTGTCGCGGAGGAACGGCAGGAACAGCTCGGTCGCCTCGACCGGTTGGTGGCCGTCCCAGCCCCCTCGGACGACGAGGGCCGTCTTGCCGGGAGTGGTCGGGGAGTGGTCGGTCATCGTCGTCCTCACGTGCGGGCGGATCGCTCCGCGGTTCGTCATCGAACAGGACTTGCGCAACTTCTGTGCGGGAGCCCCGGCGTCCGACCATCATGCACCGCGGTTCCCGGCGGGAGCAAGCCGTCCGCGCGCCGGTCCAGTTGCGAAAGTCGGTATCCGCTACGGTGAGCACATGCCCGACCACGACGACGTCTCCGGAGCGACCACCCGCCCGACCATGGCGCTCATCGCCGAGCGCGCCGGGACGAGCGTCCCCACCGTCTCGAAGGTGCTCAACGGCGGCACCGACGTCTCGGAGGCGACCCGTCTGCGCGTGATGGAGGCGGCGCACGCGCTCGGCTACCGCCGCCGACCGCGCCTGCGCCCGCCGGTCGAGGATCCGCACTCCGCCCAGATCGTCGACGTCGTCGTCGGCCACATCGGCGGCACCTGGATCGGACCGGTCCTCGAGGGGATCGAGGCCGAGGCCTCCGCCGCCGGGGCCGACCTGGTGCTCACCCGCGCCCGCGACGACGGCGCCTGGATCAGCCGCCTTCTCCGCCGCCCCTCACTCGGCGCCATCGTGGTGCTGGTCAACGTCTCGGCCGCGCAGCTGCACCTGCTGACCACCGCCGAGCTGCCCGTCGTCGTCGTCGACCCCAGCACGCGGCCGCCGGCCGACGTCGCGAGCGTCGGCGCGACCAACTGGGACGGGGGCCGCATGGCCGCCGAGCACCTCCTCGACGCCGGCCACACCCGCTTCGGCGTCCTCGGCGGCACCCGCACCCAGCTCTACAGCAGCGCCCGGATCGACGGCTTCACCACCGCGCTCCGCGCCGCCGGAGTCGAGGATCCGCGCGTCGCCTACTGCGACTGGGACCGCGAGCTGGCCCGCGAGGCCGCCGGGCTGATGCTCGCCGAGCCGGACGCGCCGACCGCCTTCTTCGCCTGCTCCGACGTGATGGCGCTCGGCGTCTACGAGGCCGCCGACGACGCCGGCCTCCGCATCCCGCGAGACCTCAGCGTCATCGGCTTCGACGACGTCGAGGAGTCGGCCTGGGCG
Organism: Rathayibacter sp. AY1E2; assembly: GCF_002932325.1. NCBI lineage: Bacteria > Bacillati > Actinomycetota > Actinomycetes > Micrococcales > Microbacteriaceae > Rathayibacter > Rathayibacter sp. AY1E2. Next base: position 49,568 of record NZ_PSVO01000014.1, read on the forward strand.
ACCCCGCCGATGACCACGATCCAGCAGCCCATCGGCGAGATGGGCGCCATCGCCTTCCGGATGCTGCACCAGGCGCACCGGTCCGCGACCCCGCTCGCCTCGGGAGCCTCGGCCACCCGCATGGAACTGGAGACGCGGCTGATCCGCCGCGCCTCCGTCGCACCCGTGCGCGTCTAGCCCGCCCTCCGCGGGATCGATGCGTCACGATCGGCCCCTATCCCGCGCCCGTGACGACCGTTCGTGACGCATCGACCCCGGCGGGCGCCGCGGTCGGTGGCGACCCGGGTCGCACCGCCTATGCTGCCCGGATGCGCAGCGCGACCGGGGGGATGGTGGTCGCGTCGTTCGTCTCGCGGATCCTCGGGTTCGTCCGGCTGGCGCTCCTGATCGTGGCGGTCGGGGGCACGAGCGCGTCGGTCGGCGGGCAGGTGTTCGAGGTCGCGAACTCCGCGCCCACCTACCTGTACGGGCTCATCGCGGGCGGGGTGCTCGGCGCGGTGCTCGTGCCGCAGATGGTCCGGGCGCGGGCCGACGGACCGGAGGGCGTGCGGACCCTCGAGCGGCTGCTCACCGTGTGCCTCGGCGGAGCGGCGCTCCTCACGGCCGCCTGCACGCTCGCGGCGCCGCTGATCGTCGGGCTCTACGCCGGGGGCTGGTCGGCCGACTGGGCTCTGCTCGCCACCCAGATGGCCTACTGGTGCCTGCCGCAGATCTTCTTCTACATCGTCTTCGCCGTCTTCTCGCAGCTGCTCAACTCCGCCGAGAAGTACGGGCCGGGCGCGTGGGCGCCCGCCTGCGCGAACGTGATCTCGGTGCTCGGGATCGCGGTGTTCCTCCTGATCCACCCCGAGGCGGCGTCGACACCCGCCGACGAGTGGACGCCGGAGATGGTGGCGCTCCTGTGCGGCACTGCCACTGCGGCGATCGTGGTGCAGGGGGTGATCGCGGTCGCGTTCTCGCGGTCCGTCGGCGTCCGCCTGCGGCCGCGCTTCGGCGTCGCCGGGCTCGGCGGAGTGTCGCGGGACGCGGTCTGGGTGTTCCTCGGCGCCCTCGTCGCAGAGGTGTCGTACATCGTCGTCTCGAACGCGGCGACGGCGGCCGGCCAGGCCATGAACCGCGCCGGTGTCGACGGGCCGAGCCTCAACTCCTTCTCGAGCGCGCAGCTGCTGCTCCTGCTGCCGCACGGCATCCTGGTCGTCTCCGTCGCCACGGCGATGTTCACGCCGCTCAGCCGGGACCTGCACCGCGGCGATCGGGCGGCCGCGGCGGTGAACCTCCGACGGACCGAGGACGCGGTGCTCGCCGTCACTCTGCTCGCGACGCTCCTGTTCGTCGCGGCGGCGCCACTGCTCACGCAGCTCGTCTTCGGCACACCGGTGATCGGCGGAGTCCTGCAGCTGCTCGCCCTGAGCCTGGTCGGCTTCAGCCAGACCTACGTCCTCAACCGGGCGATGTTCGCGCTGGGTCGGGCCCGCGACTCGCTGGCGACCCAGGTCGTCTCGGCCGTCGGCGTCGCGGTGGGGGCGCTCGTCGGCGGGCTCCTCCTGCCTGCCGAACTCGTCGTGCCGGCGATCGCGGGCGGCACCGCCCTCGGGACCACGGCCGCGTGGGCCCTCGCCCACTGGCTGGTCCGGCGCCGGATCGGCGTCGTGCCGCAGCCGACCCGGGACCGCCGCGCCGCTCTCGTCGCGGCGCTGGTCGCAGCCTGCGCGTCGGTGCCGCTCGGCCTGCTGCTCGCCGTGCCCGCCGACCGCCTCGCGGCCGGCGCCGTGCTGCTGCCGGTCGGACTCGCGATCACCGCCCTGTTCGTGGTCGTGCACCGGGTCGTCGGCGGGCGCTGGCTCTGGTCGCTGGTGCTCGCGCCGCTCTGAGGGGCTGCGCGTGCGGTCCCGCAGCCCCGACCCTCAGTGCCCCGCGCCGAGGTTCCCGGCGAGGCGGCCGTGCATCCGGGTGGAGGCGTCGTTCATGCCCTCGATCACGGCGCGGGTGCCGTGGCGCTCGTACTTGGTGGTGACGGCGTCGAGCGCGGCGACGGTCGAGGCGTCCCAGATGTGGGAGCCGGAGAGGTCGATCACGACGTGCGCGGGGTCCTCCGCGTACGAGAACTGCGTGGTGAGGTCGTTGCTGGAGGCGAAGAACAGCTCGCCGGTGACCGTGTAGTGGGCCGTCGATCCGTCGGCCGAGAGGGTGCGCTCGACGGTGGCGAAGTGGGCGACCCGGCGGGCGAAGACGACCATGGCTGCCAGGACGCCGATGACGACTCCGATCGCCAGGTTGTGGGTGAGGACGACCACGACGACCGTGGCGATCATGACGACCGTCTCGCCGACGGGCATCCGCTTCAGGGTCGACGGGCGGATGCTGTGCCAGTCGAACGTCGCCACCGAGACCATCACCATCACCGCGACCAGCGCGGCCATCGGGATGATCGCGACGAGGTCGCCGAGCGCGACGACGAGGATCAGGAGGAACACGCCGGCGAGGAAGGTCGAGATGCGGGTGCGGGCGCCGGACGCCTTCACGTTGATCATCGTCTGGCCGATCATCGCGCAGCCGCCCATGCCGCCGAACAGGCCGGAGAGCACGTTCGCGGCGCCCTGCCCGAGCGACTCGCGGGTCTTGCGGGAGGGGGTGTCGGTGATGTCGTCGACGAGCTTCGCGGTCATCAGCGACTCCAGGAGTCCGACGAGCGCCATCGCGACGGCGTACGGCGCGATGGTCGTGAAGGTCTCCCAGGTCAGCGCTACGTTCGGCACGAACAGCTCGGGGAGGCTGCGGGGCAGCTCGCCCTGATCGCCCACGGTCGGCACGGCGACCGCCGTGACGACGACCGCCACGGTGATGAGGACGATGGCGACGAGAGGCGCCGGAACGGCCTTCGTCAGGCGCGGCATCACGACCATGATCACGATCCCGACGGCGACCAGCGGGTAGACCAGCCAGGGCACGCCGATCAGGTTGGGGATCTGCGCCGAGAAGATCAGGATCGCCAGCGCGTTCACGAAGCCGACCATCACGCTGCGGGGGATGAAGCGCATGAGCTTCGCCACTCCGAGCAGCCCGAGCACGATCTGGAACACGCCCGCGAGGATCACCGTCGCGATGAAGTAGTCCATCCCGTAGTCGCGGGCGACGGGGGCGATCACGAGGGCGACGGCGCCGGTGGCGGCGGTGATCATCGCGGGGCGGCCGCCGAGGAAGGCGATCGACACGGCCATCACGAACGACGAGAAGAGGCCGACCCGGGGATCCACGCCCGCGATGATCGAGAACGAGATCGCCTCGGGGATGAGCGCGAGCGCGACGACGAGGCCGGCGAGGACCTCGCGGGTCAGGATGCGGGGGGTGCGCAGCGCCGTCATCACGGTGGGCTCGGCGTGGGGGCGGGCAGGGGTCTTCGAGGCGAGGGCCATCGCGGCGGCTCCAGGGAGTGGGAGGGGTGCTCGACGAGGAGCGCGGAGGGCTGCGGCATCGGGTCGGCGGAAGCGGGCGGGGATGCCAAGCTTGCAGAGGCGTGTCAGCAGCACGGGCAACCCTACCCTCACGTAAGGGTAGATCTGAAGGAGTGAGCAGGATCGGCACCATGCACATCGGCGAGCTCGCCGAGCGGACCGGCCTCTCGCTCCGGACCCTGCGGCACTACGACGAGATCGGCCTCGTGAAGGCGTCCGGCCGCACCGAGGGCGGCTTCCGCCTCTACACGTCCACCGATTACGACCGCCTGATCCTCATCCGTCGCATGAAGCCGCTCGGCTTCTCGCTGGAGGAGATGGCCGCGCTGCTCCGCGTGATCGACACCCTCGAGGCCGAGGGCGACGACGCGCCGGCCGAGGTCCGCGCGCAGCTCGACGCCTTCGTCGCGCAGGCCCGCGAGCGCCGCGAGGCGCTGAGCGCCCAGCTCGCGATGGCGGACGAGTTCGTCGAGCTGCTCACCAGCCGCTGAGCCCGGCCGCCTGCGCGATCGATGCGTCGCGAACGGCTCCCACGCGGCTCCGATGACGACCGTTCGCGACGCATCGGATCCCGGGAGCGCGGGAGAGCCGCTCAGGTCGCGCTCGCGTCGGGCAGCTGCTCCGGGCAGTCGCCGCCCGGCTCGGTGGCGAGCTCGAAGTGCCAGATCTCGTTCGCGTAGATCTGGCAGAGCCCGTAGTCGATGCCGTGCTGCGCGAGCCAGCTGTCCGCGTCCGTGTAGCCGATGTCGACCGCGCCGCCGGTGAGGTGGGCGGAGGAGGTGACGGATGCGACGCGGCGGCCGCGGCCCGACGGCGGCCGTCAGCCGCGCGGACCGCGGGCCAGCAGGGCGTGCAGCAGCGGAAGCGCCGACGCGATCATCAGCACCGTGCCGAAGCCGCTGTCGTCCGGGCGCACGACGGCGCCCGCGATCAGCAGGCCCGCGAACAGCACGGCCGAGATCACGCGGCGGACGGTGCCCTCGAGCCGGTTCAGCCGGCGCTCGATGGTGGGGACGGTGACCGCGAGCTCGCCGTCGTCGAGGGTCGTGACGAGCTCGTCGAGTCGGCGCGGCAGGCGCCAGATCAGGCCGAGCGTGTCGACGGCCTGCTTGCCGACGTCCTGCACGACGGAGCCGCGCTCCTCGCGGATCAGCTGCTGCGCGTAGGGCTCGACCGAGTCCCACAGGTTGAAGGCCGGGTCGAGCGCGCTGCAGACGCCCGAGGTCAGCGACATCGCGCGGATGACGAGCAGGAAGTTCTCGGGGAGCTGGAACGGCAGTGCGCGCACCACGTCGCCGAACTGCACGGCGAAGTCGCGGAACTCGCGCGGATCCACCTCCCGCAGCTCGGCGAAGCCCATGCCGCCGAAGCGGGCGAAGAGCTGCGTGAGCGCCCGCTCCAGCTCGCGGGAGTCGGCCGAGGGGAGGAGGACGCCGACCGCTCGGGCCGCGTCGACGAGCCCCTTGCCGTCGCGGGAGGCGGCGGCGATCAGCATCCGGCGCAGGCCTGCGCGGGTGCTCGGCGGCACCTCGCCCATCATCCCGAAGTCGATGAAGGTGAGGCGCCAGGGTAGCTCGCCCCCAGGGGTCGGCGTGACGAAGACGTTGCCGGGGTGCGGATCCGCGTGGAAGTAGCCGTTGGTGAAGAGCTGGTCGAACATCACGGCCGCGAAGACCGGAGCGACCTCGCGCGGATCGATCCCGGCGGCCAGCAGCGCGGCGTGGTCGGTGATCTTGATCGCGGTGACGTCCTCGAGCGTGAGGACCTTGCGGGTCGAGCGCTCCCAGACCACGTCCGGGACGGCCACCCGGGCGTCGCCCGCGAAGTCGGCGGCGAAGCGGACGGAGTTGGCCGCCTCCTGCAGGTAGTCGATCTCCTCGAGGCTGGTGACCGCGAACTCCTCGACGAGTGCCGGGGCGTCGACGCGGTCCGAGACGAGGCGAACGTGGCTGAGCCAGCCGCCGACGCGGCGCAGAGCCGCGAGGTCGACCTCGACGATCTGGTCGATCCCCGGCCGCTGCACCTTCATGATGGCGGCGGAGTAGCCGGTGTCCTCGGCGTCGGCGGGGGAGAGCCGGGCGCGGTGGGCCTGCCCGAGAGAGGCGGCGGCGACGGGCGACTCGTCGACTCCGGCGTACGCGCGCTCGAGCGGCAGCCCGAGCTCGGACTCGGCCAGCGCCCGGATCCGCGGGAACGGGACGGGCGGGACCTCGTCCTGCAGCCCCTCCAGCTCGCGGGTGATCTCGGGCGGCAGCACGTCCAGGCGCGACGACATGAACTGGCCGACCTTGATCATCAGGCCGCCGAGGTCGACCGCGAGCACGTGGAAGCTGCGGGCGAAGCGGCGCATCCGGCCGGGCCGGGTGCGGAGCGCGACGCGCGTGAGCCCCACCCGCGGCAGGAGCAGGTCGAAGAACCAGGTGACCGCGAGATGCCACGCGGCGAAGCGGAGGATCCGGCGGTAGCGCCGCCGGTCCTCCCGCTCTCGGTGGCCCGGGGCGGCAGGACCCGGGCTGACCGAGGCCACCCGGGTCAGTCCTGCGCGAGGATCGCGTACAGGCGGCGGCGCACGTCCTCGAGTTCGGCGACGGCCTTGCGGATCTGCTCGGGGGTGCCCGAGCGTCCGACCTGGGCCGCGGCCTGGGCGAGCTCGAGGCCCGCCTTGGGCAGGGCGCCGAAGTCGACGTGGTCGGAGTCGTTCCACGGGGTCGAGGTGCCGTGCTCGGCGACCGTCGCGCGGCCGGCGTCGGTCAGCGTGTAGGTCTTGCGGCCGTTCTGCTCGTCGGCCGTGATGAGTCCCTCGTCCGCGAGGAGCTGGAGGGTCGGGTAGACCGAGCCGGGGCTCGGCTTCCAGTCGCCTCCGCTGCGCTCCTCGATCTCGCGGATGATCTGGTAGCCGTGCATGGGCTGCTCGGCGAGGAGCGCGAGCACCGCGGTGCGCACGTCCCCGCGGCCGACCCGGGAGCCGACGCGCTTCTCCATGCGGGAGCGGGCCTGCTCCATCGCGCGCCAGATGCTCTCGATGGGCGTGCCGGTGCCGAACGCGCCGGTCGATGACGATCCGTTCATGATGACCTCCTGTTTCTCCGAACGATACTCAGCGATATGGGTGGCGACTGTGAACGACTGCCGCGTCGGCTCAGAGCTTCGCGAGCTTCGCCCGGGCGACGAGGAACAGCCCGTACATGACCAGTCCCGCGCTGACGAGGGTCAGGGCGATCGTGCCGTACGGAGGGACGTCGAGGAAGCGGATGGCCCCGTCGAGCCCGGTCGCCTGGCGGGCGTCGCCGGTCAGCGCCGCGACCACGAAGATCCCGCCCGCCAGGCCCAGAGCGAGCCCCTTCGTGATGTAGCCGGTCGCGCCGAGGATCAGCACGGCCGTCCCCGTCGGGCCCTCGGGGATGCGGACGAGCTTGCGGAAGCCGCGTCGGATCCCGATCGCGACGAAGCCGATCCCGCTGCCCAGCACGATCCCGCCGACGATCACGAGGATCACGACTCCGACCGTGCTCGTCAGCAGCTCGGTGTTGATGCGGCGGATCGTCGCCGACGAGCTCGTCGAGCCGCCGAGCGCGAAGACGAGCGTGGTGCCCGCGAGCGTGAGCGAGGCGAAGCCCTTGCCCGACTCGACGATCCGGCGGCCCAGGCGGGCGGGGAGCCCCGGCGCGGAGGAGCGCCCGCCGAGGGAGAGCTGCCAGAGGCCGAGCGCGACCAGCCCGACCAGCGCGGCCCAGACCACCACGAGCCCGACGGGGGAGTCGGCCATGCGCCCGATCGCTCCGGACGCGTCCGCCTCCCGCGAGGTCTCGTCGCTGACCGCGACGCGCAGGGCGAGGCCGCCGATCAGGAGGTGGATCAGTCCGTTGACGGCGAATCCCGTGCGGGCGAGGCGCCGGAAGCGCCGGGTCCGGACCCCGGCGCGCGGCGACGGCACGCTCGCAGTGGACATCGCGCAACCCTCTCATCCCCGGCGGCCCCGGCGCCTCCTGACCCGCCGACGCTCGTGAGGGACCTGCTCCGGCGGCGGCGGCTCGAGAGGGGGACGGGCTTGCGGCGTCAGCGCGGAGAGAGGGCCGCCGAAGCGCGCCGTCCCGCCCTCCTCGTCGGAACAGCACCGACCGTCAGCAGCAGCCGCAGGCCTCGGAGTCCTCGCTCGTCAGCGCGGAGATCGGCGTCGTGCAGGACTCGCCGCGCCAGGCCTCCAGGCCCTCGCGGACGGCGACCGCGGCGATCACGAGGCCGGCGACGGGGTCGGCCCACGTCCATCCGAGCGTGCTGTTCAGCAGCAGGCCCACCAGGACGGCGGCGGAGAGGTACGAGCAGAGGAGCGTCTGCTTCGAGTCCGCGACGGCCGAGGCCGAGCCGAGCTCGCGGCCGGTCCGGCGCTCGAGCAGGGAGAACGCGGGCATCACCAGCAGGCTGACGGCGGCCAGCACGATGCCGACGGGGGAGTGCTGGGCCTCCGAGAATCCGAGCAGCGCCCGGACCGAGTCGACGGCGACGAACGCAGCCAGGCCGAGGAACGAGACGGCGATCACCCGCAGCGCGGTGCGCTCGCGCGCCTCCGGATCGCGGCCCGAGAACTGCCAGGCGACGGCCGCGGCGGAGAGCACCTCCACCACGGAGTCGAGGCCGAAGGCGACGAGCGCGGTGGACGACGCGACCGTCCCGGCGGCGAGGGCCACGATCGCCTCCACCACGTTGTAGCCGATCGTCGCGCCGACGATCCAGCGGATGCGCCTCTGCAGCACGCGGCGGCGGGCGGGGAGGAGCGGAGCGCGCAGGGCGGTCATGCGCAGCGGCAGTCGTCGCCGGAGCAGCAGTCCGGATCGACGACGAGGGCCAGGCGGAGCAGATGGTCGAGCGCCCCGGCGATCCGGGTCTCGGCCAGCCGGTACCAGGTGTATCGGCCGTCCTTCACGGCCTCCACCAGCCCGCATCCGCGGAGGCACGCGAGCTGATTCGACATCACCTGCCGCGAGACCCCGAGCGCGTCCGCGAGGTCGGAGGGGACGGCCGGAGCCTCGCGCAGCGTGAGCAGGATCCGGGACCGGGTCTCGTCGGCCAGGGCGGATCCGAGGCGCGCGAGAGCAGCGGAGTGGGTGAGGGTCGCGGAGGCGGGCACGGGAGCGACGGTACACGCGATGCTGTATCGAGCGCGAGGGCGGTGGTCTCTCCCCGAACGTGCGAGGTCCCCTCCTTCTCCCCCCGTCGGGTGGGCGGACGGGCCGCACTGCCGCGGATCCCCGGGGCCGGCCTCCACGGCGCGCCGCGTACGGCCCGTGCGCCGTGCCAGGATCCCCTTGATCACGGCGCCCGTCCGCCGCTCCGCCGCTCGGTCTCCTGGAAGGGCCACGGACCCGCCTTGCTCGATGCCACGACCCTCCGCGTCGCCTTCGGGGTCACCGCCCTCACCCTCTTCCTGCTGTTCGCGCTGGTCACCTACCGATCGACGCGCTCGTCCTTCAGCTTCTGGTGGTGCACGGCGCTCGCGCTGTTCATGGGCGGCTCGCTCGCCTACCTCCGCGACGGCACGGCCGACCAGGTGTGGGCGAATCCGCTCGGGAACGGGCTCATCGTGGCCGGCGCCGCCGCGGTCTGGGCGGCGAGCCGCTCCCTCCGCGGCCGGCCGACGCCGTGGTGGCTGGTGGTCGCTCCGACCGTGGTGGTGACGGGCGTGTCCAGCCTCGACTCGCCCGCCGTCAACGACTGGTCGGGAGGGCCGCTCTACCTCGCCTCGATGGCGCTCCTCATCGGCCTGTCGACCCGCGAGATCGCGCTGCTCGGCGCCGGGCGCTCGCGCACGCGCTGGCCGCTGCTGCTGAGCTCCGGCGCCCTCTCCCTCTACTACGCGCTCCGGTTCGCCGTGTTCCTGGCCGCGGGGCTGCGCAGCGAGCTGTTCGCGACCTGGTTCGGGACCCCGACCACCACGCTGATCACGCTGGTGCTGCTGGTCGTGGTGTCGTTCAGCATGGCCTCGCTCAGCGGCGAGCAGGTCGCGCAGATGCTCACCGCCGGCGCCGCCCGCTCGCGGCAGGAGCTCGCCGACGGCGAGAGGGTGCAGCGGCGGCTCGAGCCCCGCTCGGTCCCGGACCTCCCGGGCTACGACGTCGCCGGCGCCTGCGTGCCCAGCGGGACGGTGAGCGGCGACTTCTTCGACTGGCGCTGCACGCCCGACGGGCTCGCGGTCACCGTCGCCGACGTGATGGGCAAGGGGGTCGGCGCTGCGATGATCGCGGCCACGGTCCGCGCCGCCCTGCGCGTCACTCCTCCCGCTCTCGGCCCCGCGGCGACGATGGCGCTCATCGACCGGGTCGTCGAGCCGGATCTGTCGGCGAACGACGCGTTCGTCACGCTCCTCCACCTGCGGCTCAGCGCCTCGACCGGCGACATCGCGCTCGTCGACGCCGGCCACGGACTCGGGATCGTCTGCCGCACCGACGGCTCCCGCGAGCGCATCCCCTCCGCCCACCTGCCGCTCGGCCTCCTCGGCACGCAGGAGTGGCAGCCGACCGGCCTCCGGCTCGACCCCGGCGACCTGCTGCTGATCTGCAGCGACGGTGTGCTCGACCTCTTCGACGGCTCCCTCGCCGCCCTCGACCGGGTGGCCGACGCGGCCGTCGCCGCCCCGGCGACCGCCGCCGACGCGGTCGCCGGCGTCACAGGCCTGGCGGCCGAGGGAATGCTGGCGGACGACGTGACCGTGGTGGCGATCCGGCGGACCTCGGGGAGCTGACCCGGCTCGTGCCCGCCCCGCCTGCAGGCGCAGCGTGTCGGCAGCAGGTCGGGGCCGGGAGCGCGCCTCATTCCGATCGCCGACGTCGTTCCGGCGACGAGGTGCTACGGTGTCACCTGCGGCGTCTGAAGCGCTTCAATCACAGCTCTAGGTTCAAGGAGGAACCCATGCCCAGCACCAGCATGAAGTCTCGACGCACGGTCACCGCCCTCAGCGCGGCCGCTGTCACTCTTCTCGCCCTCACCGCCTGCAGTGGTGGAGGCGGTGGCGGCTCGGCCGCTGCCACCGAGTTCACCTTCCTCGCGATCAACGAGAACACGACCATCCCCGCGGTCCTGACCTCGCTGAGCGAGAACGAGTGCTCGGCGGAGAACGAGGCCCTGCCGCTGAAGATCAACAAGCAGGCGCAGGGCTCGCTCGACCAGCAGCTCCAGCTGCTCGGTGGCCAGAACGCCCTGCCGTCCGCTTTCGTGTCGGCCAACTCGCCCGACCTGATGAAGGACCTCTTCGCCGCCGACAAGGTCGCCGACTTCACCGGTTCGGACATCGCGAAGAGCTTCGTGCCGGTCGCGGCGTCGAGCATCGCCTCCATCTACGGCGACACGACCATGGTCATGCCGACCGAGCTCAACATCGAGGGCATCTGGTACAACAATCAGATCCTCAAGGACAACGGGATCACGATCCCGGACTCCTGGGACTCCCTGGTGTCGGCCTTCGACACGCTGAAGGCCGCGGGCGTGCAGCCCGTCTCCGCGGCGGGCAAGGGCGGCGACGGATGGGGCGTCACCCGCTGGGTCGGCGCCTACCTCTACCGCGAGCTCGGCCCGGACGCGATGAGCAGGATCGAGAGCGGTGAGGCGAAGCTGACCGATCCCGAGTACGTGAAGGCCGCCGAGCAGGTCGCAGCGCTCGGCTCGGCCGGCGACTTCGGGCCGTCGCCCTCGTCCATCGACTACGCCACGGCTCTCAACAGTTTCCTGACCGGCGACGCCGCCTTCATCTACATGGGGTCCTGGGCCGTCTCGAACTTCACCGACGAGACCGCCAACAAGATCGGCGTCGACAACGTCGGCTTCATGCCGTTCCCGACCGTCGACGGCGGAGTGGGCACCACCGACCAGACTCCCGCCAACGTCGGAACGAGCATCGCGTTCTCGAAGACGGCCTACGAGGACGAGAAGGTCCAGAACTGGGCCTCGTGCATCTCCGAGAACTACGCGGCGGCCGCGCTGCGCGAAGCCGGGCAGATCTCCGGATTCACTGTGAACGGGGACGTCGAGATCCCCGCCCTCACCCAGCAGGTGCAGGACCAGATCGCCGCGACCGACCAGAGCGTGGCCTGGTTCGAGGCGCTCTTCGGCGCCAATGCCACCACGACGAGCCAGAGCAACGGCGGCCCGCTCGGCGCCGGTCAGGTCTCGGGACAGGACTTCATGAACACCGTGCAGTCCTCGCTCGGCCAGTAGCAGCCGCTCCGACGAGGGCGGGGCTCCGGCCCCGCCCTCGTCTCCCTTCTCTCCCTCCCTCTCCCCCTGAGGACACCATGAACTCTGTGCTCGCCGACAAGCGCGCCATCGCCCTCCTCCTCGGCCCCGCGCTCGTGGTCTACACGGCCGTGATGCTGCTGCCGATGCTCTGGTCGCTCGGCTACACCTTCTTCACCGGCGGCGTCCTGGGCGGTTTCAGCTTCGCCGGGCTGACCAACTTCGAGCGGCTCTTCAGCGATCCGTCCGTCGGGCCGGCCGTCCTGTTCACCGTCAAGTACGCGCTGCTGGTCACTGTCGGCCAGGTCGTAGCCGGCTACCTGCTCGCGTTGCTCTACCAGTTCTTCCTCAAGCGTGCATCGAGCCTCATCCGGACGCTGATCTTCTTCCCCGTCGTGCTCCCGACCGTGGCCGTCTCGCTGCTGTTCCAGAAGCTGTTCGAGTTCGCCCCGCAGACGGGGCTCGTGAACTCCGTCCTCAACTCGGTCGGCATCCCCTCCGTCGACTGGCTAGGCAGCGCCGACACCGCGTTCATCGTCATCGCCCTGATGGACATCTGGCGGGCGATGGGCTTCTACGGAGTCCTGCTCTACACCGGCCTCCTCGACATCCCGGACGACGTCATCGAGGCCGCGAGCCTCGACGGCGCCTCGAAGGGGAAGCTGATCCGCCACGTGATCCTCCCGCTGTCGCTCCCGATCGTGGTCTCCTCTGCGATCTTCAGCATCAACGGCACTCTCAAGGTCTTCGACTCGATCTACGCCCTCACCGGAGGCGGGCCGGGGACCTCGACCACTCCGCTCACGCTGTACATGTACCGGACCTCCTTCGCAGGCGGCGACTACGGGTACGGCGCGACGATCGCTCTGCTGCTGACCGTGATGTGCCTGCTCGTGACAGCGGTCATCTTCCGCGGCTCCATGACCACCGACAAGGATCGCGCATGACCACCACCGCTGCCGCAGCTGCGGCCACCGCCGTTCGATCGCCACGACCCGGCGGACCGCGCCGCGCGGGCCGGGGCGTCGGCGCCGCCTTCGTCAAGCGACTGCCGCTCTACCTCGTCGTCGCCGTTCTCCTCGTGGTCTTCGTCTATCCGCTGGTGTGGCTCCTGCTCGGATCGCTCAAGACGCAGGACGAGTTCCTGAACAATCCGACGTGGGCCCTCCCCGAGAACTGGCTCAACTTCTCGAACTACACCACGGCCTGGGGCTCGGTCGCGGGCTACCTGCTCAACTCGGTGCTCGCCGTCTTCCCTGCGCTGCTGATCACTCTCGTGATCGGCACAGCCGCGGGCTTCGCGCTCGAGATCATGGTGTTCAAGGGCCGGCGCACGATGCTGCTGCTCTTCCTGGTCGGGATCATGATCCCGGGCCAGATGATCCTGCTGCCGCTCTTCTCCGTCTACTTCAACCTCGGGCTGAGCAGGTCGCTGTGGCCGCTGATCATCACCTACACGGCCACGGCGCTTCCGCTGACGGTGTTCATGATGGCGACCTACTTCCGAGCGATCCCGCGCGAAATCTTCGAAGCGTCCACGCTCGACGGCGCCAGCATCATCCGCTCGTTCGTGTCCGTGGCGTTCCCGATGATGCGCAACGCCGTCTTCACCATCGCGCTCGTCCAGTTCTTCTTCATGTGGAACGACCTGCTCATCGCCCTGACGTTCACGACGGACGACAGTCTGCGCACGGTCCAGGTCGGCCTGCTGAACTTCACCGGGCAGTTCGGAGTCGTCGACTACGGCCCGACTTTCGCGGCCATCTGCATCAACGTGCTGATCATCCTCGTGCTCTACGTGTTCCTGAACCAGCAGGTCATGCGGGGGCTCGCCGCGGGCGCGGTCAAGGGATGAGCGCCGTCGTCTCCGTGTCCTCCGTCCGATTCGAGCACCACGAGGACGGCCGCCTGGGCATCGGGGAGAGCGCTCCGCGGCTCTCCTGGCGCTACGGCGAGGCCCCGACCGGCTACGTCCAGACCGGGGTCGACATCGAGGTGTCGATCGAGCGGCCGGGCTCCGATCCGGAGGTGAGCCTCCACCGGCACGCCGGCCCCGAGCAGGTGCTCGTCGCATGGCCGGCTCGTCCGCTCCGCTCGCGGGAGCGCGTCACCGTGCGCGTCCACCCTCTTCTCGAAGGAGCAGGCTGGAGCGCTCCGTCGACGGTCGAGGTCGGTCTCCTCGGTCCGGACGAGTGGACCGCGTCGTTCGTCGGGCCGGACGACGAGGACGCATCCGGTCTCCGGCGTCCTTCACGCGTCCGAGCCGAGTTCGATTCTCCTGCCGACGTGGTCCGGGCACGCCTCTACCTCAGCGCGCACGGCCTCGCCCAGGCAGAGGTCAACGGGCTGCGCGTCGGCGACGAGGAGCTCACGCCGGGCTGGACGACCTACCGCCACCGGCTCCGCTATGCGACCTACGACATCACCTCCCACCTCCGCTCCGGTGCGAACGCGGTCGGGATCTGGCTCGCGGACGGATGGTGGCGCGGCCTCGTCGGGTTCGACGGCGGCCTCACCGACGTCTACGGAGCCGATCAGAGCGCGCTGGCGCAGATCGAGTTGACACGGGCCGACGGCACTCTCCTCACGATCGCCAGCGGCCCGGACTGGACCGTCGGCGGCGGCCCGATCCTCAGCACCGGGCTCTACGAGGGCGAGCACACCGACCTCCGTCTCGACGATCCCTCATGGTCGACCCCCGACTGGTCGGGGGAGCGCGTCGCAGCACGAGTGATCCCTGCGGATCCCTCGATCCTGGTCGCTCCGACCGGCTCGCCCGTCCGCTGCACCGGGGAGCTCGCTCCTGTCTCTGTCCACGACCGGGGCGACGGCCGGTGGCTGCTCGATTTCGGTCAGAACCACTCCGGGCGGCTCCGCATCACCGGAAGCGGTGAAGCGGGGGACACCGTCGTACTGCGGCACGCCGAGGTCCTGCAGGACGACGAGCTCTACACCCGGACGCTCCGGGGAGCCGACGCGACCGACCGCCTCGTGCTCGCCGGCGGCGACTTCACGTGGGAGCCGAAGTTCACGATCCACGGATACCGCTACGCCGAGATCTCGGGATGGCGCGGTCCGCTCGACGCCTCCTCTGTGGTCTCGCGGGTCCTGCACACCGACATGGAGCGGACCGGATGGTTCCGCAGCAGCAACGCGGCCGTGAACCGGCTGCACGAGAACGTCGTCTGGAGCGCACGGTCGAACTTCGTGGACCTGCCCGTCGACTGCCCGCAGCGCGACGAGCGCCTGGGGTGGACCGGGGACATCCAGGTGTTCGCGCCGACCGCGGCCTTCCTCTTCGATGTGACCGGGATGCTCGCCTCCTGGCTCCAGGATCTCGCGCACGACCAGGACGACCGGGGCACGGTCCCCTTCTACGTGCCCTACCTCCCGCTCGGCTCCTGGGCGGACGCGCCGGTCGACCCGGTCGCCGTCTGGGGCGACGCCGCCGTCCTCACTCCGGAGGTCCTCTACGACCGCACCGGGGACGCCGGGATACTCCGCCGCCAGTACGCCAGCGCCCGGGCCTGGGTCCTGCAGGTGCAGGAGCGGGCGGGCGGCGATCTGATCTGCGAGGGCACGATGCAGCTCGGGGACTGGCTCGATCCGGCCGCACCGCCGGACGACCCGGCGCTCGCGACGACCGATCCCGCTCTTGTGGCCACCGCGTACTTCGCGCGCTCGGCGCGGGCCATGGCCCGCATCGCGGGGATCGTGGGCGAGCGGGAGGACGAGGCCTACTTCGGTGACCTCGGGGAGCGGGTGGTGCAGGCCTTCGCGGCGCGGTACATCGATCCGGACGGGCGGCTCCGCGAGGAGACCCAGACCGCGCTGTCCCTGGTCACGGTCTTCGGGCTGTGGCCCGACGCCGACGCCTCCGAGACCGGCGCCCGACGGCTGGCGGAGCTCGTCGACGCCGCCGGTGGACGGGTCGCCACGGGCTTCGCCGGGACGCCTGTCGTCTCCGACGCCTTGACGCTCGGCGGGCACCTGGACGAGGCCTACCGGATGCTCCTCACGGAGGAGTGCCCGTCCTGGCTCTACACGGTCGCGATGGGCGGCACCACGACCTGGGAGCGCTGGGACTCGATGCTCCCCGACGGGACGGTCAATCCCGGGGACATGACCTCGTTCAACCACTACGCCCTGGGCGCCGTGGCCGACTGGCTCCACAGGGTCGTCGCAGGCCTCACACCGGCCGCACCCGGCTACCGCCGGATCCGGTTCGAGCCGCGACCCGGAGGGGGGCTGACGTCGGCCGGAGCGACGCACCGCACGCCGTACGGCGACGCGAGCATCGACTGGGAGGTCTCGGACACGACGGTGTCCGTCTCCGTCGTCGTCCCCATCGGCACGACGGCCGAGGTCGTCCTGCCCGGTCGGAGCGTGGTGGAGGTCGGCCCGGGCGAGCACTCGTTCGCCGAGCCGCTGCCGACGGGCACCAGGACGCTGGAGGAGTCGCGGTCCCGGTGACCCGACGAGGCGACCGCGGGGTGGCGAAGGGGATCGGCAGCAGCCGCAGGCCTTCGGGACGGCCGCTTCCGTGCCGAGGGGTTCAGCGCGGAACGGTGCTGCCGCGGACCACGAGGCGCGGACGCAGTACTTCGTGGCGGTGCACGTGCTGCGGATCGGAGATCTCGTCGAGGAGGAGCCTCATCGCTGCCTCCCCCATGGCCTCGCCGGGCTGGGCGAGGGTCGTGATCGGCACGACGCTGTCCCAGGCCGAGCGGTTGTCGTCGTACCCGGTCACCGCGATGTCCTCCGGGACGCGGAGGTCGGGGCGCGCGAGGAGGGACTGGAGGACGCCGAGGGCGAGGAGGTCGGCAGCGGCGACGACGCCGTCGGGCCGGTCGGCGACCGCCCTGTCGGCGAGGAGATGGCCGAAGCGGCGTCCGTCCTCGACCTGCACCTCGGGTGTGAGATCCAGTTCCAAGGAGACCGCGCCGTTGCTCTCGGCGACGGCGCGCTCCACTCCTCGGAGCCGGTCCCGGACGGGGACCGCGATGGCGGGATCGCCTGCGAAGGCGAGCCGCCGGCGCCCGAGCTCGATCAGGTGGCGCGCGGCGAGGTACCCGCCGTGCTCGTCGTCCGCGCTGACCGTGCAGGCCCCGTCGACCGCCGAGTCGTTGAGGAAGACCAGCCGACGCCCCGGGGGGAGCCTCCCGATCGCATCGGCGGCCGTCTCGGGGAGCGGGGCGAGGAGGATGCCGGCGACCTGCTCCTCGACGAAGAGATCGAGGTACGTGCGCTGCTTGATCGCCCGGACGTCCGCGTTGCCGAGGACGACGGTCATCCCCGCGGTCTCCGCGGTCTGCTCCGCTCCCCGCGCCATGTCGAGGAAGAAGGAGTTGCTCAGGTCGATCACGACGAAGCCGATGGTGCTGCTCGTCCCCGCGGCGAGGGCGCGGGCGGCACGATTCGGTGCGAAGCCGAGCTCGTCGATCACCTGCTGCACTCTCGACCGGGTCGCGGCCGAGACGAGCGACGGGCGGTTCAGCACGTTCGAGACGGTGCCCAGAGCCACGCCGGCGCGTCTCGCCACGTCCTCCATCCGCGGAGGGGAGACCCGCTCGGAAGCATTCGGAACGGAACCGGGCCGCGCCTCACCGGTCGCGCGAACGCCCTGTCGCGCCTCGTCCGCCGCCGCCCGTGAGTCCATCGGTCCATCTTCTCGCACCTGGGGAGGCGGCAGCGCCGCCCGGAGCGGAGAGGAGGCCGACCGATGATCGATCCTGCTCCCCGAGCGGTGTCCCGCCGATCGTTGCTGACCGCGGGCGGAGCGATCGGAGTGTCGGCTGCCCTCGCCGGCTGCAGCCCGCACGGCGGCTCGGCCGAGCCTGCACCGATCGGTCCCGACCCGCTCCCGTCGGCCGCCCCATCCGGATGGGAGGTCGTCTGGGAGGAGGACTTCTCGAGCGCAGACCTGGATGCCGCCGTCTGGACCGCCGCGGACCACGGCGGCAACCGCGATCTGAACGAGAAGCACTACAACGATCCGGCGATGGTCGCGATCGAGGGGGGCAGCCTCGTCCTCCACGCCCGACGCCAGGAGCGCGAGGGCTATCCGTTCGTCGCGGGGAGCATCTCGTCGAAGGACAAGCTGGCGGTCGGGCCCTACGGTCGGCTCAGCACCCGCCAGCTCCTCGGGCCGGGTCAGGGCCTCGGCTTCGGCGTCTGCCTCTACGGCGTCGACATCGACTCCGTCGGATGGCCCGCGTGCGGTGAGATCGACGCGACCGAGATCGCCGCCGGGCGGCCCAGGTCGCCCTTCGCGTCGATCCACGGCCCCGGCTACTCCGGCGGCTCGCCGATCTCGGCGACCGGCGCGATCCCCTCACTGGTGGACCGGTGGGCCGAGCACGTGCTCGAGTGGGAGCCGGGCAGGATCAGCTGGGCGATCGACGGGACGGTCTACCACGTCGCCGACGCCTCCGATCCGCGCGCGGCCGGCGGGTGGCCCTTCGACCGGCCGTTCTTCGTCACGATCGTGCTCACCGTCGGATCGTTCCTCTCGGGCGACGTCGACGAGTCGACCTGGCCCCGAAACGGAACGGAATCATCGCCGAACGCCTACGCGGTCGTCGACTTCATCCGCTTCGAGCAACGCGTCGCGGACTCCACGCGCCGGTGACCCGGCAGGAGGTGAAGCGATTCGACAGGATCTCTTCGTTGATTTCCAGCTTTTTCCCAGGTCGGCCGAATAGTGCGCGGGCAGTCGGAATCGTTGACTTGATGCGCTTCAACTGCCAAGTTGGGCGGACACGGCGGCACCCACATCCCCCTGACCGCTGCGTGTTCTCACCGCCTGGAGGTCAGCGATGACGCTGTCGAAGCCCGATTCACCACGAGGGGGACCCTCGTCCCGCCGACCCTGGCTGCGGGGGCTCGTCTCCGCAGCCCTCGCGGGTGCCCTCATCGCCACCGCCGCGGCGGTGCCGGCCGCCGCAGCGGAGGGGGACCCGTGGATGGATACGACCCTCTCCTCGGACGAGCGCGCCGATCTGCTCGCGGACGCCATGACCTTCGACCAGAAGCTCACTCTCTTCGCCGGCAGCGGCAGCGGTGCCGTCGCCATCCCCGAGCTCGGCATCCCCGCACGGCGCGAGATCGACGGCGCGAGCGGCGTGATCGCAGCCGGCACCCCGACGACCGCGTTCCCCGCAGGCCAGGCCATCGCCTCGTCCTGGAACCTCGAGCTCGCCCGCGAGTTCGGGCGCATCGCCGGGGAGGAGGCCCACCTCACGGGCTTCTCCGGCTGGGCGGGACCCGCCGCCGACCTCCGACGCACGCCGTTCCACGGCCGCCAGTTCGCGACCTACGGCGAGGACCCTCTGCTCGGCGGCCTCATGCCCGCCGGGGTGGTCGAGGGCGTCAACGAGACGAACGACACGATGGGCGTCTACTCCCTGCCCAAGCACTTCGTCGCCAACAACCAGGAGACCTCGCGCACCACGATGAACACCGTCGTGGACGAGCGCACCCTGCGCGAGCTCTACGTCCGGCAATGGGGCCCCATCGTCGAGGCGGACCCCGGCGCCATCATGTGCGCCTACCCTAAGGTCAACGGCAGCAAGGCGTGCGAGAACCCGTCGCTGATGACCGACACCCTCAAGGGCGACCTCGGCTTCCCGGGCTGGATCTCCTCGGACTTCAACGCGTGCGTCACCCTGAAGGCGTACAACTCCGGCACCGACGTGTGCGGGCCGAACTTCCCCGACGCGGCCACCTTCCGCGCCGCGGTCGAGGACGGCACGATCGCTCCCGACCGGTTCGACGACATGGTGCACCGCGTGCTCCGGACCTACTTCGAGCACGGGCTGATCGACAACCCGCCGCCCGGGAGCCTGCAGAACCCGGCGCCCGCCGCCTCGCCGCTGCCCGCCTCCGTCGTGCAGGAGGGCCGGGACGCGGCCTACCGCATGGCGGTCGACGGCTCCGTCCTGCTCCGCAACGACGACGACGCCCTGCCCCTCGACTCCGACCAGATCGACTCCGTCGCCGTCATCGGCGAGGGCGCCGACCGGTACATCACCGGATTCGGCAGCGACATCGTCGTGAACCCCACCGACACGTCGACGATCCTCGACGGCATCACCGAGCGCGCAGGCGCCGGGACGACCGTCGAGCACGTCGAGGGCTGGGACCCGGTCCGCCCCGGCGACCTGCTCCCCGGCGCTCAGCCGATCCCCTCGGGCGTGCTCCGCGCCGCGGACGGCACCACCCCCGGCATCACCGGCGAGTGGTTCGGCTCGCCCGACTTCAGCGGCCCCGCCGTCACCACGCGTGTCGACGACCAGGTCAACTGGGGCCAAGGACTCGTGGCGCTCCTCGCCACCTTCGGCTACGACCCCTCGCCTGCTCCGAAGCTCCCTCCCGTGACCACCTTCGCCGGATCTCCCACTGCCA
Organism: Rathayibacter sp. AY1E2; assembly: GCF_002932325.1. Taxonomy (NCBI): domain Bacteria; kingdom Bacillati; phylum Actinomycetota; class Actinomycetes; order Micrococcales; family Microbacteriaceae; genus Rathayibacter; species Rathayibacter sp. AY1E2. Next base: position 69,649 of record NZ_PSVO01000014.1, read on the forward strand.
CCCGGTGGACCGGCTCGCTGAACCCGACCGTGTCGGGGACCTACGGGCTCGGCTTCACCGCCCTCGGCTCGGCCACCCTGTACGTCGACGGCGAGAAGGTGCTCGACGTCGACACCGACACGATGGACACCTACTCCGTCGACCGCGTCCTCGAGGCGGGCCGCAGCTACGACATCCGGATCGACTACGTCCCGGATGCGCCCGGGCAGTGCTGCTCGACCGGCGGCAACATCGGGACGGCCATCCGCCTCGACTGGACCCCGCCGAGCGCCGCCGCCTCCCCGCAGATCGTCGAGGCGGTCGCGGCCGCCGCGAAGTCGGACGTCGCGGTCATCGTGGCCAACGACTACATGGGCGAGTCGCTCGACCGCGGAACCCTCGCGCTGTCGCAGAACCAGGACCGTCTGATCTCGGCCGTGGCCGCGGTCAACCCGAACACGGTCGTCGTCCTCGCCACGGGAACCGGTGTCGAGATGCCGTGGCTGAACGACGTCGCCGCGGTCTTCGAGTCCTGGTACCCGGGGCAGGAGGCGGGGGCAGCGGTCGCCGCACTGCTGTTCGGCGACGAGAACTTCTCCGGCAAGCTGCCGATCACCTGGCCCAGGTCGACCGAGCAGGTCACCGAGGATCTCGGCATCGAGAACCCCGTCTACGACGTCAACACCGGGAATCTGACGGTGGAGTACAGCGAAGGCGTGAACATCGGCTACCGGGGCTACGACGCGAAGGACATCGACCCGCTGTTCGAGTTCGGCTACGGCCTCTCGTACACGGACTTCGACTACCGCAGCATCGACGTCCAGGACCCGGTCACCGACGCCAGTGGAGCGACCGAGCCCGGTCTCGTCCGCGTGGAGGTCGAGAACACGGGTGACGTCGCCGGCACCGAGACGGTGAATCTCTACCACGGTGTCCTGCCGACCGACGCGGTGGTCACTCCCGAGCGCCAGCTGCTCGGCTGGGGCCAGATCACCCTCGAGCCCGGAGCGACCGGGACCGTGGAGATCCCCGTGCCGCTGAACGACTCGACCCACCGCCTCGCCTACTGGGACACGGCGTCCGACGCCTGGGTGACGCCCGAGGGGGAGACGACGCTCTTCGCCGGGGCGTCCTCGCGCGACATCCGCCTGACCGACTCGATCGTCGTCGGCGCCTCCGACGACGAGGTCGCCCCGGTCGTGAGCCTGGGCATCGATCCGGCCGAGCCCACCGGCAAGGCCGGCTGGTACCGCACCCCGGTGACCGTCACCGCCACGGCGACGGACGACGTCGATGCGGCACCGGCCGTCGAGGCGAGCATCGACGGAGGCGACTTCGCCCCCGTCACGGGACCCGTCGTCTTCGACACGGACGGCGAGCACTCGCTCGTCGCACGAGCGACCGACGCCTCGGGCAACGTCTCCGAGACGGTGCAGTGGTCCGGTCGGATCGACCAGACCGCGCCGACCGTCGAGGCGGCGCAGAAGTCGCGCTACCGCGTGGCGCTCACCGCCTCCGACGAGACGTCGGGCGTGGAGAAGGTGGAGTACCGGTACCAGATCTCCGTGAAGGGGGTCACGCGCATGACCCCGTGGCTGACCTACCGCAGCCCGGTCCTGTTCGGCCTGCCGAGCTATATCAAGGTGGAGTACCGCGCGACCGACGTCGCCGGCAACACGGGCCCGGTCCGCTCGTACCGCTAGGCGCACGCCGGACGCAGTGAACGGCCGTCGGCCCTCCTCGGAGGCCGGCGGCCGTTCGCCGTGTGCGGCGCAGGGAGCGGGAGGGTCCGCGGCGGCTCGTCCGGTCGAGCGCACGCCGCGCCGGAGCGGCAGTCGCCGCAGACGACCGGACGCCGAGCTCCTCCGGGACGAGGAACGGGATCCGGCAGTACCCGAGTGACGGCCCCCGGAGGGAGCGGGCGCGGACGAGGACCTCGACGGGAGGCGGCACGACGAAGGGCGCCGCCCCTCGGACAGGAGGAGCGGCGCCCTTCGTACGCGAGACCGTTCAGGCGGCCGGCATCAGTCGGAACTGCTGCTCGGTGGTGTTCCAGGACGTCGGCGATCCGGCGAGCTCGCGCGCGGATCCGTACGGGCCGTACGGGTCCCCGGTGACCTGCAGCGCGGTCCCTCGGGCCTTGTTGACGAAGCGGTAGTAGCCGTCGCCGGTCGGCTCGATCCGCCAGAGCTGCTCGTCCCAGTTCAGAGCACCCGACACGCTCGCGATGCTCCAGACGGACGCCGACCCGCGGTAGTGCTCGCCGGTCGTGTGGAGCACGGTCGACGGGGCGCTGCGGCTCGTCACCCGGTAGTAGCCGCCGCCCGCGGTCGTGATGCTCCACCGCTGCTCGAGGAGGTTCAGGGCGAGGGGTGTCGCCACGGCGTGGGTCGCATCCGGGTTCCCCAGGTAGGTCTCCCTGGTGGTGTGCACGGCCAGGTCGGGGTGGGCTCGGTTGACCAGCTCGAACGAGCCGAGCCGGGCGTCGGACTGCACTGTCGTCCCCGCCCAGCGGTAGGTGGCGACGGCAGCGGCGGGGATCGTGTCGGTCACCACGCCGTCCGGGGACGTGATCGTCACGGAGCGGGCGCTCGCGGCCCTGTTCGCCACCACGACGACGATCGTCCCGGTCGGCGTCCGGAACGCGACGTTCGTCACGTCGCGCGACGTCTGGTCCGACCCGATCCTGACCGAGCCCGGCGTGACGTAGCGCGAGAACTGCCCGTAGAGGTAGTAGTCGCGGTTGAGCGTGTACGCGTCGAGCGCCCCCGGAGCCGCGGTGACGGGGAGGGAGCAGCATTCGGCGCGGAGCGGACCGGTATTGGGCTCTCCGTTGGTGTCGAAGAAGCTGAGCCAGTACGTCCAGCTCGTCAGACCGTTGCGGAAGAAGTCCATGACCCGGGTCACCCCCGCCTGCTGGCTGCCGTCCACCGCATTCCGCTCGCCGGTGACGCCGTAGTAGGTCCGCTCGGTCAGATGGAGGGGGACGCCGGGGTACTTCACCTGGAACTCCGACAGAACGGTCGGGTCGTCGCCGCTGTAGTCGTGGATCGCGACGCCGTCGACGTACCGGGCCGCGTTCGGGTCGTCGAGGATCGCCGGGACGAAGTCCTTCAACCGGGGCGGGTTGTCGTCGCCCACCCAGATCTCGGTCGACAACCCGGACCGCTCCAGTTCGGGGCCGAGGTGGTCGCGGATGTAGTCGCGCATCTGCTCGCCCGTCCACTCGCCAGTGGGGTAGTTCGTGACGACCCTCGGCTCGTTCTGCGGGGTCAGTGCCGTGATCGGAATCCCCTGCGCCTGGTAGGCCTGAATCGCGAGCCTCTGGTAGCGGGCGAGCTCGTCGTAGTACTCGGGCTTCACCGAGCCGCCGTTGCTCAAGCTCTGGTTGGTCTTCATCCACGCAGGGGCGGACCACATCGACAGGTAGAAGGTCATGGCCGGATTGATCTGCTTCGCCCGTTGAGCGAGTGCGATGATGCCCGCGTCGATGTCCTTCTGGATGGAGAAGCCGGACAGGCTCTCATCGGTCCGTCCGGCCGGGACGTCGTCATAGGTGTAGAACTCCTGCGAGCAGAAGTCGGGGCATCCCATCGAGAGGCGGATGATGCTGTATCCGTTCCCGGTCGAGGGGCTGAACAGCTGGTTCATCAGCTGCTCCCGCTTCGTCGGCGACAGCGCGGCGATGTTCGCGACGCTGCTGCTCTCGAGCGACTGGCCCTGGCCGAGGATGCGCTGGTACGCGGCTCCCGGGTCGACGGTGATCCTCGCATCCGTGGTGGTGGTCGTGGTGGTCGCCAGGGTCGCGGAGGGCCGGTCTGTCAGGCGGTAGGCGCCGTCGTCCGAGCTCCAGGTGATGGAGACGCTGCCTCCGGCTGCGGTTGCTGGGGCGGCCGCCGGCCCTGCAGCCGTCACGCCGAGTGCCGCGATCGCGAGTGCGGCCACTCCGGCGAGGCCGGCCCGCCTGCGGCGCCGGTGGTCCGGGACGCCCCCGTCCGCTGATCGTCGGGGTTCTGTCGTCGAATGCATGTCCTGCTCCTCGTCATTGAGTCGTCGGAAGAATGAAGCGCTTCAAGACTAGCGAGAGGACGAGACGTTCGGAGGAGTGGGGACGTCTTCGGAGGAAGGACGCAGACGTCCGCGCTGCTCGTCTCAGCTGCGGGGCCGCGGCAGCAGGCGCTCGAGCTGGGTCACGTGCTGCGGCGTCAGCTCCTCCAGGGAGTGAGCGCCGAGGAGCTTCATGGTGCGGACGATCTGGTCGGAGAGGATCGCGATGGTGCGGTCGACGCCCTGGCGTCCGCCGGCCATGAGGCCGTAGAGGTAGGCGCGGCCGATCAGGGTGAACTTCGCGCCGAGCGCGATGGAGGAGACGATGTCGGCGCCGTTCATGATGCCTGTGTCGACCATCACCTCGGTGTCGCCACCGACCTCGCGGACGACCTCGGGGAGCAGGTGGAAGGGGATCGGCGCGCGGTCGAGCTGGCGGCCGCCGTGGTTGGAGAGGACGATGCCGTCGACGCCGAAGTCGGCGAACCTGTGGGCGTCCTCGACGCTCTGCACGCCCTTGATGACGAGCTTGCCGGGCCACATCTCGCGGATGACCTTCAGGTCCTCGAAGCTGATGGTGGGATCCATGGCGAGGTCGAGGAGGTCGCCGACGGTGCCGCCGGTGGCGCTGAGGGAGGCGAACTCGAGCTTCTGCGTGGTGAGGAAGTCGAACCACCACCAGGGGCGCGGGAGAGCGTCAAGGACGGTGCTGACGGTGAGCTGCGGCGGGATGGAGAAGCCGTTCCGCTTGTCGCGGAGCCGCGCACCGGCGACCGGTGTGTCGACGGTGAAGAAGAGTGTCTCGTAGCCGGCCTCCGCGGCGCGCTCGACGAGGCCGTAGGAGATCTCGCGGTCACGCATCACGTAGAGCTGGAACCAGTTGCGGCCGTCGGGGTTGACCTTCTTCACGTTCTCGATCGAGGTGGTGCCGAGCGTGGAGAGGGTGAACGGAATGCCCGCGGCGGCCGCGGCACCCGCTCCCGCCGTCTCGCCCTCGGTCTGCATCAGGCGGGTGAACCCGGTCGGAGCGATCCCGAAGGGCAGGGCGGAGGGCGCCCCGAGGACGGTGGCGGTGGTGTCGACGGCGGCGACGTCGCGGAGCACCTGCGGGTGGAATTCGACGTCCTCGAAGGCCTGGCGGGCGCGAGCGATCGAGATCTCGCCCTCGGCTGAGCCGTCGGTGTAGTCGAATGCGGCCTTGGGGGTGCGGCGCTTCGCGATGGTGCGGAGGTCCTCGATCGTGAGGGCGGCGTCGAGGCGGCGCTTGCGGCCGTCGAGCTCGGGCTTCTTGAAGCTGAGGTACTCGAGCAGCTCGACGGGCTTGGGAAACTGGCGCTGGACCATGCTGGTCAGCCTTTCTCGGGGGAGGAGGTGGGGCGGGGGTCGTAGCGGACCGGCGGGAAGGCGTGGAGCACGAGGGAGCGGAGCGATTCGAGGGATCCGTGCGCGAGGCCCTGAGCGCGGGCCTGGACGAGGATGTTGCCGATCGCGGTCGCCTCGACCGGACCGGCGAGCACGGTGAGGCCGGTGCGGTCGGCGGTCAGCCGGCAGAGCAGCTCGTTCTGCGATCCGCCGCCCACGATGTGCACGGTGTCGATCGGTGTGCCCGAGAGCGCGGACGCCTGCTGGAGGGTCGTGGCGTAGGCCTCCGCGAGGGACTCGAGGATCGAGCGCACGAACTCCGCGCGGGAGCGGGGCTGAGCGACCCCGCGCTCGACGCACCACTCCACGATCCGGCCGGGGATGTTCCCCGGTGCGACGAAGCGCTCGTCGGCCGCGTCGAAGGTGGTGACGCGGCCGCGGATCGCGGCGGCCTCGGCGAGGAGGAGCGGCAGCTCGATCCGCTCGCCGGTCTGCTTCTCCCAGGTCCGGATCGACTCCGAGAGGAGCCAGAGTCCCGACACGTTCTTCAGGAAGCGGACACGCCCGTCGACGCCGCCCTCGTTGGTGAAGCCGGCGGTCCGACCCTCCAGCGAGACCACCGGCCTCTCGAGCTCGACGCCGACGAGCGACCATGTTCCGCTCGAGATGTACGCCACGTGATCGCCCGTCGAGGGCACCGCGACGACGGCGGAGGCCGTGTCGTGGGAGCCGACGGCGACGACGCCCAGGCTCTCCGGTGCGCCGAGGTCGGCGGCGACGGAGGGCAGGAGCGTGCCGAGCCGGGTGCCCGGCTCGATCAGGGGCGCGAGGATCTCGCGCGGAAGGTCGAGGCGCGTGAGGAGGTCCTCGTCCCACGCCCGGGTGTGCGGGCTGAGGAGCCCGGTGGTGGAGGCGTTCGTGATCTCGGTCGCCGCGACACCGGTCAGCCAGTAGCCGATGAGGTCGGGGACGAGCAGAGCCCGGTCCGCCAGGGCCAGCACGTCGCGCTCCGCGGCGAACTGGAACAGCGTGTTGAACGGCAGGTGCTGCAGGCCGTTGCGCCGGTACAGCTCGTCGCCGTCGATCCGGGCGTGGACGTCGGCGACGCCGCGCACGGTCCGCTCGTCGCGGTAGTGGTACGGGGTGCCGAGCATCCGGCCCTGACGCAACAGCGCGTAGTCCACGGCCCACGAGTCGACGCCGATCGAGAGGGTCTCCGGCTCCTCGCGGAGAGCGCTCGCGAGCCCCGCCGTCAGCGAGCGGTACAGCTCCAGGATGTTCCAGTGCAGTGCGGACGAGGCGCCCTCGTGGGTGCGCACCGGCTGATTCGGGAACCGCGCGACGTGCCGCAGCCGCAGCTCGTCGTGGCTGACGGAGCCGAGGATCACCCGGCCGCTGGTCGCGCCGAGGTCGACGGCGGCGACGGCCTTCATCGGAGGAACGCCGCCGCGACTCCAGCGTCCACGGGAATGTGCAGACCCGTGGTGTGGGAGAAGTCGGACGTGCAGAGGGCGAAGACGGCGTTGGCGACGTTCTCGGGGACGACCTCGCGCTTGAGGATCGTGCGCTTCGCGTAGAACGCGCCCAGGTCCTCCTCGTCGATGCCGTAGGTCTTGGCGCGGTTCGCGCCCCAGCCGGAGGCGAAGATGCCGGAGCCGCGGACGACGCCGTCGGGGTTGATGCCGTTGACCTTGATGCCGTGCTCGCCGAGCTCGGCCGCCAGCAGGCGCACCTGGTGGGCCTGGTCGGCCTTGGTCGCGGAGTAGGCGATGTTGTTCGGGCCCGCGAAGACCGAGTTCTTCGAGGAGATGTAGACGATGTCGCCGCCCAGCTTCTGGTCGACGAGCACCCGGGCAGCGGCCTGCGAGACGAGGAACGAGCCCTTCGCCATCACGTCGTGCTGGAGGTCCCAGTCGGCCTCGGTGGTGTCGAAGAGCGACTTCGAGAGCGAGAGACCGGCGTTGTTGACGACGAGGTCCAATCCGCCGAAGGCGAGCACGGTCGCGTCGATCGCGGCCTTCACGGCAGCGGCATCGGCCACGTTCGCCGCGACTCCCACCGCGACGTCGGTCGAGCCGAGCTCGGCGGCCGCGGCCTGCGCCTTCGCGAGGTCGAGGTCGGCGACGACGACGCAGGCGCCCTCTGCCGCGAGGCGGGTGGCGATGGCCTTGCCGATGCCCGAGGCGGCACCGGTCACCAGGGCGATGCGGGAGGCGAGGGGCTTGGGCTCCGGCATCCGCTGCAGCTTCGCCTCCTCGAGGGCCCAGTACTCGATGCGGAACTTCTCGGCCTCGTCGATGGGCGCATAGGTCGAGATCGCCTCGGCGCCGCGCATGACGTTGATCGCGTTGACGTAGAACTCGCCGGCGACGCGGGCGGTCTGCTTGTTCGCGCCGTAGGAGAACATGCCCACGCCGGGGACGAGCACGATCAGCGGGTCGGCGCCGCGGATCGCGGGGCTCTCCGGCGTCGCGTGCACGTCGTAGTAGGCCTGGTAGTCGGCGCGGTACACCTCGTGCAGGGCGGGGAGGCGCTCGAGGATCTCCTCGACGGACGCGGTGGCCGGCAGGTCGACGAGGAGCGGCTTCACCTTGGTGCGGAGGAAGTGGTCGGGGCAGGAGGTGCCGAGTGCGGCCAGGCGCGGGTGCTCGGTGCTCGCGAGGAAGTCGAGGACCTCGGCGGAGTCGGTGAAGTGGCCGACCTGGGGACGGTCGCGCGAGGCGATCGCGCGCAGGTGCGGGGCGAGGGCGGCGGCCTTCACGCGGCGCTCCTCCTCCGGGAGGGCGGCGAAGCCGTCGAGGGCCGGGCCGAAGGGCTCGGGGCGGCCGTGCTCGGCGATGTAGGCGCTCGCGGTCCGGATGATGCGGAGCGAATTCGCCTCCGCCTCCTCGCTCGTGTCGCCCCAGGCGGTGATGCCGTGGCCGCCGAGGATCGCACCGATGACCTCGGGGCGCGCCTCCTTGACGGCGGCGATGTCGAGGCCGAGCTGGAAGCCGGGGCGGCGCCACGGGACCCACGCGACGGTTCCGCCGAAGGCCTCGGCGGTGAGGCGCTCGCCGTCGGCGGCGGTCGCGAAGGCGATGCCGGAGTCGGGGTGCAGGTGGTCGACGTGCGCGGCGTCCACGAGGCCGTGCATCGCGGTGTCGATCGAGGGGGCGGCGCCGCCCTTGCCGTACAGCGTGTAGTCGAAGGCGGCGACCATCTCGTCCTCGCGCTCGATGCCCGGGTAGACGTTCACGAGCGCACGGAGGCGGTCGAGCCGGAGCACGGCGAGGCCGGACTCGGTGAGCGTGCCCAGGTCTCCTCCGGAGCCCTTCACCCACAGCAGCTCGACGGGCTCGCCGGTCACGGGATCGGTCTCGACGCCCTTCGCGGAGGTGTTCCCGCCCGCGTAGTTCGTGGTGCGCGGGTCTGCTCCGAGGCGGTTCGAGCGGGCGATGAGCTCCGCGGCGGTGTCGTTCGTCATGGGGTGCGAGGGTTCCTGTTCGGAGAGAAGTGGTGAGGAGGAGGGAGGGGTCGGGACGGGACCGTCCGCCGCGGCGACGGACGGCCCCGCCCTGGATCGGTCAGGCGCCCCAGGAGCTCTGGGTGCCGCCGATGCGCTCCTCGGCGAGCTGCTGAGCGCGGCCCGAGTCGGCGTAGGCGCGCATCGGGTCGGCGGGGAGGCCCCGGGTCTCGCGCCAGGCGGCCAGCGCGGGGCGGACGTCCGAGTAGAAGGCGTCCATCAGGATCCCGTTCGCACCGAGCACGTCGCCGGCGAGCTGCGCCTGCTCGAGCTGGTCGCGGTCGACGAGCAGCGCGCGCGCCGTCATCTCCTGCACGTTGAGCACGGAGCGGATCTGGCCCGGGATCTTGTCCTCGACGTTGTGGCACTGGTCGAGCATGAACGCGACCGGCGAGTCGGGACCGAAGCCGCCGCCGCGGACCACCTCGTGGAGGATGCGGAATAGCTGGAAGGGATCGGCGGCGCCGACGATCAGGTCGTCGTCCGCGTAGAAGCGCGAGTTGAAGTCGAAGGAGCCGAGCTTCCCGAGGCGCAGCAGCTGCGCGACGATGAACTCGATGTTGGTGCCCGGCGCGTGGTGGCCGGTGTCGAGGCAGACGAGCGCGCGGTCGCCGAGCGCGGCGACGTGGGCGTAGGAGGTGCCCCAGTCCGGCACATCCATGTGGTAGAACGCGGGCTCGAAGAACTTGTACTCGAGGACCATCCGCTGATCGGCGCCGAGGCGCTCGTAGATCGCGGCGAGGGAATCGGCCAGGCGGTCCTGGCGACCGCGGATGTCCTGCTGGCCGGGGTAGTTGGAGCCGTCGGCGAGCCAGATCTTGAGGTCGCGCGATCCGGTCGCGTCCATGACGTCGATGCACGCGAGGTGGTGGTCGATCGCCTTCTGGCGGATCCGCGGGTCGGAGTGCGTCAGCGAGCCGAACTTGTAGTCGTCGTCCTGGAAGGTGTTCGAGTTGATCGTGCCCAGCGCGACGCCCTTCGATGCGGCGAAGGCGCCGAGCGCGGAGTAGTCGTCGACCTCGTCCCAGGGGATGTGCAGCGCCACGGTCGGCGCGAGTCCGGTGAGCTCGTGGACGGTCGCCGCGTCCGAGATCTTCTCCTCGATGGTGCGCGGGGTCCCCGGAGTGGTGAAGACCTTGAAGCGGGTGCCGGCGTTGCCGAAGGCCCACGAGGGCAGCTCGATCGCCTGCTGCTCGAGCCGGGTGAGGAGATCGGGGGAGAGGTCGGTCACGGGCGGATCCTTCGAGACGGCGGTGGCGGAAGGCGATGGATGAATCGTTTCATCGCTCGGCAGCGACCCTAGTCGCCCCCTCCGCCCGGTGTCAAAGGAACCGCTTGCCCGCGGTCCCGGCGAGGAGGGGATGGCCTACCCTCGGGCCCGGGGCTCCGAGCGTCGGGCCCGACCCGACCGGAGGAGGGACCCGCCGTGGCCGTGAGCATCCGGGACGTCGCCGCCCGCGCGGGTGTCGCCGTCGGCACCGTGTCGAACGTCCTCAACGGGCGATCGAGCGTGAACGCCGACACCGTCCGCCGGGTGCAGGACGCGATCACCGAGCTCGGCTTCGTGCGCAACGACGCCGCCCGCCAGCTCCGCGCCGGACGCAGCCGCAGCATCGGCCTCATCGTCCTCGACGGCGGGAACCCCTTCTTCGCCGAGCTCGCCAGGGGTGCCCAGGCCCGGGCTGCGGAGGCCGGTCTCGCCGTCCTGCTGGCGAGCACCGACGGCGACGCGGAACGCGAGGGCGCCTACCTCGACCTCTTCGAGGAGCAGCGGGTGACCGGTGTCCTCCTCTCGCCGCAGGGTGAGAACCCGACGCGGCTCGCCCGTCTCCGATCGCACGGCATCCCCTGCGTCCTGGTCGACAGCGAATCGGACGACCCCGCCGTCTCCTCGGTCTCGGTCGACGACGTGGCAGGGGGGCGCCTCGCCGCGGAGCACCTGCTCGGTCTCGGTCGCCGCCGCCTCGCCGTGATCGGGGGTCCGGAGTCGATCCGGCAGGTCGCCGACCGTCTGGCCGGTGCACGCGCGGCCGTCGCCGCCGTCGAGGGCGCGGTCCTCGAGGAGATCCCCACCGACGCGCTCTCGGTCCTGGCGGGCAGGGAAGCCGGCCGGGCTCTCGCCGAGCGGGACGCGGAGGATCGCCCGGACGCGGTCTTCTGCGCCAACGACCTGCTCGCGGTGGGGGTCCTGCAGGCGCTCGTGCTCCTCGGCCGGGTCCGCGTCCCCGAGGACATCGCCCTCATCGGCTACGACGACATCGCCTTCGCGACCGCCACGGTCGTGCCGCTCTCGAGTGTCCGGCAGCCGAGCGCGCTCCTCGGCGCGACGGCCGTCGAGCTCCTCCTCGAGCGGGAGCCGCGTCAGGTGCGCTTCCAGCCCGAGCTCGTCGTACGGCGCTCGTCGAGCTGTCGCGGGTCCCGGGACGAGCAGTAGGGGCGTCTCGCCGGAGGCCTCAGCCCCGCCCCGCCTGCAGCCGGAGCCCGGCCAGCAGCAGGTCGAGGCCGGAGCGGAACACGTCGAGGTCGTCGTGCGTCGCCATGACGTCGGCCGCGTGGTGGCCGAAGGGGAACTCCTCCGGATCGAGGGCGCGCCAGCGGTCGGCCAGGTGCTCGAGGAACTCGCCCCTCTCCATCCCGCTCTCGAGGAACTCGCGGGGCGGCGGCTGCGCCAGGTCGGCCGCGACTCCGACGACGTAGCTGACGATGGACGACACGGCGTGGAACCGCTGCCGGGGCGTCAGGTCGAGAGCCATGAGCTGCTGCCCGAGGCGCTCGTACATCGCCATCGAGTTGGGCTGCACCCCGGTCGTGCGGAGCATGTAGAGGCCGAACCAGGGTCGGCGGACGCACTCGTCGAAGAGGGCCAGTGCGACGGCGCGGACGTTGTCGATCGGGTCCGGCCCGTGGGTGAGCGGCTCGCTGTCTGCGAGGACCCGACCCATGACCTCGTCGGTCGCCCGCTCCAGCAGCTCGTCGCGGCTGCCGACGTACCAGTAGATGCTCGCCACACCGCCGCCGAGTCGGGCCGCGAGCGCGCGGAACGTGAGGGCCGACTCCCCGGACTCGTCGAGGATCGCGATCGCCTCGGCCAGCACGGTGTCGAGCGAGTGCGACGCTCGGCGGCGGCCCCGGGCGGGGGAGGGCGCGGCAGCGGTCTCCGTCGGGCGATCTGCAGGCATGGCTTGCATCTTACCGAACGGCGTTCCATACTATCGAACGCCGTACGAGAGTCGAACGGCGTTCGATAGGAAGGCGCCTCGATGTCCGCTCCGACGACCACCTCCACCGAGTCCCGCGCTCACACCTCCCTCCGCTCCGCGGCACTCCCGCTCGCCGCTCTCTGCCTCGCGTTCTTCGTCGAGATGGTCGACAACACGCTGCTCTCGATCGCCCTCCCGACGATCGGACGCTCACTCGACGGGTCGACCGCCGGACTGCAGTGGGTGACCGGCGCCTACTCCCTGACCTTCGGCGGGCTGCTGCTGACAGCCGGGTCCGCCGCCGACCGGTTCGGCCGCCGCCGCGTGCTCCTCACCGGCCTCGCCGCGTTCGGGCTGATCAGCCTCGCCGTCGTCCTCGTCACCGACATCGGCCAGCTGATCGCCCTCCGCGCGGCGCTCGGCTGCGCCGCGGCCGCCATGGCGCCCGTCACGATGTCGCTGGTGTTCCGGCTCTTCGACGACGAGAGGCTCCGCATGCGGTCGATCACGATCGTGATGATCGTCGGGATGTCCGGCATGGTCCTCGGCCCCCTCCTCGGCGGCTCGATCCTCAGCACCGTCAGCTGGCAGTGGCTGCTCGTCGTCAACGCCCCGATCGCGCTGCTGGTCTGGATCGGCGTGCGCCTCGGAGTCCCCGCGGATCAGCGCGCCGACCTCACCTCCGGTCGGCTCGACCTGCCGGGGACCGCCCTCACCGTCGCCGCGGTGGGGCTCGGCTGCTACACGCTCACCAGCGGAGTCGAGAACGGCTGGCTGTCGCTCCTCACGATCGCCTGCGCCGCGGGCACCGTCGCCGCCGTCGCGGGATTCGTCGTCCGCGAGCGCCGCGCCGTCTCGCCCATGATCGACCTCGCGATCTTCCGCGCCGGCCCCGCGCGGGGAGCGGCGCTCACGCAGCTCGGCGCCTCGGTCGCCTTCGCGAGCGTCCTGTTCGGCCTGATCCTGCACTTCCAGTACGCCTACGGCTGGAGCCCGGTGCGCGCCGGCCTCGCGAACCTGCCCGTCATCGTCACGATGCTCGCCGCCACTCCGGTCACCGAGCGCCTCGCCGCGAAGCTGGGGCACCGCGCGGCCTGCCTGATCGGCACCGGGCTCCTGGTCGGCGCGCTGCTCGGGATGTCCTGGGCGATGGACCGGGGCTACCTCGCGATCGCCGTGATGATGGTCGTGATGACGGTGGGCCTGCGGACGATCATGACCATCTGCGCCGTCGCCCTCGTCGAGGCGATGCCCGCGAACCGCACGTCGATCGGTGCGGCGCTCAACGACACGGCCCAGGAGATCGGCACCAGCATCGGCACGGCCGTCGTCGGCACGCTGATCGCCGCACTGGTGGCGACCACCCTCCCGGCGGGCGCGTGGAGCGCGGACCTCGTCCGGAGCTTCTTCGCGGGTGAGCGGGTCGCCTTCCTGGTCGTGGCGGTCCTCGTCGGCGTGATCGCGACGATCGGCTCGCTGTCCCTCAGCGACTCCCGCTCCACCGAGGAGCCGGCGGCGGCCTAGTCCGTCGGGTCGCGCCGGGCGTCCTCGAGGTCGGCGATGTCCGTGTACTCGAGGAAGTCCAGCGGCGGGATGTCCGTCATCTCCTCGCTCCAGGAGGGGCGGGCCGGCTGCATGCGGCGCGTCTCGAGCTCGATGTGGGCGATGACCTCCGCGTCGTCCGGATCCTCCACCTCGCTGCTGTCGATCGGCAGCGACCAGAGCTGGCTCGCCGGCCCGATCAGCAGGTGGGCGTAGGCGCGGCCGCCGCCCTCGGTCAGGACCGGCACCGAGACGACGTCCGACTTGTTGACGTCCGCGAGGGCCCGGGCGTACCGGAGGACCGCCTTGCAGGTCAGGTCGCCGACGAGGAGGTGGCCGCTGGAGTAGTGCAGTTTCCGCATGCGTCCAGCCTCCGCGCGCCGCCCACGGGCCCTCAAGAGGGTTGCCGCGGGGAGGCGGCTCCCCTAATGGGCCGGGAGGTCCCGCCCGGTCGGGATCACCGCTCGGGGCGCCCGGCGCTCTCGCGGAGCTCGCGGCCGTCGGCGACGTCCTCGGCGTGCTTCTCCGCCTTCTTCTCGCTCTGCCGGGTGTCGCGGGGCGGGAGCTGGATGTGCTCCTCCGCCGGGATGCCCGCCTGCAGCTGGCGGCCGCGCTCGAGCTCGGCGTCGAACTCGGCCCCGAAGAGCAGGGCGAGGTTCGTGATCCAGAGCCAGAGGAGGAAGACGATCACACCGCCCAGGGCGCCGTAGGTCTTGTTGTAGTTGCTGAAGTTGGCGACGTAGAACGCGAAGCCGGCCGAGGCCAGCGCCCAGACGACGAGGGCGAGGATCGATCCCATGCTGGTCCAGCGGAACTTCGGCTGCCGCACGTTCGGCGACCAGTGGTAGAGGACCGCGACGATCACGACCATGATCGCGATCAGCACCGGCCACTTCGCGATGCTCCACACGGTCAGGGCGACCTCGCCGAGGCCGACGGCGTCGCCGATGGTCTGCGCGACGGGTCCGCTGAGCACGAGGATCAGCCCGGCGATCACGAGCAGGAGGACCGTCACGAGGGTGACGGCGAGCATCGTGGGGCGCAGCTTCCAGATCGGGCGGCCCTCGTCGATCTCGTAGACGCGGTTCATGCCGCGCCCGAACGCGCCGACATAGCCGGAGGCGGACCAGAGGGCGCCGAGGACACCGGTGACGAACGCCAGGCCGGCGGCGGGGCTGGAGGTGAGCTCCTGGATCGGGCCGCGGACCGTGTCGAGGACGTCGGCCGAGACGAACCCGCCGGCGATCTCGAGCACGGTGTCGGTCGTGGTCTCGGCCTGGCCGAAGAGGCCGAGGATCGAGACGATCGCGAGCAGCCCGGGGAACAGCGCGAGGACGGCGTAGTAGGTGAGTCCGGCCGCGATGTCCGTGCACTGGTCGGCGCCGAACTCGCGGAGCGTCTTCTTGAGGACGTAGCCCCACGAGCGCTTGGTGACCTCGGTCGGTCCGTCGGGCTTGCGGGAGTCGTCGGGGTCGGGCGCGGTGCGGTCGCGCTCGGTGCTGGTCTGGGCCACGGTCGTCCTCCATCTCGAGCGTCTGCGGATCGTCGGGGACGGAAGGACCGCCTGCGATCGCTCCGCGCCCCGACGACGCCGTGCTCGCCACCGACCGTAGGAGCGCCGGACGCTCAGGGCAGGACGGTTGACAGCCGCCCGTCGAATCCGGTGGGGGAGGCGTCCCGCGGTGGCGCCCGCGCTCAGAGCTGCGCGAGCAGCCTCTCGCACGCCTGCTCGCAGCGGCGGCAGGCCTCGGCGCAGATCCGGCAGTGCTCGTGCATCCCGGCGTGCTGCTCGCAGTCGTCGGCGCAGGCGCGGCAGGCCAGGAGGCAGGCCTCGACGAGGGCGCGGACGGCCGCGGATCCGACGACGCCGCGGCGGGAGAGCACGGCGCCGGTCGCGGCGCACACGTCGGCGCAGGCGAGGTCGGTGCGGATGCAGTGGACCAGCTCGGCGACCGACTCCTCGCCGAGGCACGCGTCGGCGCAGGCGGTGCAGGTGAGCGCGCAGGCGCCGCACGCGTCGATGCACTCGGCGAGGACCTCCGGATCGACGCCTCGCAGCTCCTCGGGGTGGCTCCGGATCATGTCGCTCGTGCTGCTCATGGCGCGTCCTCTCGTCGTGACCCCGGCGGGTCGATCGGTCCGGGCGACGCTACGGGCCCGCCCGCCACCGGGCGAGGGCCTGGCCAGGCACCGCGGCCGGTGATAGCCGGGCCGTCGTGAGTGGTGAGCTGGAGGAGCGATCGGGCCAGACACAGCCCTTGCGTCGCCAATGGGGAATTTTGGAGATCTGCACCATAGCGACGGGGCACTCCCTGGCCAAGACACCCTCAGCCCGAGGACCGGCGACCGAGGCTCACGCCGAATGGGCTGAAACCTTCGGATCAGCAGCCGATATACGAATCTCGACTGTCACGAGACACAGCCAGATTCGCGTAGCTCTCTGCGAAAGCGGCGTCGTCTCGCGAGTCACTGGCGGCGAGCATCGCGGTGAATGAGGCCAGAGCCGAGTCGAAGTTCGCTGCGAGGAGGTCTGCTTCCGCCTCGCAGACGTCGAGACGCGAGTCCGCCTCGTCCAGGGCGTCCCGCAGGTCGTCCACTTGAGCTGCGTAATTCGTCGCCGCCTCAGACGCTCGTGCGAGTTCCTGTTGCTGTGTGACGACTGTCACTGCGACCGCGACAGCGGCAAGGACGGCGACTATCACAGCACCGATGAGTGCCACCCAGAAGGAGGCGGGGCGATTGTGGCGTGGCGGACTCGCGACTGTCATGCATGAATACTACCTGCGCGCAGAAATCACCGTGTTCAACGCGTCCACTTGCTCGAGTAGGCATTGACGACCATTTTGATCGCCCCTCGGGTGAGGCGAAACGGATCGACCCGGGAGTTTCGGGAGAAGCGATCCTGCTTGCCGCCAAGTACCTTCAGGTCTTCAAGAGTCGATGTCCTCGTCAAGAATCCACGTCCTCGTCAGTGGGATTCTCGATCGAGTGGTTTCGGGCAAGCGCTCGTAGACCATGAACAAACGATCAAGAAGGTCCTCTGAGTCCCAGACGCGGATCGTCAGGCGATCGGTGCGAATGGCGGTGCGCGCCTGACGATTCAGACCGCCCCAGGCTACGAGCAGACCCTGATCAGCCTTGTTCGAAGCCATCGCTCCCTGGAGGCCTCGTACAACAGGCGCACCTATCTGACCTGCTTCAGATTTGACCTCGACGATGAGGGTCGGAGAATCCAGACCGAGCGGACCGCGTCCGGCGATGATGTCTACCCCGAAATCGGGCCCCTCGGGTGACACATCACAGGTGTAGCCCTCGGCCCTCAGGAGATCGCCGACAAGGTGGCTCAACTTGTGGCCGCCGAAGTTCTCGATGAGGTGAGTCCTCACCCTGTCGCGGATTGCCTGAAGAGTGGGAACGCTTCGAGGGTCCGTTACGTCCTCGACCGTGCTTCGCCTTTCGTCCATTCCAGCGGAAACCGCGGAGCTCTGGGGAGCGCTGATCGGTCCGGAGCCCGGATCCACCCCTGTCTGCATCACGCTTCGCAATCTTGCCTCTGCATTGTTCTTCGTTGCGCGGAAAATGGTCATTGCGCCATTCACCGTGTTGAGAAGATCGTCCTTGAGGGAACCGCGGGAGATTTCCGAATTTCTCCATTCGACCCCGATGGTATGGCGGCGTGTCGGATCAGGCTCGTCGGCATCGAAGCTGTAGCCGCGAGTGCACACCCCGATCGCGATTCGCTTCGTCGACTTCAGTGGAGTCACAACGATGTCGCCCGGCTCGATGAGGGTCCGGAGGGCGAGTAATTGACCGGTGTAGTTCGCGAGCCGACCCGGCTGCGAGTCCCTTGGGAACCCCGCTTCCACTGATGCGGCGATCTGGCCCCGTAAAGTGAGGTGGGAAAGGTCCTCGACCTCGTGGAACCCGCCTCCTGCGATCGACTTCTCGAGGGTCCAGGAGTCGCGTTCGCCACTCGCCCCGGCTCGAACTACCCACGCTGTCATTCGAGACTCCCTGCGCTGCTGATCGTGACGCTGTTATTGAGACGGAGTAGCAAAAAGGGCTGCTCGGCCGACGACCCGAACCATTATCGACGGTAGTTCTGCCTCACCGCTACTTACCGCCCGGCGGCCGAGGTCGCTTCGGGGGGCGGCCGGTAGGCGATCTCGCGGTGTGGTCCGAGACGACTGCGGCCCGCGCAGGAGCCGGAGGGATAGAGAGACGGTGTGCCTATCAGGAGAGGGGGCGGCCTGGCCAGGCACCGCGGCCGGTGATAGCCGGGCGGTCAGCCCCTCACGACGAAGGCGTCGTGGATCAGATTGCCCCCGGTCGCCGCCGGATTCCGTGTGCTGCCGCGGGTGATCGTGACGGTGTGGATGCCGGCGGGCAGGATGCCGCTGGTCCAGACGGTCTGGGCGGAGCGGGTGGTGGCGCTGTAGCGGTCGACCGAGGCCACGAGGACGCCGTCGAGGCGGACCTCGTCGATCCCGGACGTGCTGGACCGGCGGCTCACCCACGAGACTCCGGTGCCGGTGAAGCGGAGGGTCGCCGAGGCGCCCCCCGTCGACGAGAAGGAGACGCCGCCGCCGCTGTCCGCGGAGGAGGAGGTCGTGGACCAGGTGCCCGTGACGGCGACGGCCGGTGAGCCGTTCTGGTGGGTGCCGGCCCCGACGGCGGCAAGCGGAGTCGCCGTGGCGGTCGGCGTCGAGGTCGACGCGGCGGTCGCGGTCGGCGTGGGCGTGGCCGTCGGCACCGGAGTGGCGGCCCTCTTCGCGAGCACGATGGACGCCGTCGCTCCCTTCAGCCCGTTCGGCCGGAACGTGATCGTCGTCGCGGTGCTCGTCCTGCTCGTCACGCTCAGGGCGGCGCTCGAGGACACCGTGCCCGCGGTCGGCCGCGCGAGCGTCACGGTGAGCGCGCTCGTCGAGACCTGCGTCGGGTCGACGGTCGAGACGGTCACCGTGTCCGCGTCCTCCCGGATCGAGACCAGTCCGGCGCCGGTGATGCTCGCGACCCGGGCGCCTCCGACGAGGACGGGGCTCGTGGTCCCGGCCTTCCACGACACGGCGCTCACGGTGCCGGTCGAGCGGTCGCGGGCGGCGCTCAGCTGGGGTGTGTTGCTGAGCACGGTCACGTCCGGGTCCGCCGCGTACGCGGCGGTCGCCGCCTCGGAGGCGCCGGGGAGGACCGTGTACGCGTACGAGGCGCCGGTCGGGTTCGTGCCGTGGCTCGTCGTGAGGGAGTAGTAGTGGCCGGTCACCGGCGCCGTCGGACCGGCGGCGCTCACGGCGCTCCAGGCTCCGGTGCGGGTCCGCCCCTGCGCGGTCAGGGCGATCGGCGTCGGGAAGACGTAGCCCACCGACTCCGCGGAGCCGGTGATCGAGGCCCAGCGGGCGGTACTCGTGGCGGTCGCCTCCGCACCGCGGAGGACGCCGTCGACGCGGAGCCTCGCATCGGGAGCGACGTCGCGGCGGTCGTCGATCACCGTCTCCGCGCGCCGGCGCGCCCCGTCCCAGCCGGTCCCGGACATGTCGGTCGCCGTGATCCCGGAGCCGAGCGCGAGGATCTCGTCGTCGAAGGTGAACCAGGCCTTCTTCGCGACCAGGCTCACCGACGCCGCGTCGAAGTCGAGCGCCGCGATCCCCGTCCGCCGCGACGGGCTCTCGAGGCTCCCGGTGAAGGTCGTCGTCGGGCGGGACGACGCGCCCTCGCCCGCGCTCCGGACGATCGTGTCCTCGGTGGTGCCGGGCATCCGGTACGGGTTCGCCGTGGCCCAGTAGCCGTCGTCGTACTGGCGCCCGCTGCCCAGGTGGAGCGACGTCGCTCCGTCGCCGGTGTACCAGCCGCTGCGGTTCTCGCCGTTGAGCGACTCGTAGCGGGCGATCCGCGTGCTCGACAGGCCGACGGCGAAGCCCGAGGTCGCCGTGGTCCGCGTGAAGCGGTCCATGCCTGCGAAGGCCCGGACGCCCGAGCCGATCGGGGTCGCGGTCAGGCCGGTGTCGGCGAGGACGAGCCGCGCGCGCACGACGTCGCTGACGGATCCGGCCGTCTCGATGCTCACGGGGCTGCCGGAGTTGCAGGCCAGCCAGCTCTTCGCCAGCGCGTTCGTCCGTGTCCTGGCCGAGGGAGGGGCGCTGTCGGCGAGGCGCAGCACCGCCGCCTGCAGCTGGACGCCGACGTCGCCGTCCTCCGACTCCGCCCGCGCGGTCTCGCGGCCGCGGACCGTCGACATCACGGCGCCGCACCAGGTGACGGGGGCGAAGGAGGAGGCGAGCCGGTCGTACACGCCGAGCCCCTCCGGGCTCGTGATCTCCCAGCGGGAGCCGGCGAGCAGCGCGTACAGGTCGTCGAGGGTGTCGAGCATCGAGAGCCCGTACCCGCCGCTGTAGGCGAAGACGCTGTGCTGCACGAAGGAGCCGTCGGCGTGGAAGCCGTCGCCGGACGCCACCGTCCGCAGCGCCGGGTCGATGCCGGCGGCCGCCTCCGCGATCTTCGTCGGCTGCTTCAGCAGCACCGCCCGCCCGGCGATGACCGCCGCCGTCCAGACGCGGTTGGCGCCGGTCCGGGTGACGGTGTCGGCGAAGCGCGTCGAGGCCGACAGGTAGGCCTGCACCTGCGCCGCCGAGAGGTCGGGGTAGAGGAGGGCGGTGATGCTGTTCAGCTCGAGCGGGATGCCGATCTGCTGCTCCCACCAGCGGGAGGTGCCGGTGGTGGAGCGGTTGTAGCGGTTCGCCGAGAGCCAGTCGGCGGTCGTGACGACGTCGCGGAGGAGCGCCGGGTCGCCGCTGAGGGCGGTGCCGGGGGTCTTCAGCGCGGTCGCGAGGACGGTGACCCGCTTGTAGGCGGCCCACACCTCCACCGCCGAGGTGCCCGTGACCAGGTCGGGCCAGGGCTCGCCGCCGCCGGTCTCGAGCGTCGACCAGTAGCCCTCGGCCTCGGCGACGAGGCGGCCCTTCGCCGCGGCGAGGCCGCCGACGCTCGCGCTGCCCGGGATCGTGCCCGTCAGGTCGGCGACGAGGCCGAGGCGCATCGCGTCGTACTCGTCGCCCGCCGAGTCGACGGCGGACGCGGTCGGCGCGGCGGCGAGCGGGAGGATCAGGGCGGTCACCAGCAGGAGCGCCGCAGCGAGCGGGCTCCCGCGCCGGGGCGCGTCGGATCGAGAGGGTCGGTTCGTCTCCGCGCGCGTTCGGCGGAGGGGACGCGGCTGGGTGGGCACGGGCGCTCCTGAGGCGACGCCCACGAGCCTGCGGGCTTCGGGTGCTCACGGGTCGCCGGGGGAGCGTCGGGTGAAGAGTAGGGGTCCGCTCCGTCCGGCGGCAAGAGGCGGACGCGAGGACGGCCGGGATCGGCCACCGCCGACGCTCCCGACCGCGCGATCTGCGACAGCCGTACCCCGTGAGGGGTACAGAGGCGCCGAAGGTCCCCCACCCGTCAAGCGGGGCGATACGGTCGGAGGTGCGTGTGCGCTCCGGGGAGTCCCGGCGCGGCGCGCAGGGGGAAGGGGGCACGGATGATCGAGGCCGAGCAGGATCCGCGGCTGGTGGCGCTCGAGGCGCTCGAGATGATGGGGTCGGCTCCGGAGGAGCGCTTCGACCGGATCACGCGGATGGCCGAGGAGCTGTTCCGCGTGCCCGTGGCCGAGATCCACTTCCTCGACGACACCACGCTGTTCACGAAGTCCCCGCAGCGTCCGGACGCCGTGCTCGCCTACCCGCGCGCCGGCACCTTCTGCGACGCGACGCTCGAGAAGCGCACCACCTTCGTCGTGCCGGACCTCGGTGCCGACGAGGCGTGGGTCGGGCACGAGCACGTCGCGGGGTACCCGCACGTCCGCTTCTACGCCGGGCGGCCGCTGTCGGTCGAGGGCGACCTTCAGCTGGGCACCCTCTGCCTCATCGACTTCGTGCCCCGGAGCCTCACCCCGGACGAGCGGCAGCTGCTCGAGGAGTTCGGCGAGTGGGTCGAGCGCGAGCTGCGCGACACGGCGGAGCGCGACCGCGCCGCCGACATGCAGACGCAGATGGCTCCCTCCTCCCTCCACCACCCTGCCGGCTACGAGCTCTCGGGGCTCTCGCTGCCGCGGTGGACGATCACCGGCGACTTCTACAGCTGGCGCGGCGACGACGAGACGGTCGACCTGACCCTCGTGGACGTGATGGGCAAGGGGACGGCGGCGGCGATCGTGGCCGCCTCGATCCGCTCCGCGTTCCGGGCGCGCCTGGGCGGCGACCCCGACGCGGTCGTCAGCGCGGTGAGCGCCCAGCTGCACGACGACTTCACGGCCACGGAGACCTTCGCGACCCTCTTCCACGGGCGCCTCGACACCGCGTCCGGCCGGATCGACTTCGTCGACGCGGGCCACGGGCTCACCGTCCTCCTCCGCGCCGACGGCTCGTTCCAGCGGCTCGCGGC
This sequence comes from Rathayibacter sp. AY1E2, assembly GCF_002932325.1. Lineage (NCBI taxonomy): Bacteria > Bacillati > Actinomycetota > Actinomycetes > Micrococcales > Microbacteriaceae > Rathayibacter > Rathayibacter sp. AY1E2. Next base: position 91,696 of record NZ_PSVO01000014.1, read on the forward strand.
ACTGGGCCTCCCGCTGGGCATCGCGGAGGACGGCGGCTGGATCACCCAGACCGTGGAGCTCGCGGTCGGCGACTCGCTCCTGGCCTTCACCGACGGCGTCCTCGACCTCTACGACGGGACCCTGCAGTCCCTGGCGCGCGCGGTCGATCTCGCCCGCGACTCCGCCGACACCGCCGAGTTCCTGCAGGCGCTGAAGGCGCTCGCCGCCTCCGGCTCCGCGTCCGACGACATCACCGCCCTCGTGCTGACCCGCACGGGCGCCGACCGCTCCGCCGAGAAGGACCCCGCATGACGTTCACGACCGAGACGATCGCCCCCGACATCGCCGTGCTGCGGGGGGAGGGGCGGCTCAACGCGGCCTCGGCTCCGGAGCTGCGCTCGGCCGTCCGCCGGGCGATCGACGAGGGCAGCCCCCGCATCGTCGTCGAGCTCAGCGCGGTGACGTTCATGGACTCCTCCGGCCTCGGCGCCCTGGTCGGCGCTCTCAAGACCGCGCGGCAGGCGGGCGGCGACCTGCGGATCGCGGCGCCCAGCGAGCAGGTCGTGATGGTGCTGCAGCTGTCCAATCTGGACCGGGTGCTCACCCTCTTCGACACGGCCGGCGACGCGTACCGTGACTGAGCGCAGCGTCGGGTTCCGCACGCCCCCGGACGACACCGAGGTCGTCCACGAGATGCTCGCCGGGCTCTGGGGCGAGCGGCCGGACCTGCCGGCCCGCGACCGCATGGCCGTCGAGACGGCGCTGGTCGAGCTGGTCGACAACGTCATCCAGCACGCGACGTCGACGACGACGATCGTCTGCCGCCTCGTCGTGCGCGTCGAGGGAGACGCGATCCACGCGGAGCTGGTCGACACGGCCGATCCGCCGGACATCGGCACGGGGCCGCGGGAGATGCCGGACGTCTTCGCGGAGTCGGGCCGCGGGCTCGCTCTCATCCAGGCTCTGACGACCACGTTCGAGCACGAGCGCTCGGAGGGGCGCAACGTCTGGACCCTGACCCGGGCGCTGGACTCCTAGCGACTGGCGCGGATCAGCGGATCGTGTGCGCGGTGATGACCGCGGCGGCACGCGCCAGGTCGTCCGCCATGCCGTTCAGCCCGGGGGAGGCCTTCAGCACCTCCGCGCTGACCTCGTCGTAGCGCTCGTCCACCTGCGCGAGCAGCTGCTCCCCGGAGGCGGTGAGGCGCAGGAGGACGCTGCGGCGGTCCTGCGGGTTGGCGAGCCGGTCGACGTGGCCGGCGGTCGCCAGCCGGTCGAGGAGCGCGGTCACGGCGCCCGTCGAGAGGGAGAGCTCGAGGCCCAGCCACTTCGGCGTGAGGTCGGGCGACTCGCCGAGGACCTCGAGCGCGGTGAGCTCCGAGATGCCCACGCCCACGCCCGCGGCGATGCTCGCGCGGAGGTGCCGCTGCGCGTTCTCGAGCAGGCGGAGCGACTGCCGCAGCTGCACGGCGGGCGCGTCCTGGTCGACGTCGCGCGGGGTCGGTCTCTCGGTGGTCATTCGTCCTTCTCGGGGTAGGGCTGGGGTCATCGTACGGGTCGCCCTCGGGGGTCCCGGCCTGTCACCCGGACAGGGGGTGAAAGAACGATTGCAATGTATCTTTGCCATCAAGTAACTTAGCGGTCAATCGAGTTCGGCGGAACACCAGCCGGACCCTCCCCCTTCAGCATCAGCCCGCCCCATCCGATCAGGAGTCCTGCCATGTCGACCCACACCGCCAAGTCCAAGCGCGTCCGCTTCGCTCCCCTCGCCATCGCGACGAGCATCGCCGCCGCTGCTCTCCTCTCCGTCTCGATGTCCGGCACCCTGTCCGGCTTCGTCGCGAGCATCTCCAACACCGGCAACACCGCCGCCTCCGGCTCGCTCGTCATGGAGGAGAAGTCGACCGGCGCCAGCCCCATCACCTGCCTCAGCACCGACGGCGGCTCGATCAGCACCAACACCGCGACCTGCGCGACCATCAACAAGTTCGGCGGATCGACCACGATGGTCCCCGGCCAGACCGTCACCACCGCGATCACGCTGAAGAACACCGGCACCGTCAACGCCAACACCTTCACGCTGACCCCCGGCGCCACCTGCTCGCAGAGCAACAACGTCGCGGCCGGCGCCTCCGGCTCCGCCACCGACTTCTGCGGCAAGCTCAACGTCGTGATCACCTCCGGCGGGACCACCGTCTTCACCGGCACCGCCGCGACCCTCGCCGGCTCGGCCGTCAAGACCCTCAACACCGCCCCGGTCACCCCCGGCACCTCCACCCCCTTCTCCATCGCCGTGACCCTCGACTCGTCGGCCACCAACGCCTACCAGGGCCTGTCCGCCTCGCTCCCGCTCACCTGGACCTTCGCGAGCTGATCCCCTCTCCACCCGGCCCGGAGCGCCCCCGCGCGACGGGCCGGGGGAGGAGCGTCCCGCAGCGCTCCTCCTGCACCGCCCCCGAG
>NZ_PSVO01000015.1:0-78860 GCF_002932325.1 Rathayibacter sp. AY1E2
GCCGATGGTACTGCAGGGGGGACCCTGTGGGAGAGTAGGACACCGCCGGACACCATTCACGATGGCCACCCAGAAATGGGTGGCCATCGCTGTTTAACCACCACCTCGGATCCCCGCTGCTCACTGGAGCGCGGTGCGGGTTAGGGTGGTGCGACGGTTACGGCCGTCCTCCCCGCCCTCGGGCGGGTCAACTCCACAGAGCATCACCACGACAGGCGAGGAACGCATGGACGACTCAGGATCCGACCGCAACGACCGGGACTCCGGACGTCGTGACGAGCGGCCGCCTCGCGCCGGCGGCCCCGGCCGCTCCTCGAACGATCGCGGCGGCTCGGGCGATTCCCGCCCCCGCCGCGACGGTGATGCTCGTCCTCCCTATCGCGGCGGTGGCGACTCCCGTCCGCAGCGGGATGGTGACTCTCGTCCTCCGTACCGTGGTGGTGGGGATTCGCGTCCGCAGCGCGACGGGGACTCTCGTCCTCCGTACCGTGGTGGTGGGGACTCTCGTCCGCAGCGTGATGGGGACTCCCGTCCGCAGCGTGATGGGGACTCCCGTCCTCCGTACCGTGGCGGTGGGGACTCACGTCCGCAGCGTGACGGGGACTCCCGTCCTCCTCACCGTGGCGGTGGGGATTCGCGTCCGCAGCGTGATGGGGACTCCCGTCCTCCGTACCGTGGCGGTGGCGACTCACGTCCGCAGCGCGACGGGGACTCCCGTCCTCCTTATCGTGGCGGTGGGGATTCGCGTCCGCAGCGTGATGGGGACTCCCGTCCTCCTTACCGTGGCGGTGGGGACTCACGTCCGCAGCGTGACGGGGACTCCCGTCCTCTCTATCGCGGTGGCGACTCGCGTCCGCAGCGGGACGGTGACTCTCGTCCTCCCTATCGCGGTGGCGACTCGCGTCCCCAGCGTGACGGGGACTTCCGGCCTCCTTACCGTGGAGGTGGAGATTCGCGTCCGCAGCGGGATGGTGACTCCCGCCCTTCCTACCGTGGTGGTGGCGACTCCCGTCCGCAGCGTGACGGGGACTCCCGTCCTCCGTTCCGCGGTGGATCGCGCGACGGGGGAAGCCGGCCGTGGTCGGACGATCGTCGGGGCGGCGGAGACCGCCAGGGTGGCGGACGCGGACGCGAGGGCTTCGGCGGCGGACGCGGCGGCCCCCGCGAGGAGCCGGAGCTCACCGAGGAGGAGCGCGAGCGGCGCTCCCTCCAGTCGGTGCGCCCGCGCCACGACGACCCGGACCTTCCGGACGACGTGCAGGCCAAGGACCTCGACAAGGTCGCCCGCAACGAGCTGCGCACGCTCTCGAAGGACAACGCCGAATGGGTCGCCCGTCACCTGGTGATGGCCGGCCGCCTCCTCGAGGAGGACCCCGAGCTGGCGCACCGCCACGTGCTCTCGGCGGCCCGCCGCGCGGGACGCATCGCCGTGGTCCGCGAGTCGCTGGCCATCTCGGCGTACGCGACGGGCGACTTCGCCCTGGCGCTGCGCGAGCTGCGGACCTTCCGTCGGATCTCCGGCTCGGACGAGCAGGTGCCGCTGATGGTCGACTCCGAGCGCGGCGTCGGCCGACCCGACAAGGCGCTCGAGCTGGGACGGTCGATCGACCGCACCACGCTGAGCCCCGGCGCGCAGGTGTCGCTGGCCATCGCCATGTCCGGCGCCCGCCTCGACCTCGGCCAGGCGGAGCTCGCTCTCATGGAGCTCGAGATCCCGCAGCTGGACCCGGACCGCGCGTTCTCGTACAGCCCGGATCTCTTCGCCGCCTACTCGCTCGTCCTCGAGGAGGTCGGCCGCTCCGAGGAGGCGGCCGAGTGGCAGCGTCGCGCCGACATCGCGGCGCAGGCCGTCTTCGCGGCCGAGGGCGGCGGTGACGACGAGACGATCGAGGTGATCGAGGAGGAGCACGAGTCGGCCGACGCCACGTCCGCTCCCGATCGCGCCGAGGAAGGGACCGCGGTCGACGACGCGGACGACTACCTGGACGACGAGGACGGCCCGACCGCCGTCGACGACGCGGACGAGGACGAGGTCCACCGGACTGTGTCCGAGGAGATCGACGACGACGACGACGCGGACGCGGACGACGCCGATGCGAGCGCTGACGCCGAGGCCGACCTCGTCGACACGGACGAGCCGACCTTCGCAGACGAGTCCCTCGAGTCCGACGATCTCGCCGAGACGGACGCGGACGAGGCTCTCGACTCGGCCGAGCCGACCGCCGACCAGTCGGTCGAACCCGCCGACACCACCGAGGAGGACGCCGATGTTCCGCAGCAGCAGGACTGAGCCCACCCCGCTCGACGGCCGCGACTCCGTCCTGGCCGACCTCGACGGGGTCGTCTACAAGGGTGCCGACGCGATCCCCTTCGCGGTGGAGAGCCTCAACCGAGCGGCCGAGACGCTGCGGGTCGGCTACATCACCAACAACGCCTCCCGCACGGACGCCTCCGTCGCCGGGCACCTCTCCGAGCTGGGGCTGAGCGTCCGGCCCGAGGACGTCGTCACCTCCCCCCAGGCGGCGGTCGTGCTGCTCGCCGACCTGGTGCCGGCCGGCTCGACGATCCTCGTCGTCGGGGCGGAGGGCCTCACCTCCGAGGTCGAGCGTGCCGGGTTCACCGTGACGCGCAGCGCGGAGGACTCGCCGGCGGCGGTCATCCAGGGCTTCGCGCCCACGGTCGGCTGGGAGCAGCTGGCCGAGGCCTCGTTCGCGCTCCACACGGGGATCCCGTGGGTCGCGACGAACACCGACTGGACGATCCCCGTCGCGCGCGGCATCGCCCCGGGCAACGGGACCCTCGTCTCGGCCGTGCACACCGCGGTCGGCCGGCTCCCGGTCGTCGCGGGCAAGCCCGAGCGGGCCATCTTCGACGCGGCGACCGCGCGCTTCGGCTCGACGAACCCGCTGTTCCTCGGCGACCGGCTCGACACCGACATCGCCGGCGCGAACGGCGCCGACATGGAGAGCGCCCACGTGCTCACCGGGATCGACCGGGCCAAGCAGCTCCTCGCCGCGGAGCCCAAGCTCCGGCCGACGTACATCCTCGGCGACCTGCGCGAGCTGCACCTGCCCTACCCGGCGACGACGGTCTCGCGGAACGGCACGCACGCCGTCCGCGGCGCCAAGGTCCGCCTCGACGGCGACTCCGTGGTGATCGTGGACGCCGGCGACGACGCGACCGATCTGCTCCGGGCCGCCTGCTCGGTGATCTGGTCGTCCGGCCGCGCGATCTACGGCCTCGACGTGCCGGAGTCGCTCTACAGCTGAGCCTGCTCGGCGGGCTCCCGGCGTCCCTCTCGGCGCAGGAGCCCGTCGAGCCGACCGGCCAGACCGACCGCGACGATCGCGATCAGTGCGGCGTACGAGAAGGTCGCGGCGAAGACCCCGGTCCCGGCCCCGATCAGCCCGGTGACCGCCGCCGCGAGGAGGCCCGTCAGCGCGAGGGAGACCGAGGCGCCGGTCGAGTCGGCGATCTGCAGGGCCGAGCTGTTGAAGCCCTCCCGGCCCGGAGCGGAGAGCGCGAGCGTCATCGTCCCCATCCGCGGGAACATCGTGCCCATGCCGCCGCCGGCCAGGAACCAGCCCACGCCCGCGACGATCGGGCTGAGGGCGAGCACCGTGACGAGCAGCACGACTCCGATGCCGGCGAGCACGAGCGACGTGCCGAGCCGCATCGCTCCGCCGTGGCTGAGGCGTGTACCCGGGCGTCCCTGGATGTTCGAGCCGAGAGCCCAGGAGACGGCGCCCGCGGTGAGCATGGCGCCCGAGAGCCAGGGCGGCAGGCCGTACTGCTCCGAGAGCAGCAGCGGCAGGTAGACCTCGGTGCCGAAGAACGCCGCGGCGACGAGGGCGCGGAGGAGGATCACCGACGGCAGGACGCCCCGGGCGCGCAGCGTGCCGGCGGGCAGGAGCGCGCGAACCGCCACGACCACGACCACCACGGCGGCCGCGGCCAGGAGCCCGGCGAGGTCGGGCGCGAGTTCGGCGCTCGTGCTCAGCACGACGACTCCGGCCGAGACGACCACGGCGCGGGCGATGCGGCCGACGGCCCGGCGATCGAAGGGGAGGCGCTCGCGCGGCTCGAGCGAGCGGAGCGTCGGCGCGATCGCGGCGCTCGCGAGGGCCACCAGGGCGACGACTCCGAAGAAGACCCAGTGCCAGCTCGCGAGCTCGGCGACGACTCCGGCCACCAGCGGCCCCACCAGCGACGGCACGACCCAGGCCGCGGCGAAGGCGCCGAAGATCCTCGGATGCAGCTCGCTCGGGTAGACCCGCGCGACGAGCACGTAGAGGGTGACGGTGATCCCTCCGCTGCCCAGCCCCTGCAGCAGGCGGGCCGCCACGAAGACCGGCATCGACTGCGCGGCACCCGCGGCGACGAGACCCAGGGTGAAGAGCAGGATCGCGACCACGAGCGACGGCGTCGGGCCGCGGCGGTCGGCCGAGGAGCCGGCCGCGACCATCCCGACCACGGCGGCGGCGAGCGTCGCCGCGAAGGCCAGGGGGTAGAGGGCGCGGCCGTCGAGGTCGGCGCTGACGATCGGCATGATCGTCGTCACGGCGAGCGACTCGAACGCGCAGAGGAAGACGAGGCTCGTCGTTCCGATGGTCGTCAGGAGGAGGGGAGCCGAGGTGATGCCGCGGCGATCACGAGAACGCACCTGCTCAACAGTACGCCGAGCGCACGGCCGGTCAGCGGTAGACGGCCCAGTCGTCCTTCGCGAGCACCGTCGGGGTGCCCTCGATCTCGACCAGCCAGCCGCGGTCGTCGCGCTCGAGGTAGCGCCCCTGCACGATCTCGGGGGCCCAGCCGCCGTCGCGGGAGGAGATCCAGCGGACGAAGCGGACGGTGCCTCCGCGCCGGAACAGTGTGCCGTTGTGGTCGCTCATGCGGGGATCTTCTTCACGGAGAGGTCGTCGGGCGACGAGGTTTCGGGGAGGAGGTGGAGGCCGAGGCGGCCGTTCGAGGCGTTCGAGAGCTCGCGCAGCCAGTGCGGGTTCAGATCGATCGCGGCGGTGCCGTCGTACTCGTAGCGGGTGGGGATGCCGGGGTGCAGCCACAGCTCGGACCGGCGGCCCTCGGCGTCCTCGGTCGTGAGGAGGAAGCCCTCGCCGCGGCGGAACCGGGAGGTGATCACGGTCTGGAGGTGGGCCAGGGCGCGGTCCTCGAAGGAGTGCGAGCTGGCGGGTGCGCCGTAGAGCAGTCGTCCCATCGCGCGCACCTCCTCGCCGTCGGCGGCGCACGGAAGGCGTGCCGCACCGTCGACACTAGGTATTGCTAAGTCGGTTGACTAACAGTCTCGGCGCCGACTGCGCTTTCGGGACACACGCCGTCCGATCGCCGGAGAAGTGGTTCGATGGGGACAGCGAGTTCCCGTCCGGGGCACCTGCCGCTCGGAAGGTGCACCTCGATGGACGCTCGGCCAGACCTGTTCGCTCTGCTCACGCGATTGCGCACCGCGGAGCGCGACTACGACGGCCGCGTGGAGCGGCGCCTCGGCATCGGAGCCACGGATCTCGCGGCTCTGCGGCTGATCGGGGTCGGGGAGCAGCGCGACGAGATCGTCCGCGCCGTCGACCTGGCCGCAGCCCTGTCGATCACGACGGCGGCCGTCTCCCTCCTCGTCGACCGCCTCGCCCGTGCCGGCTACGTGAACCGCACTCCCGACCCGTCCGACGGCCGCGGCCGCATCCTCTGCCTGACAAAGCGCGCGCAGACGGCCATCATCGGGACCGACGACCCGACCTACGAGCAGATCCGCGCGATGGTCGCGAAGGTGCCCGAGTCGGAGGCCGCGACCGTCGCGGTGCTGCTCGACGGCCTCAGCCGCATCCTCGAGGGGCAGCCGCCGCCCGAGCTCGTCGACTGATCAGCTCTGCAGGGTGGCGCTCGGCGACTCGCCGAACCGCTCGGAATAGGCCGCGCTGAAGCGGCCCGCGTTCCCGAAGCCCCAGTGCCGGGCGACGGCGGCGACCGTCGTCCCGTGGGGCGGGCTCGCCGCCAGCTCCACTCGGGCGCGGTCGAGCCGCACCAAGCGCAGGTAGGCGATCGGGCGCATCCCGAGCACCCGCTGGAACGCGGACTGCAGGCCCCGGACGGTCAGGCCCGACGCCTCCGCCATCTCGGCCGGGCCGATCGGCTCGCTGCAGTGGGCGTGCACGTACTCGACGGCCGTGCGGACCCGCGCGTTCCGGGGGGCGAGGAGCTCGGGCGGGACCGGCGCGGACTCCGGAGGGTAGAGGTCGAGCAGCGCGGAGGCCGTGGCGCGGGTGAGCTCGTCCCAGAGCAGCGGCTCGACGCGCTCGCTGCGCAGCGCGCGGGCGGAGTCGGCGACGGCGGTGCGCCAGCGGCGGATCGCCGCGGCGTCGGGGCGGTGCTCGGAGTCGAAGACGAGGGACCCGACGAGGCCCCGCTCGGCGGCGACCCGGTCGACCACTCCCCGGTCGAGGTGCACCAGGCGCTGGTCGAAGTCGACGTAGTCGAAGGCGAACGGCCGGCCGACGGGGAAGAGGACGGGACGGTTCTCCTCCATCGCGATCGAGGCACGGCCGACGTCGATCCGGGCCGAGCCGCCCACGATCCACTGCACGACGACGTCGTCCGAGTCGCCCACGCCGCCGGCGAGGTGCCCGGACATCCGCGAGGTGCGGAGGGTCATCCCGCCGTCGCCGATGGCGGCGTAGCGGTAGCTGAAGTCGGCCGCGGTGGTGGCGGCGCGCCACTCGTCGCCGTTGTAGAGCCGCGCGAGGCTGTGCCGCGCCTCGTCCGGGTCCTCGCCGCGGGCCTCGAGCCGGACGCGAGGGTGGTGATCGTCCACAGGTCGTTCCGGTGCCTCAGCGCGTCAGGCGCTCGATGAGCTCGCGGTAGCGCGCGGCCGTGCGCTCGACGATCTCGGTCGGGAGGGTCGGCGGGAGGCCCTGGCCGTCCCAGTTGTCGGAGAGCCAGTCGCGCACGATCTGCTTGTCGAACGAGCGGCCGCGGATGCCGGCGTCGTAGTCGTCGGCGTCCCAGTAGCGGGAGGAGTCGCTGGTGAGGACCTCGTCGCCGAGGGTGACGACTCCGGTCCCGCGGTCGACCCCGAACTCGAACTTGGTGTCGGCCAGCAGGACGCCGCGGGCCAGGGCGATGGTGGACGCCTCGCGGAAGACGGCGAGCGAGAGGGTGCGCAGCGCCTCCGCGGCCTCCTCGCCGACGATCTCGACGGTGCGCTCGAAGGTGATGTTCTCGTCGTGCTCGCCCTGCGGGGCCTTCCACGCCGGGGTGTAGATCGGCTCGGGGAGCGGGTCGCCGTCCTGGAGGCCCTCGGGGAGCGGGACGCCGCAGACGGAGCCCGTCTCCCGGTACTCCTTCCAGCCGCTGCCGGAGAGGTAGCCGCGGACGACGCACTCGATCGGGAACATGTCGAGCGTCTTCACCAGCATCGACCGGCCGCGGACCGCCTCGGGGATCGCGCCCGGGATCAGGTGGTTGGGGACGTCGGAGAGCTGCGCGAACCACCAGAGGGAGAGCGTGGTCAGCAGCTCGCCCTTGCCGGGGATCCCGGGCTCGAGGACGGCGTCGTACGCGCTGACCCGGTCGCTGGCGACGACGAGCATGCGGTCGGCGCCGAGCACGGGGTCGGCGTCGTCGGGGGTGTAGAGGTCGCGCACCTTGCCGGAGTAGGCGTGCTGCCAGCCGGGCAGCGGCGCCGTGGTGTCGAAGGACAGGGAGTCGTCGCGGGTCACCGCACCATTCTCCCCGATCCGGGGGGCTCCGCGGCTCCTGAAGACCTCCTGTGTCCTGGCGGATCGGGGCTGTCAAGCACGCGCGGCCGCCGATCCCGCGCGCCTAGCGTCGAGACATGACTTCGCAGAACGACCAGACTCCGCAGAACGACCAGTACACGTTCCAAGACCCGACCGCGATGTTCGCCGACATCGACACGGAGGCCCAGTACCAGGAGGGCTCCGGCCTCGACTCGAAGATGGACGACCCCGCCGACCGCGGCGAGTCGACCTACCGCGGCTCCGGCCGCCTGACCGGGCGCAAGGCGCTCGTCACCGGAGGCGACTCGGGCATCGGCGCGGCCGTCGCCATCGCCTACGCCCGCGAGGGCGCCGACGTCGCGATCGTCTACCTCCCCGAGGAGGAGTCGGACGCGAAGAAGGTCGTCGCGCTGATCGAGGAGGCCGGCCGCACCGCCGTCGCCATCCCCGGTGACATCACCGACCACGACTTCGCGGTGGGCGCCGTCGCGAAGGCCGTCGAGGGCCTGGGCGGACTCGACATCCTCGTCAACAACGCGGGCAAGCAGCAGCACGTCGAGGACTTCCTCGAGCTCTCGGACGAGCAGTTCGACGAGACCTTCAAGACCAACGTCTACGCGATGTTCTGGATGACGAAGGCGGCCGTGCCGCACCTCGCCCCGGGCTCCGCGATCATCAGCACCTCGTCGATCCAGGCCTACCAGCCGTCGCCGATGCTGGTCGACTACGCCAGCACGAAGGCCACGATCAACACGTTCTCGAAGGCGCTCGCGCAGCAGCTCGCGCCCAAGGGCATCCGCGTGAACGTCGTCGCCCCGGGCCCGATCTGGACGCCGCTGCAGACCGCGGGCGGTCAGCCGTCCGACAAGCTGCCCGAGGTCGGCTCGCAGACGCCGCTCGGACGCTGGGGCCAGCCGGCCGAGCTCGCTCCCGCCTACGTGTTCCTCGCCTCCCCGGAGTCGAGCTACGTCGTCGGCGAGACGCTGCACGTCAACGGCGGCATGCCCACGCCGTAACACTCGGCGCTCACGGCGGGCCCGGTCGCGGCGCGGAGGAACCCTCTTCCGCGCCGTGGCGGGGCCCGCCGTTTTGGTTGTCGTAACAATCGACTGCTGTGCAGGTTCGTGCGCGAGAGTCGGTGCATGACCGATTCCCTGCCGATCCTCGACCTGTCCCGCCTCGACCAGGGGGAGGCGGAGGCCGCCGCCTTCCGCCGCGACCTCCGGGAGACCACGCACGACGTGGGCTTCTTCTACCTCGTCGGCCACGGCGTGCCCCAGGACCTCCTCGACGACGTCGTCGCCGTCTCCCGCCGCTTCTTCGACCTGCCGGAGGAGGAGAAGCTCGCGATCGAGAACACCCTCAGCCCGCAGTTCCGCGGCTACACCCGCTTCGGCGCCGAGCTCACCAACGGCGACGTCGACTACCGCGAGCAGGTCGACATCGGCATCGACCGACCGGCCGTTCCCGCCGGGCCCGGCGTCGCCGACTACGAGCGCCTCGAGGGGCCGAACCTCTGGCCCGAGGCGCTGCCGGAGTTCCGCGAGGTCTTCGAGCGCTGGCACGCGGAGCTCGCCGCGGTCGCGATCCGACTGCTGCGCACCTGGGCCGTCGCGCTCGACGCCCCGGAGGACGTGTTCGACGAGGCGTTCGCCGAGCGGCCGTTCTCGCTGGTGAAGGTCGTCCGCTACCCGGGCACCTCCGACCCGGAGCCCAAGCAGGGCGTGGGCGCGCACCGCGACGGCGGCGTGCTGACGCTGCTGCTGGTCGAGCCCGGCAAGGGCGGCCTGCAGGTCGAGCACGACGGCTCGTGGATCGAGGCACCCGCGATGGAGGGCGCGTTCGTCGTCAACATCGGCGAGATGCTGGAGCTCGCCACCGGCGGCTACCTCAAGGCCACGCTGCACCGCGTGATCTCGCCGCTGATCGGGACGGACCGGATCTCGATCCCGTTCTTCTTCAATCCCGCGCTCTCGGCCACCATGCCCTCGCTCCCGCTGCCCGAGGAGCTCAAGTCCGGCCTCTCGGTCGACCCGACGAACGCGCCGATCCTCGAGACCTACGGCGAGAACGCGCTGCGCTACCGGCTCCGGGCCCACCCGAACGTGGCGGCCGTCCACCACGCGGACCTGCTCGCTCCCACCGTCTGACCCGGGACGACGAAGGGCCCCCTCCCGCGCGAGCGCAGGAGGGGGCCCTTCGTCGTCAGTGCGTCAGCAGCGCGCGGCGGCCACGGGGACCGTCGCGGTGAACGCGGGCTGGCCGGTCGCCGATCCGGTCACCGTCACCGTGCCGGCCGGCATCGAGGCCAGGCGGGTGGTGAAGGCGGCGGAGGCGGACGAGCCGGGAGCGACCGCGGTGAACGACTTCGAGCCGTAGGCCGAGGTGATCGTGACGTCCGCGGCAGCGGTGTCGGTGTTCTTCACGGTCGCGGTGAGCACGATCTTGCCGGCGATGCAGCGCGTGGCGACCGCGGGGACGAGCTCGAGGGTGTCCAGCGGGACGGCGGCCGAGACCGACGTGCGCACCAGCTTGTCCGCGTACCCGGTGTAGGAGGCCGTGACGCCGGTCACGCCCGCCGGGACCGAGACGCTCGCCGAGCCGCCGGAGAGCGGGACGGTCGAGGTCCACGAGCCGCCGGTGAAGGTGACCGAGCCGACGACGTCGCCCTTGTCGGCCGCCGCGACCGTCGCCGTGACCGTGCGGCCGTCGGCGGTGAGGGTCGTGGTGGAGTCGACGGCGGTGACGCCGGTCCAGTTCTTCATGGCGGTGAGGACCGTCTGCGGGACGCTCACGAACGCGCCGTGCCGCGGGCTGGCCGGGAGGCCGGCGCGGCTCTTGGGCGAGACGTTCCAGTCGGCCGACTGCGAGAGGCGGTTCGTCTGCGAGCTGCCGGCGATGGCCGCTCCGGAGGTGAGGAAGGCCTTGTAGCCGCCGTCGCCGTAGTTGTCGACGAGGAAGGCGTAGCCGTCGCCCGTGCCGGTGGTGTCGTTCGGGTCGCCCGCGTTCAGCTTGATGATCTCGGGTCCCTCACCGGCCTGGCCGGTCTCGAGCGAGGTCATCCGGGTGTCGGTGAGCTGCCACGTGGTGTTCGGGTCGGCGCTCCAGTTCGAGGAGGTCGTCCCGGCGGTCAGGACCTTCGACTTCTCGAGGAAGATGTCCTTCCCGGCCTCGAGGGTGCCGGCGGCGCCGCCCTCCTCGTTCTTGGTGAAGCGGTAGTAGTAGTCGCCGATCTTCGTGATCGTCGAGTCGATCCGCGCGTAGCCGGTGTCCTGCCAGGTGGCGGGAGGAGCGGTGAAGGTGCGGAAGTCGCGGGTGATCACGGAGAAGACGCGGGAGTAGAGCTTGTCGTTGTTGGTCTTCGTCGCGTCGGAGTAGAGGCGCGAGGAGAAGAACACGACGTAGGACTGCAGGGCGTCGTCCCAGTACGCCTCGGGCGCCCAGGTCATTCCGGCGGCCGGCTGGTTCACCGTGATGCCGGTGTCGGCGCCGTTGGTGCGGGTCCACTGCACCAGGTCGGTCGACTCCCAGACCTCGATCTTCAGGCTGCCCTTGGACTGGGCGTCGCCCCAGCCGGTGCCGCAGGAGATGCAGAGGTCGGTGGCGACCATGTAGTACTTGTCGCCGTTGTGCGAGCGGAGGATGAACGGGTCGCGCAGGCCCTTCGTGTCGGTCGTCGAGGTGATGACCGCCTTGCCGCCGTTGACCGGCGAGAAGGTGAAGAAGTCGTTGCCCGAGGTCGCGGCCTGGTAGATCTTCTCGTCGCCGTCCGACTTGAAGTACGCCGAGGCGTAGCCCGCGTCGGGAGCGGTGCGGCCGAGCTCGGCGACCGTCAGCGTGAAGGCGCGCGTCTCGGTGACGCCGTTGAGGGTGGCCGTCGCGGTGAGGGTGACGGTCCTGTCCCCGGAGCCGTAGGCCGGTCGGGTGACGACGCCGCCGCCGCGGTAGGGGTCGGCCGCACCGACCGCCGGAGCCGCGTAGGAGGTGTTCGTCGGCGTGACGAGGGCCGGGTCCGAGGAGGTCCAGGTGATGTCGGTGCCGTTCCGGGCGCCCTTCACCGCGAGGGGGAGGTTCTCGGTGGTGCGCGTGGCGAGCTTCAGCGCGTCGAGGTCGTCGTTGATGCTCGGGGCGAGCACGACCACCTCGAAGGCGATCGTCGCGCCCTGGGCGGTGGTCGCCGTCAGGGTGACCGGGGTGTTCTGCGCGATCGAGCGCGAGACGACGCCGGTGGCCGAGACGACCGCGCTGTTCGAGGAGGTCCAGGTGAGCGGGACACCGCTGCTGGAGGCGGGCAGCGTCAGGTTCGAGGAGACCTGGGTCAGCGACGGGTTGCCGGCCAGCAGGACGGGCTGGATGTCCGAGCGCAGCAGGGCGGAGGTCGCGGACGCCTTCGCCGCGGCGGTCGGCATGCTCGAGGCGACCTGCTCGGCGGTGAGGGAGGTGTCCCAGAACTTCACGTCGGTGACGTCGGCGGTCACGAGCGCGTCGCCGGAGTAGAGCGAGCGGCCGAGGTAGCCGAGCGTGGACCCGGTCGGGACGATGCTCGCCATCGACTTCGTGGTGTTCGCGGTCGAGATCTGCGTGCCGTCGCGGTAGAGGGTCAGCACGGTGCTCGACCCCGTGCCGGTGCCGACGAGCGTGAGCGTCGTGAACCCGGGGTTCAGCGTGCCGCCGAACGGCATGCGGGTCTCGCCGTTGTTGGTGGGCTCCTTGACGCGGATGCCCGCGAGGACCTGTCCGCTGGGCGAGCCGTCGGGGTTGCGCGGGTTCACGAAGACGTGGTTGCCGAGCTGCGTGGTGTTCCACGGGCCGACGCCGTCGCCGATGACCCAGCCGAACTGGTTGGCGGTGGTCTGCGTCTTCACCGTGTACTCGACGGCGAAGGCGTTGTCGGCTCCGGTGACCAGGCCCTGGGGCAGGCTCGCGTAGCCGTCGTTCTTGAACCGGGCGACCTGGTCGCCGCCGGCGTTCGCGAAGGACGCGTCGGTGAGGCCGGTCAGGGTGGCGTTGCGTCCGTTGCCCGAGATGTCGAGCAGGGCCGAGCCGGCGTGCGACATGTCGTAGTGCGCGGTGGGCGCCGGGACGTCGACGGCCTGCGCCGAGACGGGGACGAGAGCACCGGTGAGGGCGACGCTCGTGCAGGCGAGTGCGGAGAGGAAGAGGGATCGCGCGCGGCGCCGAGGCGCGGCGGCAGGGGGCTCCGGGGAGCGTCGTCTCATCGTCGAGACCTTTCCTTCAGGGGAGGGATGCGCCGAGCCGAGGGGACCGACGCGTGTGTTCACGTTAACATGTGAGCCGCCTCAGAGCCATGGGGGAATTGCTCCGGCGGCGAGAGCGAACCATGCGACAGGGGAGCGCTTCGGCGCAAGACCTGCACCCCCGAGCGCCCAGGGCGTAGCGTGAGCGCACCGCATCCTGGCCCCCGGTGACGGAACCATGCCCATCCGCCTGCCCTGCGAGGACTTGACCATGACGACGCTCTTCCACACCGGTGGCTCCCTCTCCCTCGACGACGCGACCGCCGACGCCGTCGTCCGCTACTCGCTCGCGCTCGCGCAGCGGCACCGGATGAGCACGGTCAGCGTCGCCGACGACTCGGCCCCCTCCTCCATCGTGACGCTCACCGTCGGGCTCGGCGTCCCCCTGGTCGTCGCGGGCAGCGATGGCGCAGCGGCGGAGTCGAGCGACGAGATCCTCGAGCGCCTCGACGCGCTCGACAGTGCGGGCGGACCGGTGCCCGCCTCGGACGTCGACCCCCGCGCGACGTGGGAGCTCGAGAACGAGTACTGAGCTCTGAGCCGCGGCGCTGCCGGCGCGGATCCGCCCCGCTCCTGCTCCGCGGGGCGCGGAGCGTCAGCGCCGGTAGTCGCGGATGATCTCCTGGGCGAGCGTCGTGATCGGAGTCGACGTCGCTCGCGCGCGGACCCGCAGCACCTCGAAGGCCTGCTCGACCGTGGTGCGGTGGGCGTAGGCGAGGATCCCCTTCGCCTGCTCGATCAGCACCCGGCTGTCGAGGGCGTGCTGCAGCTGCTCCTGGGTGACCGTGCTCTGCTGGAGCGCGCGCTGATGGAGGATCCCGATCGTCGCGACGTCGGCGAACGCCTGCACGACCGCGATGTCGTCCGGATCGAGCCGCCCCGGCCGGGCCTGGAAGAGGTTGAGGGAGCCGATCGTCGTCCCCGCCGAGCGCATCGGCACGCAGTGCGCCGAGAGCACGTCGAGCTCGACCGCCAGCGTCCGGAACTCCGCCCACTCCTCGCCCACGGTGCGGGCGTCCTCGACGATCACCGGCCGCCCGGTCTCGAAGCACTGGATGCACGGGCCCGACCCGCTGTCGAGCTGGAGCAGCTCGATCAGCCGGGTGTCCTCGTCCGTGGAGGCGAGCACCTCGAGGGAGCCGGCGGAGTCGGCGAGGACGAGCCCCGCCGAGACGGCGTCGAAGAGGGTCGCGCTGCTCTCCACGAGGGTCTGCGTGAAGTCGACGACATCGTAGTCGTCGACCAGCGTGTCGGAGAGGGCGACGAACGTCTGGATGACGTTGCGCTCCCGGGAGTTCGTCACCATGTGTCGTCCTGGGCGGTGAGAGGGCGGTCGGGGAATCCGTCGTGCCGGGCCACGATGCCGGAGGCGACATCGACGACGGAGCGCTGCTGGGCGAAGGCGTGGGCGCGCAGCAGCAGCTGCGCCTCCTCGGCTGTGCTGCCGTAGCGCGCGATGATCATGCCGGTCGCCTGGTGCACCACGCGTCGCGAGCGCGGATTCGTGCTCTCCTCGACCTCGTTGTCGCGCAGCACCGCGGCCAGCACCAGCAGCGCCGTCGCGGTGGTCGAGGCGCTGATCCGGCCGAGGAGGGAGTCGCTGAGCGACGTGGGACGGCGGGAGTAGAGGTCGACCGCGCCGATCGAGAGCCCCGCGATCGAGAGCGGGAAGGCGAAGACTGCGCGCACCGCCGTGGGGCCGATCGCCTCGGTGAAGAGCGGCCAGCGCTCCTCCGCGCCGGTGTCCGGCACCGAGACGGGGCCGGCAGCGCGGATCGCCTCCCAGCATGGGCCCTCGCCGAGGTCGATCTGGATCTCGTCCAGCCGGCTCGCGGTGCTGTCGCTCGCGGCGACCGTCTCGCCGCCGAAGGGGCTGCCGAGCGTGGAGATCGCGACGCCGTCGATCGGATACCCGCGCAGATACGGGTCGCAGAGAGCGTCGGAGTCGGTCACCGCGCCCATTTTAGCCGTCGGCTCCGCTCGGAGCGACGCTCCGCCGGACCGGCGGGGACGACGACGCGGTGACGCGCGGGAGCCCGCCTGGCTGCGCTGCCCGGGCGTACGAGGCGACGGCCCGTGAAGCGGCTCGTCGGGCGCGGACGGTGCATGGTGCGGGGCGACGGGAGCCGGAGGACGGCGGCCTGCACGGCGACGGAGCGGCTCAGGCCGGGGTCGATCGAGCCGGGACGCTCGAGGGCGGCGATGAGGTCGTCGAGGACGGCGAAGGCGGGATCTGTCATCACGGCTCCTGGCCGGGTGTCCGCGGCCGTTGTTCTGCGCGCCGGGGCGCGGGCGGTGTCGATCGGGTGTCGCCGTGCGGGGTCCGCGCACGACGTCGACGAGGTCCTGCCCGACGGTACGGGGCGCGGATCGACCGGACGACGTGGTTGACCTCCCCGAGGTCCGCCGCTACTCGTGCTCTGCGTTGAGCTCGTCGAAGCCGTTCGTGATGATCGACAGCGGGGTGTACGGCGTGATGAGGAGGAGCGCCGGGTTCGCGCGTCCCTCGCCGTAGTTGACCGTCAGCCATTGCGGGGTCGGGGAGGCGAGGGCGGCCTCGACCTCGGCGCGGAACTCGTCGAGGCTCCTGTTGTTGACGGTGTAGGCGGTGCCGTTGTAGATCAGGTCGATGCGCTTCACAGCTGGTCGCCCTTCGCCGGGGGACGCACCGGTTCGGCGGGCTCCGAGATGACGTACAGCCCGCCCGCGGAGTTCGCGAGGTCGGTGAGCGCGGAGATCCAGGCGGGGTTGATGCGGGGCATCCGGCCGCCGAAGTACTTGTAGCGGAGCGCGTGGGAGGGGTGGATCCAGATCGCGCTGCGGCCGTCGCCCATGCTGTGGTCGTCGCGCCAGCTGAGCAGGAACGACTCGTTGCGGCGCAGCTTCGCGGTGATGACGATCTGCAGGTGCGCGAGCACGCGGTCCTCGAAATCGATCTCGACGGTCCCGTCGTAGTGCAGCTTCCCCATCGGCGTCTCCAGCCCCTGATCTCCGGCCGGCAGGCGCCCGCCGTTGCCACCACCCTTCCGCAGACCGGAGGGATCCGACAACCCGGGCTGCCATTCTCTGCTCGATCTGTCCAGGTCTTCCGTCAGCGGCGGTCCTCTGTCAACCTCCTCCCTCCACGCAGCCGGCGCTGCCGAGCATGGACGGCATGAAGCACATCCTCTTCGCCGACAAGACGATCCTCGTGGGGGACGAGGCGGCCGACGCGCTCGTCGAGTACGCCGTCGCCCTCGCCGCGAAAGGCGCGGCCGACACCGTCGAGTACACGGGGATCGGCGCCGACGGCGGGACGGTCGACGCCACTTTCCTCGTGAACGCCGCGGCCGCCCTCATCGTCGAGACCACGCCGAGCGACCTGCCCGAGCCGGACAACGCGGAGGAGGTGGCGCGGGTGCGCGAGCGGATCGACGCGCTCACCGGCGAGCATCCGGTGCAGCCCGGCGACGGCGAGCTGACCAGTGGTGCCGACTACGAGGACTCCTACGAGCAGTGAGTGGTTCCCCGTGGTGCGGGTCCGGGCACGACCGGCGTCCGCTACCACTGCGAGGCTCCGCAGTGAACCCCCTGATCGGCTGAGGGGAGGCGGACGTACCGTGGCCCTGCGGGTCGCCGACGACACGATCACCGGTCGACCGCTACGGGCACGGCCGCGGGTCGGCCGGGGAGGACGGACACCATGACCGGAGACCATCCCTTCTGGGTGCGCCTCGCGCGCAAGGAGCCGCAGTGCGCCATCGTGCGCGGCCGGGTCTTCGAGATCGGCGCCCCCGACGAGCGGGACGGGGCCTTCCTCCTCACGGTCTGGGAGAAGGGGCGGCCCGTCGGGCACGTCCTGAACGTGGACCCGCCCGCCTACAAGCCGTGCGGACCGGGGCACCCGGTCGAGCCGCAGCGGGTCGACGGGGTCGAGGAGCTGCTCGAGCTCCTGGTGCCCCAGCGCACCCGGCTCGCGGCGCACGGCTGACGCCGCTCCCGTCCGCGGGGCTACCGCTTCCAGATGGAGGCGTCGGGCCGCGACGACGAGTGGGCCGTCACCGCGGTGCGGGGTGAGCAGGTGGAGGCGCGGTGCGCCTCCGTCGTACGGGTCTTCGCGCGCTCGTTCGTCGCACGCCGCGCGGTCGAGCTGGCGGGCGCGACCGGCGCGTTCGACAACCGCCGGCAATCCTGAGCGGGCTCCGTGCCCGCGAGGTGCTGCTGGGAAGTGGTCCGACCGGCTGAACACAGGAATAGCCGCCGTCCCTCGAAATAGGGGAGCGTCCGCGGCGACGATCGCTTCCCGTCACGTTGGCACAGTCTTAGACTCGGTCCGCTTCACGGGAAAGGCGGCAGATGGTCCCCTCCGGCAACTATTTGCCCTCTTTATTTATCTACTCGGCACCGGTCAGCGCCGCGGGCGGACGCTCGATAGTGCTCCTGCTTCTCGCGGTAGTCGCTTGCGCCGGAGTGATCTGGATCGCCTTTCTCCTCTGGGAAGGCAGCGCCGTCGCTCGGTCGAGCGATGCCGTTGGCCGACTCCTAGCGCTGAACGAACAGTCCAAAGAGAGGCTCAGGGCGCTTCCGCCCTTGACGATCAGGCGAACTCAGGAATTCGGCACGAAGCGGAGCTACGACAGTGCCGATCTTCTTGCTCTCCTCCGTCAGGTGCTCCTCGAGGACGAGAAGGCGATCGAGCAGGAGATCAATCGCCGTCTCATCCCGTTGCAGAGCTATGCCGTTTACGACCGGGAGTTCGTTGCTCTGATGTCCTTTTCGGTCGGCAGGTCGAGCCACCGAAGAATCCGTCCGGACCGATTCGTTCATATCGAGAGGAAGATCGCCGAACGTCGGCGGCTCCCGGTGCCCGTGGCTCAGGCCGATGTCTCCTTCATCGCGAGGTATACGAGCCCCCGAGGAAGGAACTCGTACGCGCGACGACTTCCGCTCAGTTTCGATCAACTCCGGTACCAGCTGAATGAGGCTCGTCGAGCACGGGCCGAGCTCGGCACTGTAGCTGCGGCTCGGAAGAGGGAACGAGGCTTGATGACGGCTTCGATGCGCTTGTCGATTCTTGTGCGGGACGGCTCCCGTTGCCAGATCTGCGGCATCTCTGCCGAGCACGGAGCGACCCTTCACATCGACCACATCCATCCCGTGAGCCTGGGTGGGAGGACTGAGCCCAGCAATCTGCAGACCCTCTGCGATTCTTGCAATCTCGCGAAAGGCGCTCGGGTGCTCCCCCGCTGACGGACGCCCGGGACGGGGGAGTCGTGCGGCCGGGCGGCGGCTGGCATCCTGACCTCGGTGCGACGAGCGCGCCCGCGAGGGGGAGCCCGATGAGCACCACCGAGGACGTCGACGACGGGACCGCTGAGTTCGGGTACCGCCCCTCCCTCACCCGCGGCATCGGCCGCTTCGGCAGCTTCGCCGCGGGCGTGAGCTACATCTCGATCCTGACCGGCACGTTCCAGCTTTTCTCCTTCGGCTTCGCGCTCGGCGGTCCCGCCTACTGGTGGTCCTGGCCGATCGTGTTCACCGGGCAGCTCATGGTCGCGCTGTGCTTCGCCGAGCTCGCCGCCCGCTACCCGGTCGCGGGCTCCGTCTACAACTGGAGCAAGCGCCTCGCCGGGCCGACGGTGAGCTGGCTGGCGGGCTGGCTGATGGCCACCGCGTCCGTGGTCACGCTCGCGGCCGTCGTGCTGGCGTACCAGGCGACGCTCCCGCAGATCTGGAGCGGATTCCAGCTCGGCGGCTCCGCGGGGGTGAGCGCGGTGGTCTGGGGAGCGCTGCTGATCGCGTTCACCACCGCGGTCAACGCGCGCGGCGTGCGGCTGATGGCCCGGATCAACAGCGTCGGCGTGCTGATCGAGCTCGTCGCGGCGGTGCTGCTGGTGGCGGTGCTCGCGGTGAACGTGGTGCATCCGCCGACCGTGCTGCTCGACACCAGCGGCTACGGCGGGAGCATGCCGGGCGGGTACGCCGGCGCGTTCCTCATCGCCGCGATCGCGTCGGCGTACGTGATGTACGGGTTCGACACCGCGGGCTCGCTCGGCGAGGAGACGGTCGATCCGCGCCGGACCGCGCCGACGGCGATCCTGCGGGCGGTGACCGCCTCCTTCGTCCTCGGCGGCCTCATCCTGCTGCTGGGGATCCTCTCGGCGCCCGACCTCGCCGACCCGGCGCTCGGGCAGGCGTCGGGCGGGCTGCAGCGGATCGTGCTGCAGGTGCTCGGCGGCCCCCTCGGATCGGTCCTCCTGCTCTGCGTGGTCGTCGCGATCACGGTGTGCGCGCTGGCGGTGCACACGGCGGCCATCCGACTGATCTTCGCGATGGCCCGCGACAACGCCCTGCCCGGCAGCCGCGTGCTCGCCCGCGTCGACCCGCGGCGCGGGACACCGGTGGCGCCGGCGCTGGTCGTGGGGGTGCTCGCGGTGCTGATCCTGGTCGTGAACATCGGGACGCCGGCGATCTTCACGGCCGTGACGAGCGTGGCGGTCATCCTGATCTACCTCGCCTACCTGCTGGTGACGGTGCCGCTGCTGATCGCCCGGCACCGCGGCCGGTGGCCCGCAGCCGCGCCCGGGCGCTTCTCGCTCGGCCGCGCGGGCCTGCCGGTGAACGTCGTCGCGGTGCTCTGGGGCGCGGCGATGACGGTCGACCTCGCGTGGCCGCGCGTCGAGGTCTACGGGGAGGAGCTGCGCTGGAGCGCGGTCGTCGTGATCGCCGCGGTCGTCGGGATCGGCCTGGCCTGGTTCCTCCTCCGCGGCCGGCACCGCCTCGGCACCCTGCCCGCGCACGCGCTCCCCTCGCCGCCGCCGCAGGGCTGAGTCGCACGAGAAGGCCCGTTCTCGAGGGGGCAGGACGATCCTTTCCGGGCGACTCGGCGGCGGCACCGGGAGGAGGATGGGGGAGCGGGTGCTCGGCCGAGCGCCGCGGGAAGGAGCGCGCGTGCGGAACCGCCTGGCGACTCCGTCCCTGCTCGCGCACGCCGTGCTCATCCAGGCCGTCGCGTTCCTGCTCCGGCCGGCCGCCGTCTACCAGGCGATCCGGCTCGACGTGCCGGCCTGGGCGCTCGGGGCGCTCGGCGCCTCGTTCGCGCTGGTGCCGCTGCTGATCGCGCTGCCGGTGGGCGGGCTGGTCGACCGGGTCGGCGCCCGGGCCGTGATGGCCGTCGGCTCGCTCGTCGCGGTGGGAGCTGCCGCGGTGCTGCTCCTGGCGGGCGGGAGCGTCGCGGGGCTGCTCCTCGGCATCGCCCTGCTCGGCGCGGGGCACCTGGGCTGCGTGGTCGGGCAGCAGACCGTCGTCGCGGGCGGCACCGGAGGGACGCGGCTCGACAGCCGCTTCGGCTACTACACGTTCGCCGCGTC
This sequence comes from Rathayibacter sp. AY1E2, assembly GCF_002932325.1. NCBI lineage: Bacteria > Bacillati > Actinomycetota > Actinomycetes > Micrococcales > Microbacteriaceae > Rathayibacter > Rathayibacter sp. AY1E2. The sequence goes on from NZ_PSVO01000015.1 coordinate 20,356, forward strand.
GCTCGGGCAGGCGATCGGGCCCGCATTCATCCCGGTGCTCGCGGGCGGCTCGGTGCGGCCCGACCCGGCGCCGCTGTTCCTCGTGGGCGGGATCCTCGCGGTGCTGCTGCTCGTCTCGACGGCGGGGATCCGCAGCCCGTCCCCGCGCGGACCCGCGGCGGAAGGGGCGGCGGCTCCGGGCTCGACGCTCGGTCTCCTCCGGGTGCCGGGCCTCGCGCGCGCCCTGCTGACCAGCGCGACCGTCGTCGCCGCCGTCGACCTGACCGTCGTCTACCTCCCCGCCCTCGGCGCCGAGCGCGGGCTCCCGGCCGGCGTCGTCGGAGCCCTGCTCACCGTGCGCGCGCTCGCGTCGATGGCCTCGCGGCTCCTCCTCGGCGCGGCCACCGCCCGGCTCGGGCGCACCCGGGTGATGGTGGGCGGCATCCTGATCTCGGCGCTCTGCCTGGTGCTGGTCGCCCTGCCCGCGCCGACCGTGCTCCTCTTCGTCGCGGTCGCCGCCCTCGGCCTGGGCCTCGGGATCGGCCAGCCCATCACGATGTCCTGGCTGATCGAGCGCACCCCCGCCGACCGCCACGGCCGCGCCCTCGCGCTGCGCCTGGCCGGGAACCGCCTCGGGCTGATCGCCCTGCCCAGTCTCCTCGGCGTCCTCGCGGCGGCGGCTGGAGCGGGCGGCGTCCTCATCGGCACCGGTGCCGCGGTCGGCGCGACCCTCCTCCTGCTGCGCGGGGTGCGCCTGGACTGAGGTGCCGGGGGCGCAGCGGATCGCCGGCGCGCGCCGCGTTCCCGGGCATCTCCGTGGGAAGACCGGAGGATCAGCTGCCCGGCTCCTCCACGCGGACGTCCTCGGCGGCCTTGTCGGCGCGCCAGCCGCGCCAGACCGGCTGGCGGAGGGTGCCGGAGGCGGTGCGCTCGCGGTAGCGGACCTCGCCGACCAGGACGGGCGACACCCAGTGCACGCCGCGCGACTCGAGCGGAGGGACGGAGACGGCGGGCTCCTCGGTGGCGTGCTCGGCCAGGCGGTCGACCAGTCCGCGGCGCTCGCGGTCGCTGAAGCCGGTGCCCACACGGCCGGAGTACGCGAGCCCGTCCTCGCCGGGGATCGCGGTCAGCAGCGCCCCGACCGACCCCTGCAGGCCGCCCTCGCCCTCGCGCCAGCCCACGATCACGACCTCCTGCAGCCGGTGGTGGGTGAGCTTGATCCAGTCGCGCGAGCGGCTGCCCTCCTGGTAGCGCGAGTCGCGGCGCTTGGCGACCACGCCCTCGAGGCCGAGGGTGCGGCTGGTGGCCATCGCCTCCTCCAAGTCGCCGTCGAACACGGACGGGACGTGCACGCGCTCGTTCTCGGCGACGAGGTCGACCAGTGCCGAGCGACGGGTGTCGTAGTCGCTCCCGGTCAGGTCCTCTCCTGCGCGCTCGAGCAGGTCGAAGACCATCAGGTGCACCGGAGTGGACCGGGCGGCCGCCTCGATCTCGCGCGGCTTCGTCAGCCCGCCGCGGGTCTGCAGGGCGCCGAAGTCGGGGCGCCCGCGAGCGTCGAGGGCGACGATCTCGCCGTCGAGCACGGCGTCGGCGGCGGCCTCGGCGAGCGGGTCGAGCAGATCGGGGAACGCCGCGGTCAGGTCGTTGCCGTTGCGGCTCGTGAGGGTCGCGGTGCCGCCCTGCACCCGCACGAGAGCGCGGTAGCCGTCCCACTTCATCTCGATCGCGGCCCCCGGGTCCACGTCGCCGCGGCGTCCGGCCGTGGCGAGCATGGGGCGGTGGCGGCGCGGGGCGGAGTCCTCGGCCTGGCGGTCGGAGGAGGGTGCGGGGCGGGGAGCGGGCGACGCGGCGGACGCGGCCGCCCTGCCCCGTCGCTGCGTCCCGTGCCCGTGAGCGGGACCCGGCGCCATCAGGTGCAGGAGCCAGTTCTTCTCGGCGCCCTCCCTCGAGCCCGTGTGCAGCAGGGCGTAGCGACGGGGCTCGCCGCCGAGCCCGCCGTCGGGGCGGCCGGTCAGCACCGCGATCACCTCCTTCCCCTCGCGCCACTTCTCGAGCGCGTAGGTGCCCTCGTCCCAGATGCGCACCTCGCCGCCGCCGTACTCGCCGGCCGGGATCGTGCCCTCGAAGGTCGCGTACTCGAGGGGGTGGTCCTCGGTCTGCACCGCGAGCCGGTTCGGGTCGCCCTCCAGCGGCGGGCCCTTCGGCACCGCCCAGCTGACCAGGACGCCGTCGTGCTCGAGCCGGAAGTCGTAGTGCAGGCGCCGCGCGTGGTGCTCCTGGATGACGAAGGAGTCGCCCGAGGAGGAGCCCGCGGACCCCGCCTCGGGCACCGGCTCCGGCGTCCTCGACGCGTCGCGCATGCTGCGGTAGGTCGCCAGGCGGTCGGAGGAGGCGTCCGTCGCGGCGAAGCCCGCCATCCGCTCCGGGGTCGGCTCGAGCCCGGCACCCCGGGCGGCGAGCAGCGGGCGGAGGAGGTCGCCGTCGCTCCGCAGCCGCTCCACCACCTCGTCGGGCGACAGGTGGCGCAGGTTGTCGGCACCCAGCTCCTCCCACGTGCGGGGCGCGGCGGCGGCCGGCCGGAGGCGCCCCCGGAGGGAGTAGGGGGCGATGGTCGTCTTCGCCGCGCTGTTCTGGCTCCAGTCGACGAGGACCTTGCCCTCGCGCAGGGTCTTCTTCATGTCCGAGACGACGAGGTCGCGGTGGTCCGACTCGAGCACGCGCGCCAGCTCGTGCGCGACCGCCGAGATCTGGTCGCTGGAGGCGGAGGCGTCCAGTGGGCAGTAGAGGTGGATCCCCTTGCTCCCGCTGGTCACCGGCAGCGGAGCCAGCCCCATCCCCTCCAGGAGGTCGCGGGCGAGGAACGCGACCTCGGCGCACTCGGCGAGTCCGGCACCCTCGCCCGGGTCGAGGTCGAGCACGAGGCGGTCGGGCGGACGGCGCTCGCCGTCGGAGCCCACCCGCCACTGCGGGACGTGCAGCTCGAGCGCCGCCTGCTGCGCCAGCCAGGTGAGCCCGGCGACGTCGTCGACCAGCGGGTACTCGACGTCGCGCGACGAGTGCGCGAGCCGGGTCCGGCTCAGCCAGTAGGGGGCGGAGGAGGGGAGGTTCTTCTCGAAGAAGACCTCGCCCGGATGCTCGGCGGTGCCCACTCCGTCGACCCAGCGCTTCCGGGTGACCGGGCGGCGCGCGAGATGGGGCAGCACCGCGGAGGCGACGGAGGCGTAGTAGGAGAGCACGTCGGCCTTGGTGAAGCCCGTCTCCGGGTAGACGACCTTGTCGAGGTTCGTCAGCCGCAGCCTCCGCCCGCCGACCGAGACGATCTGCTGCGAGGCGGCCATCCCCCCATGGTGGAGGCAGGTGCGCGCCGAGGGAACCCCGGACCGTCGCGGGAACCCGCAGCGAGCCGCCTCCACGACTCGGGGTTCCCTCGGCGGCGGGGAGTAGCGTCGACGCACCACGTCCGAAGGAGCCCTCCGTGCCCGACACGATCGCCGACATCCCCCTCACCACGATCGACGGCACCACGTCGACCCTCGCCGACTACCCGCCCGTGCAGCTGATCGTCAACGTCGCCTCCCGCTGCGGCCTCGCCCCGCAGTACGAGAAGCTCGAGGCCCTGCAGAAGAGCTACGGGGAGCGCGGATTCACGGTCCTCGGCTTCCCGAGCAACCAGTTCCTCCAGGAGCTGAGCGACGAGGACAAGATCAAGGCGTACTGCTCGACGACCTGGGGGGTCACCTTCCCGATGTTCGAGAAGGTCCGCGTCAACGGCCGCTCGGCGCACCCGCTCTACGCGGAGCTCACCAAGGCGGAGGACGAGAACGGCAAGGCCGGCCGGGTGAAGTGGAACTTCGAGAAGTTCCTGATCACGGCCGACGGCACGGTCCACCGGTTCCGCCCGACGGTCGAGCCCGACGACCCGCGGATCGTCGACCTGATCGAGGCGTCGCTGCCCGTCTGACCCCGCTCAGCGGCGGGCGCGGGGCGGAGCACCCCGCCCGTCGCGGATCAGCGGTCGCGGAGCCCCAGGGCCGAGCGGGCGTCCGCGGGCTCGACGCCCTCGGGGCAGACGATGTCCGAGACGTCGAACGGCGTCGCGCGCGAGAACGGGATCATCTCGATCCCGTCGACGTGGCGCAGCAGCACGAGGCCGCCCTCGCCCTCGCGCAGGCTCCGGCGCACCTGGCGCAGGAAGATGCCGGCCATGTCGAGCTCGACGACGAAGGAGCGGCCGCTCACGTCGATCCGGCAGCCGATGACCGGCTGGGAGCCGACGGAGACGGAGTCCGGCACGCGGCGCGGCTCGATCGGCTGCTCCTTGCGGAGCGTCCGCACCGGGGTGAGGGTGGGCAGGCCGGTCGCTCGCGCGGTGTCCGTCATGGTCGTCTCCGTCCGTCGACGTCCGCCGATGGTTCCGGGGACGTCTTCTCGACGGTACTTCGCGTCCCCCGCAGAGGGGACGGGGTTGACGGCCGTGCGATCAGGGGGCAGCGGGGCCCAGGAGCGGCGGAGCTCAGGAGCCCTGGCGCTGCTCCTCGGGCTCCGGCAGGACCGAGAGCTCGCCGTGCATGCTGGCGACGCTGAGCATCTGCTCGATCCACGCGCGGTTGAGCTTGGGCTGGTGCGCCTCGGTGAAGCGGAAGTGCAGCGGCACCGACGGGTGCAGCCAGACGGAGCTCCGGCCGTGTCCGGTGGAGGCGTCCTCCATCCACGAGAGCGAGAAGGCTTCGTTGCGGCGCAGCTTCGAGAGGACGGCGACCTTCAGGTGCGCGAGGACGCGCTCCTCGAATTCGATCTCGAGGTTCTGCGGTCCGTAGATGAGCGTGGCCACGGGCCCCCTTCGTTCATCGGGCCGGCCCTGGCGGACGGCTCCTCGGGGGACGGTATCCGCTCGGACCCCGGTGCGGGGAATCGGGCGGGAGACACGCCGGACCCCCATTGACAGTCCCGCGGACGGGACGTAGCACTGCCGGGCGTGCTGGGCGCCACGTTAGCCGACGCGTGACGGCGGAGTCGATGCTCCGTCGCGGATCTCCCGTCGGCCGGGGCCGGCCCGGGAGCGAGCGCGGGCACCTCCGGCTGCCGGCAGCGCCGCTCCGGATCCCCGTCACGGCCGGGCCGGCGCGTCCCACCCCTCCTGCGGAGTCGCGCAGGTGCCGCGGAAGACGTACTGCGACGGCAGCTTCCGCTGGTGGGAGGACCAGTCGATCGCCGGCCGCCGCTGCTCCGGAGGCAGGTAGCCGAGCCGGTACACCGCCATCAGCTCCAGCTCGTCGGGCACGGCGAGCAGCGACTCGATCCGCGCCCACGCTCCCGGCACCTCCATCGGGAACGACACGAACTGGATCCCCATCCCCAGCTCGACCGTGCTCAGCCAGACGTTCTCCATCGCGGCGCCCATGCTGAACACCGAGTAGAAGGAGGAGAGCTCGCCCGGCCGGTACTCGGAGCGGTCGAGCATCACCCCGAGCAGCAGCGGCGATCCCGCGACGAGCCGGCGGTTCTCCTCGCCGAGCGTCTGCGGGACGCGGAGGGAGTTCATCAGGAACTGCCCGCGCTTCGTGAAGACCTGCTTCGTGAAGGGGCGGAGCGGAGCCGGCAGCTTGTCGAACAGCATCCCGTCGCGCCGCTGCTCCATCTCCTCGCTGCTGAAGCGGAAGTAGGGCTTGTAGCGCTCGAAGAACGTGCCGTTCGACATCGCGGTGGTCATGCTCTCGCCGCTGATCGCGGCGATCCGGTCGATCGTCTCGCGCTCCTCGACGAGCACGAACCGCCACGGCTGGCTGTTGAGCTGCGAGGGCGCCCGGCCGGCCACCTCCATCAGGAGCCGCTGGTGCTCCTCGGAGACGGGGTCGGGCAGGAACGCGCCGTTGGTGGTCTTCCGGCGCCGGACGACATCGAGGAACTCCATGCCTCGATCCTGCCCCGATCGATCGCGCAGAGGGGGAGCGGCGGCGGCCCGGGGCGCGCGCGGTACCATCGAGGGTCCTGTGCAGGCTCGAGGGAAGCGGTGGAACGGTGAAGACGAGGGTCATCTTCTACCTCCTCGGAGGTGTGTTCGTGCTCGGCGCGGGCATCAACTCGGTCGTGGGCAGCGGCTTCTCGGTGCCGAACCTGCTGACGATGCTCTGCGGCGCGCTGATCCTCGCGATCGCCGGCTGGCAGGCGCTGCGCTCGTACCGCTCCGACCCCGACCGCGACGTCGAGCCCCCGCGCTAGAAGCCGGGGCGCGTCAGCGCAGGGCTGACCCGGCCCTCAGACGCTGGAGCACGCCTCGGCGCCGCGCCGGCCGCCGCGTCCGCCCGAGAGCGGCGAGCACGAACGGAGCCGCCGCCAGCGCGATCACCGGGTGCCGGCGTCCGTGCGTCCCGGCGAAGGGGATCACCGCCAGCGGGACGGCGGCGGGAGCCAGCGCGGACGCGGCGCGGGGGTCCGACCGCCGCAGCGTCGCCCAGGCCAGAGCGGTGAGCGTCGACGTGCAGATGTAGAGCGCGTGATGGATCCAGTGCCAGCGGCCCGTGCGGAGAGCGCCGGTGGCGACGGCGGTGCCGAGGGCGCAGTTGGCGGAGTAGCTGACAGCGGCGGCGCGCAGCCAGAGCGGACCGGAAGCGCTCACCCTCCGCCGCGTCCTCACACCTCGCCCCGCGCGAGCAGCAGCCGGTAGGGCGCCGCGCGCTCGACCCGCCACCCCTCGGGCGCCACAGCCCGCAGCTCGGCGGCGGTGAAGCTGCGCCGCACCGACAGCGACCCGTCGTAGTGGAGGAACGAGCCGGCCGCGATCGGTCGCGTGGCCAGCAGGTAGGCCGTGTAGGCCAGCCGCGAGCGCTCGATGTCGTTGTGGAGGGCGCGCGGGGCCAGGCGCTCGCTGTCGGCGAGCAGGTCGGCGAGTGATTCCGGCGACAGGTGGTGCAGCACGTGGTTGGAGGTCACCAGGTCGAAGTGCTCGCCCTCGGCGACCAGGTCGGCGCTGCTCGCCCGGCGGAACTCGACTCCGGGCGGCGCGGGCGTCGACGTGGCGAAGGCGGAGGCGCGCTCGTCCGGATCGACGGCGGTGATCGCCAGGCGGAGGCCGTCCTCGCGGGCCCAGCCGGCGAGGGAGCGGGCGACGTCGCCGCCTCCGGAGCCGATGTCGAGCAGGCGGAACGGCTCGTCGGGCCGCAGCAGCGGACGCAGACGCGAGCGGTAGAGGCCACGCCACCCCGAGACCAGCCGGTTCACGGTGCCGAAGCGGGCGTAGGTGGCGTCGAGCAGGGTCCGGTCGCAGTCCGGGTCGTCCATCAGCTCCTGCTCGGAGACCTCGCGGTGGCGCAGATCCGGCGCGAGAGGGGCGCGCGGAGTCACTCCCCGCCCCGCTTGGTGAGCAGCGCGAGCTCGACGGTGAGGCCGGGCCCGAACGCCATCGCGCCGATCCGCTCGCCGTCGGCCGCCTCGCCGTGCAGCAGGCGCCGCAGGATGAAGAGGACGGTCGCGCTCGACATGTTGCCGTTGGTCCGCAGCACCTCGCGCGACGGGGCCAGCTGCTCGTCGCTGAGGGCGAGCGAGGCCTGCACCTTGTCGAGGATGCTGCGGCCGCCGGGATGGATCGCCCAGCGCTGCACGTCGCTCCGCTCGACCTCGGCGCCGGCCAGCAGCGGGGCGACGGCCGCCTCGATGTTCGCTCCGATGATCGAGGGCACGTAGGTGCTCAGCCGCATCGAGAAGCCGTGGTCGCCGATCGTCCACGCCATCTCGGTCTCGCCCTCGTCGGTGAGCGTCGTGGCGAGCGCGTCGAGCTCGAGCACCGGGGCGCCGGGCGCGGCCTCGCGGGCGGTGACGACGGCCGCCGCACCGCCGTCGGCGAAGACGGAGGTCGCGACGATCTGCTCCGGGTCGTTGGAGCTCGTGAGGTGGATGGTGCACAGCTCGACCGCGACGACGAGGACGACCGCCTCCGGGTCGGCCTCGCAGAACTGGCGGGCGGCGCGCAGGCCGGGGAAGGCGCCGTAGCAGCCCATGAAGCCGAGGTGGAAGCGCTGCGTCGAGGGCGCGAGGCCGAGGCGGCGGACCAGCTGGTAGTCGGGCCCCGGAGCGTAGAAGCCGGTGCAGGAGACGGTCACCACGTGGGTGACGTCCTCGGCCGTCATCGACGCGGATGCGAGGGCGCGGCGGGCCGCCTCCGTGAAGAGCTCGGGAGCGCGCTCGGTGTAGACGGCGTTGCGCGCCGCCGTCCCCGGGTCGAGCACCAGGCCGCTCCCCGCGTCGTAGAAGACGCTCGCACCCTCCCGCTCGACCCGGTCGAGCTCGTCGACCACCGTGCTGCGGGTGTCGATGCCGGACGCGTCGAAGGCCGCGCCGATCAGGCGGGACCCGAGCCGGGTCATCGCGGGCTGGGACGCGAAGAGGTCGCGCACCTCGGACTGGCGCAGGACCGTGGTCGGCACCGCCGTCTCGATGCTGCGGATGTGGACGCTCACCCGCAGGAACCTATCGCGGAATCCTGCGGGTGAGCGGTGCCCTGGAGCGTGATCAGAGGATCGGCTTCCCGCCGGTGACGGCGATCGTCGACCCGCTGATGTAGCTCGCCTCGTCGGAGGCGAGGAGGACGTAGGCGGGAGCCACCTCGGCCGGCTGCCCGGGGCGGCCCAGCGGGACCTGCTCGCCGAACTCGGCGACGGCCTCCTCCGGCATGGTCGAGGGGATCAGCGGCGTCCAGATCGGGCCGGGCGCGACCGAGTTGGCGCGGATGCCCTTCTCGCCGAGCGCCTGCGCGAACGAGGCGGTGAGGCTGAGGATCGCCGACTTCGTGGCGGCGTAGGGGAGCAGCTGGTACGACGGCTGGTCGGACTGCACCGAGCTCGTCGCGATGATCGATGCGCCCTCCTTCAGGTGGAGCAGCGCCGACTTCACGAGGTGGAAGTAGGCGCTGATGTTCGTCGCGATCGTGCGGTCCCACTCCTCGTCCGGGATGTCGGTGACGCTCTCGCGGCTCATCTGGAAGGCGGCGTTGCTGACGAGCACCTCGAGGTGGCCGAAGCGCTCGACGGTCTCGGTGACGACGGCGCGGCAGTGCGCCGGGTCCTGCAGGTCGCCGGGGAGGAGCAGCGCCTCGCGGCCGGCCTCCCGGACCCACTTGGCGGTGTCCTCGGCGTCGTCGTGCTCGTCGAGGTACGAGATCGCGACGTCGGCGCCCTCGCGCGCGAACGCGATCGCGACGGCCTTGCCGATGCCGCTGTCGCCGCCCGTGATGAGGGCGACCTTGCCGCTGAGGCGGCCGGTGCCGCGGTAGGTGGTCTCGCCGTGGTCGGCCTTCGGCGTCAGCTCGGCCTCGGTGCCGGGCGGTGTCTGCTCGGGGGATTCCGGAGTCATGACTCTCCCTCTCGTGTCGTCGGTCGGTCCCTCCATGCAAGCGGGTGGGAGGGAGGGGGCGCAGGGGGTTGACGCCCGGACCGCTCCGTCGTGTGGTCAAGCCCGCGACACCGAGGGCTCCCTGGGTCTTGACTGAGCGTGTCGCCCTTCTTCGGGGCGCTCGGCCAGGAGGTTCGACATGAGCACGACAGACAGGGATCCGGCTGACGGCGGACTGCCGCGACGGGCAGAGGGCTCGGCGGCGGGCGGCACGGCGCGCATCGACTCCGCGGTGGATACGGGAGCGGCTGCGGCGACGGACCGCTCCGCGACTCCGGACCGTTCCGCCTCCTCGGACCGCTCCGCTTCGACGGACCGCTCCGCTTCGACGGACCGCTCCGACTCCGCGCATTCGGCTCCCGAGCACCGCGCGCCCGTCGACCCCGACTCCGCCGAGGCGAAGCAGGCCCGTGCGGCCGCGCGCAAGGACATCCACCAGCGCGAGCGCGACCGCTTCGGCGGCTTCAAGATCGGCTGCGCCTTCTTCGGCTGGCTCGCCGCCACCGGACTCGCCGTCCTCCTGACCGCCCTCGTCACCGCGATCGGGGCCGCCGTCATCGGCACCCAGGACGTCACCGGCGACCTCGCGGCCGACCCCGGCGCGTTCGGCTGGGCGGGCGCGATCGCACTGCTGGTCATCCTCCTCGTCGCCTACTACTGCGGCGGCTACGTGGCCGGCCGCATGGCCCGCTTCAGCGGAGCGAAGCAGGGCGTCGGAGTGTGGGCCTGGGCGGTCGTCGTCGCGATCGTCGTGGGCATCGTCTCGGCGATCACCGGCGGCAGCCAGGCGCTCTCCGCGGTCAGCGGCTTCCCGACGATCCCCCTGGACGCCGGCGACGCCACGGCCGCGGCGGTCGTGACGGCGCTCGCCGCCCTGGTCGTCGCGCTGGTCGGCGCCGTGCTCGGCGGTCTCGCCGGCATGCGCTTCCACCGCCGCGTCGACCGCGAGGGCCTCTCCGGCCTCTCCGTCTGACGCTCCCGTCCCTCCTCCCTCCCCGGAAACTGCCGCTCCGGTACGCCACGCACGCCGTGCCGCGCACCGGAGTGGCAGCTCGCGGAGGGGAGGTAGGGTCCATCGCGTGACGGGGGAGCGAGGGACGCGGCTGGCGGACGAGCTGCGGGAGTGGGACGCGGGCGCGCTCGCGGACCTGCGGGACGAGTACCTGGCGTTCCTCGAGCAGCGCGGCGAGTCGGCGCTCGAGCGCGACGGCGGACCCGAGCACCTGACGGCGAGCTGCTTCGTGCTCTCGCCGGATCTCGCGCAGGTGCTGCTCTGCTTCCACCGCAAGGGCCGGTTCTGGGTGCAGCTCGGGGGTCACGTCGAGCCCGGCGACCACTCCACGGCCGACGCGGCCCTCCGCGAGGCGCGGGAGGAGAGCGGAGCGGCAGGGCTGCAGCCGCTCGGCGTCCTGCCCCTCGACCTCGACCGGCATGCGCTCGGCGACGGCTTCGGCCGCTGCTCCCGACACTGGGACGTGGGCTACGGCGCGATCGCCGATCCGGACGCTCCGGTGAGCGTCAGCGACGAGAGCGACGACGTGGCCTGGTGGCCGGTCGACGCGCTGCCCGCCGAGGTGCCGCCGGGGTTCGCCGAGCGGCTGGCCGGGGCGCTCGCCGCGGCGCGGCTGCTCCGTGGTGCGGGGTCGCTCGGCGGCTGATCGAGACCCGCCTCCACCCACCTCGCATACCGGCAGCGCGCCTGCGACGAGTCCTCCCCGTGACTCCGGCGCCGTGCGGCACGATGGGGCGATGAGCAGCACCGCTGACCCCGTCGTCGTCCTCGCCGGTGCGAGCGGATTCCTCGGGACGGACCTCGCCCGCCGCTTCACGGCCGACGGCTGGACGGTGCGGAGGATCGGCCGCTCCGGGCCGGACGCGCGCTGGGGCGACACCGCCGGCATCACCCGGGTGCTCGACGGTGCGCGCCTCCTGGTGAACCTGGCCGGCAAGAGCGTCGACTGCCGGTACACCGCGGCGAACCGCGGCGAGATCCTCCGCTCGCGCGTGGCGACCACCGGGGAGCTGCACCGGGCGGTCGCGGCGGCCGCGACTCCTCCGCCGGTCTGGATGAACGCGAGCACGGCCACGATCTACCGGCACGAGGAGGAGCGGGCGAACACCGAGGACGAGGGCGTGCTCGGCGAGGGCTTCTCGGTCGACGTGGCGCGGGCGTGGGAGTCGGAGTTCTTCGCCGGGGAGACGCCCGGCGTGCGGCGCGTGGCGCTGCGGATGTCCATCGTGCTCGGAGACGGTCCGGCGACGGCGATCCTGCTGCGGCTGGCGCGGCTCGGCCTCGGCGGTCCGCAGTTCGACGGGCCGTGGCCCTCGACGCGCGCGCGACGCGAGGCCGGCGTGCACCACGAGCACCGGCGCACCCGCGGCCGTCAGCACTTCAGCTGGATCCACGTGGAGGACGTCCACCGGTCGATCCGCTTCCTCGAGGAGTCGACCCTCGACGGGCCGGTGAATCTCGCGTCGCCGAATCCGAGCGACAACACCGAGCTCTCCCGGCTGCTCCGCGCCGCCGTGGGCCGCCGGATCGGCGTGCCGGCTCCGCGCTTCGTCCTCGAGCCCGCGACGCTCCTGCTCCGCACCGAGTCCGAGCTCCTGCTCAAGTCCCGCTGGGTCGTGCCCGCCCGCCTCGAGGACGCCGGCTTCACCTTCGCGCATCCCCACCTCGCCGAGGCCCTCCGCACCCTGGCCTGACCCGCCCCCGCGGGGCGACCGTCCTCCGCCGCGAGCCCGTGTCGCGGAGGTCCGAGTCCGAGCGCGGATCCTCCCACCCCCGGCCACCCTCGAGGCGTCGACCGAAACGCGTGCCGAGCGTTTCGGACGCGCCGAACGTGACCGGCTCTACGAGACCCGGCCACTTTCCCAGCCGACCGCGCCACGCCGCGCAGGGATCGGCGTGGCCGACATCACGTCGGAGGTCGCGCTACTGCGCGACCTTCGCCGCGATGTCGCTCCGATACAGCCCGCCGTCGAGGTGGATCAGGTCGAGCGCGCGGTACGCCCGCTCCCGCGCCTCGGCGAAGTCGGCGCCGCGTGCGACGACGTTGAGCACGCGGCCGCCGGTGGCGACGAAGCTCCCGTCGACCAGCTGGGTCGCCGCGTGGGCGATGGTGACGCCGGGGACGTCCGCCGCCGCGTCGAGTCCGGTGATGGTCCGTCCGGTGACGGCGTTCTCGGGGTAGCCCTCGCTCGCGAGGACGACGGTGACGGCGACCTCGTCCGTGAACGCGGGCCACGGGACGGAGGCGAGCGCGCCGGTCGCCGCCGCGTGCAGCAGCGCGGACAGCGGGGAGGCGAGGCGGGGGAGGACGACCTGGGTCTCGGGGTCTCCGAAGCGGGCGTTGAACTCGATCACGCGCAGGCCCGCGTCGGTCACGATGAGGCCGCAGTAGAGCAGTCCGACGAAGGGGGTGCGCTCGCGCTCGAGCTGGCGGATGGTCGGGATGGCGACCGTGTCGATCACCTCGTCGACGAAGGCGCGCTCGCTCTCCCAGCGGTCGGCGAGCCAGGGGAGCGGGGAGTAGGCGCCCATGCCGCCGGTGTTCGGCCCTTCGTCGCCGTCGCCCAGGCGCTTGAAGTCCTGCGCGGGGGAGAGAGGGACGACGTCGTGGCCGTCGGAGAGGAGGAAGAGGGAGACCTCCTGGCCGGCGAGGAACTCCTCGATGAGGACGTCGCCGGACTGCAGCCAGAACTCGGCGTGCGCGATCGCCGCGCTGCGCGACTCCGTCACCAGGACGCCCTTGCCCGCGGCGAGGCCGTCGGCCTTGACGACCGAGGGGAGTCCGTACTCGTCGATGGCGCGGGTGGCGTCGACCAGGGTGGAGACGCGGGTCGCGCGGCCGGTGGGCACGCGGGCCATGTCCATCACGCGCTTCGCGAAGGTCTTCGAGCCCTCGAGCGCGGCGGCGGCCCGGTCGGGGCCGAAGGTGGGGATGCGGCGCTTGCGGAGCGCGTCGGCGACTCCGGCGACCAGGGGCGCCTCGGGGCCGATGACGACGAGCTCGATGCCCTGCTCCACCGCGAAGTCGCTGACCAGCCGGGGGCTGTTCGTGTCGAAGTGGATGACCTCGACGTCGCGCGCGATGCCGGCGTTGCCGGGCGCCGCGATGATCTCGTGGTGCTCCTCCTCCGCGAGGAGAGCCGTGATGATGGCGTGCTCACGGGCACCCGAACCGAGGACGAGGATCTTCACCCTGACAGGATAGGGCGCCCCGCCCCGGGGCTGGTCCCTGTGACGTCCTCCTCCGCAGGGCGGCGCTGCGGACGCCGACACGCCGGGCGGAGCCCCGGGGGAGGCCTCCGGGAGCGAGCGGCGGCGGCAGGATGGGTGCATGGCCAAGGGCAGGATCGACGAGGCGAGCGGGCAGTCCGCGGTGCGGGCGGCGCTCGCCGGAGGAGCGGACCGGAACACGACGGCGACGGCGGTGCGGTTCCTCCTGCAGATCATCGAGACGAACGTCCCCGGACGCAGCGTCGAGGTGCGCGTTCCGCCGTTCGGCGCGGCCCAGTGCGTCGAGGGACCGGGCCACACCCGCGGGACTCCGCCGAACGTGATCGAGATGGACGCGGCGACCTGGCTGCCGCTCGCGACCGGCTCGCTGCCGTGGAGCGAGGGTCTCGCGAGCGGGCGGATCCACGCCTCCGGAGTGCGCGCGGACCTCACGCCGTTCCTCCCCATCCTGCGCGTCGGCTGAGCGTCGGCGAGTTAACTTCTCGTAAACGCGGCGGCGAGCCGTCGTCAGAACGTTTGACCTGGGCTCCGCCGTCGGGTTGTCTGGGAATAACCCCCTCACGCGGCACGAATCCTCTCCGGATCCACCGCTCGATGCTTGGAGTCCCCTTCACGATGCGCAGTACTTCCCCGGGCCGACGCGGCCTCACCCGACTCCTCTCCGCGACCGCCGTCGGCGCCGTCGCCGGAGCGGCCCTCCTCGGCGCCACGCCCGCCGTGGCGGCCGAGGGCGATGTCGCCATCGACATCCTCTCGATCAACGACTTCCACGGGCGGCTCGCCGCCGACCGCGCCGTCGCCGGAGCCGCCGTGCTCGCCGGCGCCGTCGACTCCTACCGCGCCGCCAACCCGAACACGCTGTTCGTCTCGGCCGGCGACAACATCGGCGCCTCGACCTTCGTGTCGAAGGTGCAGGGCGACATCCCCACGCTCGACTCGCTCAACGCGATGGGCCTCGACGTCAGCACGCTGGGCAACCACGAGTTCGACCAGGGCCGCGCCGATGTCGACGGCCGCGTCGTGGACGCCTCGGCGTTCCCCTACGTGAACGCGAACCTCTACGACACCGCGACCGGCGAGCGCGCCTACTCCCCGTACGTGATCACCGAGCAGGACGGCGTCTCCGTCGCCTTCATCGGCGCGATCACCGAGGACCTCGGCAAGCTCGTCAGCCCCGCCACGATCTCGACGCTCTCCATCGAGCCGATCGCCGAGAACGTCAACGAGGTCGCCGCGCAGCTCCAGGACGGCGACGCCGCCAACGACGAGGCCGACGTGGTCGTCCTGCTCCTGCACGAGGGAGCCGACGCCGACGCGGCCGAGCTGAACACTCCGGAGGCGGACCCCAAGTTCGGCGCGATCGTCAACGCGGTCGCCCCGAACGTCGACGCGATCGTCTCGGGCCACAGCCACCAGGAGTACGACGCGGGCATCGACGCCGGCCGGGCCTTCCCGACCGTCGTGTCGCAGACCGGCAGCTACGCCGAGAACATCGGCCGCATGTCCCTGACCGTCGACCCGGCGACCAAGCAGCTCACCTCGCTCACCAGCGAGGTCGTGCCGCTGACGAAGGTCGTCGACGACCCGACCTCGGACGACCCGGCCAAGACGATCGTCGTCGGCGCCTTCGAGCCCGACCCCGAGGTCGAGACCATCGTCGCCGACGCCCAGGCCGTCGCCGTCCGCGAGGGCAGCGTGAAGGTCGGCACCATCACCGAGGACATCTCGCGCGCCTACCGCCCGGACGGCACCACGACCAACCGCGGCTCGGAGTCGACCCTCGGCAACCTCGTCTCGGACGCTCAGCTCTGGGCCACCCGTGAGCTCGGCACGCAGATCGCCTTCTCGAACGCGGGCGGCCTGCGCGACGACCTGTCCTACACCGCGACTCCGGACCAGCCCGGCGACGCGGACGGCGTGGTCACCTACGCCGAGGCCTCCGACGCCCAGCCCTTCGCGAACACCCTGGTGACCCTGCAGCTGACCGGCGAGCAGATCTCCGACCTGCTCGAGGAGCAGTGGGTGGGCAGCTCCAGCCACCCGCAGCTGAACCTCTCCACCTCGAAGGACCTCACCTACGTCTTCGACGCCACGGCGCCCGAGGGCTCGCGCATCTCGCAGGTGTTCTTCCAGAACGAGCCGATCGACCAGGCCGCGACCTTCACCGTCGTGACCAGCAGCTTCCTCGCGAGCGGCGGCGACGGCTTCAGCACCTTCACCGAGGGCACCGGCACGGCCGACTCCGGCCGCATCGACCTGGACGCCTTCGTCGGCTACATCCAGGACCTCGGCACCGTCAGCCCCGACCCCGTGCAGCGCACGATCGGCCTGACCGACAATGTCCCGGACTCGGGCGAGTACGCGGTCGGCGACACCATGACCGTCGACCTCTCCTCGCTCCTGTTCAGCACCGGAGCCGCGGCCGACACCACCGTGACCGCGAGCGTCGACGGCGCCGTCGTCGGCACCGCGACGATCGATCCGACCCGGGCCGTCACCGACGACTCGACCGGTCGCGCCTCGTTCTCGGTCCCGATCGATGAGAGTCTGGCGGGCGGCGCGCACACCGCGACGTTCGCGCTCGACACCACCGGCACCGAGATCAGCGTCGGCTTCGCCGTCGCGGCCGGCGCCGGAGCGGGCACCCCGACTCCCGGACCGACCACGGAGCCGACGCCCGCGCCGACCACGCCGCCCACCACGGGCCCCGCGCCGACGCCGACCACTGCTCCGGTCGCCGGCTCGCACCACCTCGCCGAGACCGGAGTGGACGCGACCCCCGCGTTCGCCGCCGGGATCGCCGCTCTGCTGCTCGGTCTGGGCATGACGGTCGCGCGCCTGCGCCGCCGCACCGCCGCGAAGTAGCCGCACCACGCGCACGACGGGCCCTCGACTCCGGTCGGGGGCCCGTCGTCGTGTGCGGGGCGAGCCGATGGTCGACCCCCGGGAGCCGCGGCGGGGAGGCGCTCCCGAGGAGCGGCACCAGCCCCCGGAGACGCGAGAACGCCGCCTCCCGATCGGGAGACGGCGTCGGAACGCGATGAGGTGCTGTCGCGGAGCGGCGGGGCTCAGTGCTGCGCGGGGACCTGACGGTAGCCGTCGCGGCTGGCGACGAGCACCGTCGACACCGTGCCCCATGCGGCGAGGCCACTGAGGACGACGAGGATTGCGATGCTCATGAGTGTTCTGCCTTTCGTTGCGGCGGCTTCTGATCGATCCGCCGGGATGCTGTGTACAACGTCCAGTGTCCGGCCCCGTGTTCCGTAGGACAATCGAACTGTTCTTGCCCTGACGTGTAGTTTCTCTACATGGACGTGCGACGGCTGGAACTGCTCCGCGAGCTCTCGATGCGCCGCTCGATCACGGCCGTGGCGGAGGCGACGCACCGCACGCCCTCCGCGGTCTCGCAGCAGCTCAAGGTGCTCGAGCGCGAGGCCGGCGTGCCGCTGATCGAGCGCTCCGGCCGCGGCGTGGTGCTCACGGCCGCGGGACGCGAGCTCGCCCGGAGCGCCACCGAGATCGCGATCGCGCTCGAGCGGGCCGACGCCGTCTGGCAGACGTTCAAGAACAACCCGATCGGCGAGGTCACCATCGCGACCTTCCCCACCGCGGGCCAGATGCTCCTCCCGAACGCGCTGGTCGCGCTCCGGAGCGTCGAGGGGCTCGTCGTGCAGTGCGAGGACGCGGACCCCGGCACCGACGAGTTCGCCGACCTGACCGCCGACTTCGACATCGTGCTCGCCCACTCGCCCACCGGCAGGAGCGCCTGGGCCGGCCGCGGCCTCGCGATGGCGGAGCTGATGGTCGAGCCTCTCGACATCGGCCTGCCGGTCGGGCACCGCCTCGCGGACCGGGCGACGGTCTCGGCGGCGGACCTGGTCGGCGAGACCTGGATCGGCGTCCCGGACGGGTTCCCGTTCGAGCGCGTGATGCAGGACATCGAGACCGCGTCCGGCGAGGCGGTGCGGGTGGAGCAGCGCTTCGCGTCGACCCGCGTGACGGAGGCGTTCGTCGCGGCGGGCCTGGGCATCGCGGTGCTCCCGCGCTACACGGCGGGCGGCGCGGGAGTGGTGGTGAAGCCGCTCCGCGGGGTGAACTCCGTGCGGCACATCGTCGCGCTGATGCGGCCGGACCGGGCGGAGCGGCTCTCGGTCCGCACCGTCGTCCGCGAGCTGCGCGCGCAGGCGGGCCGGCTCGTGCACGCGCTCTGAGCGATCACGGTGCCGTGCCCTCGCCCGCGCGGGGGAGAATGGAGACATGAGCGATCCCGCCCGCCCCGAGGTCACCCGCGAAGAGGTCGACGTCCGCCGCTCCCCGCGCGTCTGGCGCATCCTGACCCTCGGCGTCGGGCTCGGAGCGATCGCGGCCTTCGTGCTGACCTTCGCGCTGCCCGAGACGCAGGGCTTCTCCCGCGGGCAGGTCTTCGGCTTCAGCCTGCTGCTCTTCGTGACGCTGTTCGGCGCTCTCGCGGGGCTCGTCGTGGTGCTGCTCGACCGGGTCGTCGGCCGGAAGGTCGTCCGGACCACCGCCGAGCGGATCGTCGAGCGCGAGGACGCGGCCGAGGAGCCCGTGGCCGAGGAGGTCCTGCCCGACGCGCGGACGACGTCCGACGAGGACGACCCGCGGACGGGGTCCGACCGGGTCTAGCCGGCGGAGGCGGGCCGCCCTGCGGCCGCTGCACTCCGCCCTGCGCTGAGGGTCCCGCCCGCGGCTCGCGCTCGCGGACGGGACCGCGGCGTCAGCGTCCCCGGCGCGACGAGGAGCGGCGGCTGCTGCTCGCGCTGGACGTCGGGCGCTTGGCGGCGGCGCGCTTGGCCTTCTGCGACTTCGAGATCTTCTTGGCCACGAAGGTGAGCAGGAACGGAAGGATTCGGTAGATCACGGGGGACTCCTCGGGTGCATGCGCGCGGGGCCGCGCACCCTCCGATCATGGAGGGGCGCACGGATCCGCGGCACCCGTTGCGCCGCGCCCGGCGCTGTGCAGAGCTCAGCTCAGCTGCGTGCGCTCCACCCAGTCGAGGTACTCCGGGGTGACGGTGCCCGTGACGTACTCGCCGGTGAAGCAGCTGGTCTCGAGGTCGGTGACGTCCGAGCCCTCGAGGATCGCCGCCTTCATGTCGGCGACCTCCTGGTAGATCAGCTGGTCGGCGCCGATCGCCTCCGAGATCTCGGGGATGCGGCGGTTGTGGGCCACGAGCTCCTGGCGCGAGGGCATGTTGATCCCGTACACGTGCGGGTAGCGCACGGGAGGCGCGGCGGATGCGAAGGTGACCGTGTTCGCGCCGGCCGCGCGGGCCATGTCGACGATCTCCTTGGAGGTGGTGCCGCGGACGATCGAGTCGTCGACGATCAGGACGTTCTTGCCCTTGAATTCGCTCGACATCGCGTTGAGCTTCTGCCGCACCGACTTCTTGCGGACCGCCTGCCCGGGCATGATGAACGTCCGGCCGACGTAGCGGTTCTTGTAGAAGCCCTCGCGGTACTCGATCCCGAGCTTCTGCGCGACCTGCATCGCGGCGGGGCGGGAGGAGTCGGGGATCGGCATGACGACGTCGATCGCTCCGCCCGGGGTGTACTGCGCGATGGTGTCGGCGAGGCGGTCGCCCAGGCGCAGGCGCGCCTCGTAGACCGAGATGCCGGACATCACGGAGTCGGGGCGGGCGAGGTAGACGTACTCGAACGAGCACGGGATGAGTCGCGGGTCCTTCGCGCACTGGCGGCTGGTCATCCGGCCGTCGGGGGTGATGAAGACCGCCTCGCCGGGAGCGACGTCGCGGACGATCTCGAAGCCCTGCGCCTCGAGCACGAGCGACTCGGAGGCGACGACCCAGTCGTCCGGCGCCCCGGTGTTGCTGCGGCGGCCGACGATGAGCGGGCGGATCCCGAAGGGGTCGCGGAACGCCAGCAGCCCGACGCCGGCGATCAGCGCGATGGTGGCGTAGGAGCCCTCGACGCGCTCGTGCACGCGGGCGACGGCGTCGAACACCTCGTCGGCGTCGAGGTCGCGGCCCGACATCGAGGCCTGCAGCTCGTTCGCCAGCACGTTGACCAGCAGCTCCGTGTCGGAGGTGGTGTTGAGGTGGCGGCGGTCGATGCGGAAGAGCTCCTCGGTGAGCTCGCGCGTGTTCGTGAGGTTGCCGTTGTGGACGAGGATGATGCCGTACGGCGCGTTCACGTAGAACGGCTGGGCCTCCTCCTCGCGCTCGGCGTTGCCCTTCGTCGCGTAGCGCACGTGGCCGAGGCCCATGGATCCGAGCAGCGAGCGCATGTCGCGGGTGCGGAACGCCTCGCGGACCTGTCCCGCGGCCTTCTTGATGTGCAGGGTGCTGCCGTCGGCGGTCGCGATGCCGGTCGAGTCCTGGCCGCGGTGCTGCAGGAGGGAGAGGCTGTCGTAGATGGACTGGTTGACCGGTCCGGAGGACACGATCCCAACGATTCCGCACATGCCGGAGGGGCTCCCAAGGGGATAGCAGGGGGGTTTGACGGTCCATCCTGGCACGCGGGGGACTCATCCCCTAATGGTTCGCCGTGGGCGGATCCGTGGTCGCGGGAGTGCTCGGGGCGGCGCCGACCGGCGGATCGGCCGGGCGGCCGGTCGGGGAGCCGTGCGGCCGCTCAGCTGCTCGGAGCCGTCCAGGCGCCGGCGAGGCTGCGGTCCAGGACGCGGCGCCAGCCCTGCGGAGCCGCGGACTCGCGGCTGGTCGTGCCGGCCATCCGGAGCAGGGCCATCAGGTCGTCGTGGGTGAAGTCGGGGGAGAGGGATCCGTCGCGGTGGGCGGCCTCGACGAGATCCCGGCCGAGCTCGATCGAGCGGTCGCAGGCCTCGATGAGGGCGACTGCGTCGGGGAAGCGGCGCAGCATCGCGTCGTTGAGGGCGGGGTCCTCCAGCTGGAGGTCGATCATCCCGGAGACGAAGCGCTCCAGGCGTCCGCGGGAGGACCGCTCGGCGAGAGCGCGCTCGGTCAGGCCCTTCAGCTTCTCGCCGGCGACGGCCGGGACGACGGCGTCGATGAGCTCCTCACGGGAGCCGACGCGGTTGTAGAGGGTGCCGATGCTCACGCCGGCGTGACGGGCGGTGTCCTCGAGGGGGGCGGCCAGGCCGCGGGAGCCGAAGACCTCGAGGGCGGCGGCGTGCAGCTTCTCGACGTTCCGCTGCGCGTCCCGGCGCAGGACCTTCTGCTCGTCCATGCGATCCTCCCGATGATCTTGAGGTGCCATTCAAGTTATGGTCCGCGCTCATCGACGGCGGCCACCCGGACGCGGCGGCCGAGGTCATCGCCCGGTCCTACCTCGACCTCCACCGCAGCCGCGACCGCGCCGAGCTGCACTACGTGGCCTGGGACGCGTGACCGCGGGCGCGGAGCGGGAGCCGCCGGTGCGGCGGACCCGGATCCGCGCCGCGGCGGGAGAGGGCAGTCGGTAGGGTCGTCGCGTGAGTGATGAGACGAGCAGCTACGCCCGCGCAGGAGTCGACACGGCGGCGGGGGACCTCGCCGTCGAGCTGATGAAGTCGGCGGTGTCGGCGACGCACGACAGCCGGGTCCTCGGCGGGGTCGGCGGCTTCGCGGGCCTCTACGACGTCTCCTTCCTCCGCGACTTCCGAGCCCCCCTCCTCGCGACCTCGACCGACGGCGTCGGCACCAAGGTCGCGCTCGCCCAGGCGATCGACAAGCACGACACCATCGGGCAGGACCTCGTCGGCATGGTCGTCGACGACATCGTCGTGGTCGGCGCCCGCCCCTTCTTCATGACCGACTACATCGCGTGCGGCAAGGTCGTCCCGGCCCGCATCGCCGACATCGTCGCCGGCATCGCGCGCGCCTGTTCCGAGACGGGCATCGCGCTCGTCGGCGGCGAGACGGCCGAGCACCCGGGCCTGCTCGGACCCGACGACTACGACGTGGCGGGCGCGGCGGTCGGCGCGATCGAGGCCGACCAGGTGCGCGGCGCCGACCGCGTGCGCGACGGCGACGTCGTGGTGGCGATGGCCTCCTCCGGGCTGCACTCGAACGGCTACTCGCTCGTGCGCCACATCCTCGCCGAGCGCGGCATCGGCTTCACCGACCGCTCCGAGGAGCTGGGCGGCGTGGTCGGCGAGGTGCTGCTGGAGCCGACCCGCCTCTACACCCGGCCCCTCCTCGACCTGCTCGACGACGCCGAGCTCGGCCCGGCCGTCCACTCCATCAGCCACGTCACCGGCGGCGGGATCGCGGCGAACCTCGCGCGGGTGCTGCCGCGCGGCTCCTGGGTCGAGGTCGAGCGGGCGAGCTGGAGCCCGTCCGACGTGTTCCGCGCGCTCGCCGGGATGTCCGGCGCGACGCTCGAGAGCACCGAGGGCACCTGGAACCTCGGCATCGGCATGTTCGCCGTGGTCGCGGCGGAGGCGGCCGACGGCGTGATCGCACGCCTCGAGCGCTCGGGCGTCCCGTCGTGGGTCGCGGGCCGCGTCTCGACGGCCGCGCGCGGCTTCGAGGGCTTCGAGCAGGGCGCGAAGGGCGTCGACGGCGGAGCGGTCCGCCTGGTCGGGTCCTACGCGGGCTGATCCCCGGAGGCGCCGCGGATCAGCGCGGTACGGCGTGCGCGCGCTCCCAGGAGTGCTCGTGCCGGGTCAGCAGCCACGAGCCCGCAGCGCAGAGGGCGCAGGCGGCCGCGGTGGCGAGCAGGGCGGTCGCCCAGGTCGGGGCGTCGCGGCTGACGAGCAGGTTCGCGGAGGCGACCAGCACGCCGAGGCCGGCGCCCGCGCTGGTGCCGAGCACGAACGGGCCGTCGCGGCGGCTCGCGACGCGCACCGCGACCATGCCGGCGACCGCTCCCGCGCCTCCGACGACTCCGATGCCCGCGCCGGAGGCCGCTCCCATGAGCAGGCCGAAGCTCACCAGCCCGGGCGGTCCGTCGGCGGCGAGGACGCCGGGCAGGTAGAGGACCAGGGCGACGGCGGCGCCGACCGCGCCGCCCACCAGGATCGCGCCGACCAGCAGGGCGGCGGTGACGTAGCCGACCCGCGCGACAGGCCGCGCGGATCCTCCGGGTTCGAACATTCGCGGCTCCATCGACGCGGCCCGCGGGGCAGCGGGCGGTCCTCGGACAGTACGCCCGAACGCCCCTCGGCGGAACCGTCGTCGGGGATCGGCGGGGCTAGCGCCGGAGGGTCTCGCTCGGGAGCTCGCCGAACCGCGTCGCGTAGTGCTGGGCGAAGCGGCCGCCGCTGATGAACCCCCAGCGTGCGGCGACGTCGCCGACCACCAGCGAGCCGATCGATCCGGCCGAGAGCTCCTCGTGCGCGCGCTCGAGGCGGACGTCGCGCAGGTAGTGCCGCGGGGTCTCGCCGAAGGCGCGCTGGAACGCCAGCTGCACGCCGCGGACCGTGAGCCCGGCCGCGTCGGCGATGTCGGCCACTCCGAGGGGCAGATCGGCGTTGGCCTGCACGAACTCCACGGCCCGGCGGAGGCGCCGCGCGCTGACCGAGGGCGGCACGGCCGGCAGCGGGGCGATGCGGTGGGCGAAGGTCTGCAGGGCGGCGAGCGCGGCGATGCGGGCGACGCCGTCGCGCTGCAGCGCGGTGGGCGTGTGCGCGGAGGCGAGGGTGTCGCGCAGGAGGCGGATCGCCGCCCACCAGGCGGTCGTGTCGCGCGCCACGGGGGCGAACCGCAGCGGGCCGGGCTCGGTGCCGTGCAGCTCGGCGGCGATCGCCTCGAGGTGGGCGGCCTCGAAGTGCACGAGCGCGTCGCGGTACTCGAGGGCCTCGAAGCCGAAGGGCCGGCCGCTCGGGAACATGGCCGGGCGCCCGACGACGAGGCGGTGCTCGTCGCGCCCCAGGTCGAGGGAGGCGCGCCCCGCGGTCAGCCAGAGGGCGACGTAGACGTCGCTCGGGGCCACCGTGCCGCGCACCCGGCCGAGGAAGGAGGCGGAGTGGAGGCTCACGGGCCCGGGCCCGGTCGTCGTGTAGCGGAACGCGAACGGCACGACCGAGCGCTCGGCCCGGAAGCCGGAGCCGTTGTACGAGCCGGCGTAGAACTCGCGCGCCTCGTCGAGGTCGCTCCCGCGACGCTCCGACTGCCACACGGGCAGCCGTGCGGGCGGGGAAGTGCTCATCCGGTCAGTGTCCCAGGGGGCACCGACATTCTGCACTCAGTGGCGGAAAGCGGGAGAACGTGCTCAGCCGAGCGACCCGCGCTCCAGGTGGAAGAGGGCGAGCGCGGCCACCGCGGCCGTCTCGACGATCGCCCCGGAGCGGACCATCTCCGCGATCTCCGCATCGGGGAACCACTGCTGCCGCATGTCCTGCTCGGTGTCCTCGCGCTCGTGCTCGCCGTGCTCGAGACCCTCGGCGAGGAAGACGTCCACGGACTGCGCGACGAAGCCGTACGCCTCCGCGAGCCTGCCCAGGTGCGTCAGGCGCTCGGCCCGGAGGCCCGTCTCCTCGCGCAGCTCGGCACGGGCGAGAGCCTCGGGGTCGCCGCCGGCCGAGCCGTGCGGCCAGCCGCCGGCGGGGAACTCCCACGCGCGGCGGCCGATCGGGTACCGGTACTGCTCGACCAGCCAGAACCCGCCGCGCTCCCGCGGGAGCACGAGGGCGTAGTCGTCGCGCTCGACGACCGAGTAGACGCCGCGCGTCCCGCCCGGCCAGAGCACCTCGTCCTCGCGGACGCGGATCCACGGGGTCTCGTAGGCGACCCGCGTCGACAGCTGCCGGACGGCGACGTCGGCGGGGGCTGCGCGGAGCGGCTCCTCGACCTCGGGTCGCTCGCCCGCCGGATCACCGCCCGCACGCGAAACGGGGCCGCCCCGAGGGAGCGGCCCCGATTCACGGGAGGAGTCACGCACGCTTCTGGTGCGGCTCCTCGACGAGGTCCGTGTCGTCGCCGTCGTCCTCGGCGTCGATCCACTTCGAGTAGTCCGGCTCGTCCGGGTGGCTGAGCTCGCGCTCGAGCGCACTGTAATCGACCGCCGGGCTGAACGACTTCAGCTCACGGGCGATCTTGGTGTTCTTCGCCTTCTGACGGCCGCGCCCCATGGGTGACCCCCTCACGATGACAGGCCAGACGGGCAGTGAGCCGGCTGGGGAAAAGAGCAGACAGGGAAAGTTGAAATCTACGCGGTAGTTTAGCAGACGGGGGACACGCCACCCCGGGCCTCGATCTGCCGGACGGCCGCCCATCCTCGACCGCGTCAGGAGCACCGTGGACAGCGTCGCCCCACCGCGTCCCGTCGTGGTGATCGGCGCGGGTCAGGCGGGTCTGTCCGTGGCCTACTACCTGCGCCGTCTCGGCCTCGTCCCCGGGCGCGACCTGATCGTCCTCGACCGCGGTCCGGAGCCCGGCGGGGCCTGGCAGTTCCGCTGGGAGGCCCTGCGGCTCGGCTCCGCGCACCGCGTGCACGATCTCCCGGGCATGGAGCGGATGGGGCTCTCGTTCCGCACGGCCGATCACCGGCGACCGGCACGGGACGTGGTCCGCGAGTACTACGGGCGCTACGAGGAGGAGCTCGGTCTCGAGATCCGCCGTCCGGAGTCGGTGCGGCGCGTCACGAGTGCGACGCCGCACGACACGAGGTCGCCGCTCGTCGTCGAGTCCGACCGCGCGGTCGAGCGCGCGAGTCTGCTCGTCAACGCGACCGGCACCTGGGGATCGCCCTTCGTCCCGCACTACCCCGGGCGCGACCGCTTCCGCGGCGTGCAGATCGACCCGACCGAGTACGTCCGCGCCGAGGACTTCGCCGGGAAGCAGGTGCTCGTGGTCGGCGGCGGCACCTCGGCGATCGGCTTCCTGCTGGAGCTCGAGCGGGTGGCGCGCTCCCTGACGTGGGCGACGCGGCGACCGGTCGTCTACCACGACGGCGAGCAGCTGGCGATGGAGTCGGCGGTGGAGGCGGTGGCCGAGCAGGACCGCGCCGCCCGCGCCGGGCTGCCCCTCCCGAGCATCGTCGGCGGCACGGGCGTGCAGCGCACCCGCCGGGTGGTCGCCGGGATCGAGCGCGGGCTCCTGCACGAGCGGGGGATGTTCTCGTCGATCGAGGAGGAGGGCGTGCGCTGGCCGGACGGCTCCTTCACGCGCGCCGACGCGATCATCTGGGCGACGGGCTTCCGGCCGGAGCTGCGCCACCTCGCTCCGCTCGGGCTGCGCGAGCGCGAGGGCGGCATCGCGGTCGCCGACGGAGCCTCACTGACGGATCCGCGGGTCTTCTTCGCCGGCTACGGCCCGACGGCCTCCACCATCGGGGCGAACCGCTCGGGCCGGCGCATCGCGCGCGCGGTCGTGGCGCGCCTGCCCTGAGCGCGCCTGCCCTGAGCGCGCCTGCCCTGAGCCGGTCTGCCCTGAGCGGCGCGGCGCCTCAGATCCTGCCGTCCCAGTCCACCGGCACCACGGAGCCGCGGTAGCGGATCCCGTCCACGCGGATCGGCCCGGCGAGCGCGGGTGAGAGCGGCGCGACGACCAGGGTGTCGCCTCCGGGAGCGAGCCCCAGCGCCGCCGACAGCACAGCGACGGAGGCGGCCGCCGACCAGGCCTGCGGTCGGCAGGCCGCCGGGTACGGCACCGGCGCGTGCACCTCGGCGGCGGGGTCGCCCGAGTGCAGCTCGGGCATCCGGTAGCCGAAGCCCTCGGCCGCGGCGATCAGTCCGCGCGAGAGGGTCGTCGCCTCCGCCCCGAAGCCCTCCCGGGCGAGCCCGGTGACGGCGATCGCGGTGTCGTGGGCCCAGACGGAGCCGCCGTGGTACGACAGCGGCCAGTAGCCGCCCGAGCCGGTGTCCAGGGTGCGCAGGCCGAAGCCCGAGTCGAGCCCGGGGGAGACCAGCAGCTCGGCGACCCGGGCGGCGTGCTCGGGGGAGAGGATGCCGGTGCCGAGGAGGTGGCCGAGGTTGCTGGTGATCGTGTCGACCGGGCGCCCGGCCGCGTCGAGCGCGATCGCCGGGTAGCCGCCGTCGGCGTCGTCGATCCAGAACGCCTCCGCGAAGCGCGCCTTCAGCGTCGACGCCGCCTCGCGCCACTCCGAGCCGTCACGGCCGAGGTGCTCGAGCAGCGCCGCTCCGCCGACCATGGCCTCGTGGGCGTAGGCCTGCACCTCGCAGAGCGCGATCGGACCCTCCGCGAGCGTGCCGTCGCGCCACTGGATCGAGTCGCCCGAGTCCTTCCAGCCCTGGTTGGCGAGGCCGTGCCCCGTGGTGTCGACGTACTCGAGGAACCCGTCGCCGTCGGAGTCGCCGTCGTCGCGGAGCCAGCGCAGCGCCGCCTCCAGAGCGGGCAGCAGCTGGGCACCGGCAACCAGTACCCGCTGCAGCTCGCGGCCGCGGTGCTGATGTCGATCCCGGTTGCCGTGCTGTTCTTCGTCTTCCAGCGGCGGATCATGAACACGACCGAGGGCGCGGAGAAGGGCTGACGCGGGGGCTCCGGCTCCTGCTGATCGAGCATCGCGCGTGGGTGACCGGTTCCTGCTGATCGAGCAGCGCACAGGGCGCGTATCGAGATCCGTGTCCGTGCGACGGGCCTCGATACGCCCCTGCGGGGCTGCTCGACCAGCATGCGGGAGTGCCGCCGCTACTTCGCGAGGAACTCCAGGACGACGCGGTTCCACTCCTCCGGGTGGCTCACGGTCACTCCGTGCGGGGCGCCGTGGACGACGTGCAGCTCGGAGCCGGGGATCGCCGCGTGGGTGCGGGCGCCGGAGCCCTCGAACGGAACCGTGCCGTCGCCGTCGCCGTGGATGACGAGCGCGGGCACCGACACGTTGGGCAGGTCCTCGCGGAAGTCGGTGGTCGCGAAAGCCGTCATGCAGGCGAGGGCCGCGTGCTTGGCCGACTGCTTCGCCAGAGCGATCGCCTCCTGGCGCTGCTCCTCCGTCACCTTCAGCACGCCGTCGACCGAGAAGAAGTCGGTGGTGAACTGGTCGTAGAAGTCGTCCTCGCTCTTCGTGAGGCCCGCGGTCATCTGCGCGGCCTGCGCCTTCTCGAGCGGGCCGTCCGGGTTGTCGTCCGTCTTCATCAGGTACGGCGGGACGGCCGAGGCGAAGACGACGCTGTGCAGGCGATCGGCGCCGTACTTCGTGAAGTAGCGGGCGACCTCGCCGCCGCCCATCGAGAAGCCGACCAGGGTGACGTCCTGCAGGTCGAGCTCGGTGAGGAGGGTGTGCAGGTCCTCGGTGAGCGTGTCGTAGCTGTAGCCGGTGAGCGGCTTGTCGCTGCGCCCGAAGCCGCGGCGGTCGTAGGTGACGACGCGGTAGCCGGCCTCGGCGAACGCGGGGACCTGCTCCTTCCACGACTCGCCCGAGAGGGGCCAGCCGTGGATGAGGACCACGGGGCGGCCCGATCCGCCGGTGTCGTCGACGTGCAGGTCCGTGTCCTTGAAGAGTCCGTGGTGGGCGGTGATCTCGGCCATGGCGAGTGCTCCTTCCGGCGCCGACGATCGGCGTCACTTGATGTTCGAGGACGTCCCTGCGAGCGGATGGCCGGAGCGGGGAGGGTTGACAGCTCCCGTCACTCCGCGACGACGGCCGCGGCGAGGCCCCGCAGCGCGGTGTGCAGCCCGGGGCTCATGGGCAGCCCGGCGTCGAGCACCGCGTTCGCGGCGGCGACCAGCACCGGTGCCGCGGGGGAGGAGACCACGGTGAGGCCGGCGGGCGGATCCGCGTCGCCCGAGGGCCGCACGACCAGGACGAGCCGGGAGCTGGGAGCGCTCGTGCTGATCGTCGCTCCCGATCGGGCGGGCAGCACCGCGAGGGTGCCGCGGCCGACGAACTCGCGCTCCTCCCGACTGGCGACGGTGAACGCGCCCTCGAGCGGGAGCAGGAGCACCACCGACCCCGGGTCGGCGCGGGGGCTCGGGCGGAAGTCGATCGTGCCGGCCGTGTGCCAGATCCGCCGGAGGAGCACGCCCTCGGCGGCCGCCTCCTGCCCGGTGACGGCGAACGCGGGGTCGGGCCCGGCCTCGGCGTGGCGGGCCCGCAGCCAGTGCCGGGCGGAGTCGCCGCGGAGGGGCATCGGGCGGATCAGCGGATCGGACACGGCGGCTCCCGAGGAACGCGGACCTGAATCGGCCGAGACAGTGAGGAACCATCATCCTAGGAGCGGCGGGAGGCGTCGTCCCCGGAGTGGCGCGTCCTCACATGCCGATGCCGCCCCGGCCGCGCTGAGCGCGACGCCGGAGCGGCATCCGAAGGGTGGTGCGGACTACTGGAATCCGCCGCCGCGGTCCTCCGGGTCCTCGATCGGGTCGGAGTCGGGAGTGTCGATCGAGTAGGTCACGTGGACCGCCTCGCCGACCTCCTTGGCGGAGACGGCGTTGTACACGAGGTGCGTCTCCTGGCCGTCGACGGCGGCGTAGACGTCGACCTCCTTCTCGTAGCCCCCCTCGGTGCTGACGCGGTTCTCGGTCTGGCCGTCGAACGGCCCACCCTGGAAGAAGGCGAGGTAGCTCTCGCCCTCGGCGAGTGCGCGGATGTCGTTGCTCATGCCCCCAGGTCTACCACTCGGCGCCTCCCCGCCGCTCGGCCTTGCGCTCGGCGGGCGGAGGAGGGCCGGGAGCGGCGGCGGCCGTGCCGCGAGGTGGCACTGTTCGACGGGATCTCTCCGCACGCGCCGTCAGGGCACGAGCCGCTGCGTGATCGAGGCCGTCGGCCCGCTCAGCGCGATCTCGGCGAGCGCGCCGTTGACCAGGGGCATCTGCGGCGGCTGGTGCCCGGCGTCGACGTCGAGGATCACCGGCACGCCGAGATCGCCGAGAGCCCGCCGCACCGCGTCCTCCTGGCTCAGCTCGGGCAGGGACGCGCCCTCGGTCCGGCCGATCAGGACACCGGTCGCCTGCTCGAACCAGCCCGCGAGGCGGAGGGAGGTGAGCATCCGGAGCACCGAGACGGAGTCGGACCCGGCCGCCTCCAGGTAGACGACGGTGCCCTCCGGCGCGTGCCGGCGAGCGAAGCCCGGCACATCGCCGTAGGGCGTGCCCGCGAGCAGGGACACCGTCTCGAGGCATCCGCCGATCAAGCGGCCGGACATCGCCGCGTCCGCTGACCCGTCGAGCGAGCGCCAGCGGGTCGGCTCCTCGTAGGCCCGATCGCGGTCGAGCGGCTCGTCCGCCCACGCACCCCACGGACGGCTCCGGCGTCGCGGCGCGGCGTGCTGCGTGAACGCGGCTCCGGGCTCGAGGCCGGCGACCTCCGTCCAGCGGTGGAACCCGACCGGCAGCTCCCACGGCTCGTCCATCAGATTGGCGCCGTGGATCGTCGCGAGCCCGGTCGTCGTCGTCAGGGGCAGGAGCAGCGTCGAGACGTCCGACCAGCCGACGAACCAGGGCCGGGCCTCCGCGAGGGCGTGCCAGTCGAGCCTCTCCAACAGCTCGACGGCGAGCTCGCCGCCCCACGGAGGAAGGACCGCGTCCCCGCTCCGGAAGGCGTCGTGCAGGTCGGCCGCCCGATCCGCGGCGGACGCCGGAGCGAGTCCGCCGAGGAGGGCGTGCGGCCGGACCCGGACGTCGTATCCCGCCGAGCCGAGTCGGCGCGCGGCGTCCTGCAGCCGGTCGTGCAGGTGCGCGGGGACTCCCATCGAGGGCGCGGGCACCTCCACCCGGCCTCCGGCGCGGAGGGGCGCGGGGTACGTGATGCTCGCCATCCGACGACGCTAACGCCCCTCGCGGTGACGGGCTTCGAATGCTCCGTCCGGCGAGTACCTCCGCGCCCTTCCTGCCCCGACTCGCGGGCGGCCGCTGAGCGCGATCGCGAGAGGGGTCGGCGCGAGTGCCGCGCCGCCCAGCCACCCACTCGTGCGCAGCGCCGCCCGCCGGGAAGAAAGATGGGGCCGGGAGGCGCACCGGAACGTGACGTCGCGGTCTCGTGCAGGCGTCTCGGCTCCGCTGCTGCCGGCGGCGACCCGCACCACGCGGCGCCCTCAGCTCGTGAGGCGGCCGATCTCGTCCTCGGAGAGGAGGCGGTCGGAGTAGAGCACGATGCGAGCCGCGGGGTCGGGGCTGTGCGCGTCGGGGCCCTCCCACCTCCGTTCGAGACCGAGT
Source organism: Rathayibacter sp. AY1E2 (assembly GCF_002932325.1). NCBI lineage: Bacteria > Bacillati > Actinomycetota > Actinomycetes > Micrococcales > Microbacteriaceae > Rathayibacter > Rathayibacter sp. AY1E2. The sequence continues at coordinate 50,956 of NZ_PSVO01000015.1, forward strand.
CGAGCGACCGTCCGGTGCGATCGCTCGTTCCGTTCCGCGACGACCGCGGTCACGGGGAGCTCCGGCCTGAGCCGCCGCGCCCGCGCGATCCCTGCGGAGGCGACCTCCTGGGCGTACCCCCTGCCCCAGTGGTCCGGATGGACGGTGAACGCGACGTTCCAGGCCGTGTCGGCGAGGAGGGTGCATCCGCCGATCCCGATCGCGCCGTCCCCGCCGCCCTCGGGACTCCGCAGCCGGACGACCCAGCTGCTGAGGTCGTCCCGTGCCCACTGCGCCGTCCGGCGGGCGAGCACCGCCCGGGTCTGCTCGACGGAGCCGTGCCGGAGGAGGGGGTCGCCCGCCGCGATCCGCTCGTCGGAGTACAGCCGCCACAGCTCGTCCAGATCGCTCTCGGCGGGACGGAACAGCCGGAGCCGCTCGGTCGTCTCGTCGGGGCGATCACCGGCGCCGATGCTGCCGCCGCTCACTCGAGGGGGGACTCGCGACCACCGGCGCGGTCGCTGAGGGGTGAGGCGAGCGCGGTGACCGCGCCGGGACGTCCACCCGCTCAGCCCGTGATCAGGCCGGTGAGGCGGTCGGCGGCGGCTCCGACGGTCGAGACCGCGCTGACCGTGAAGAGGCACGCGACGCCCCAGAACCAGGTGCGACCGGGTGCCCCGGCGTTGCGCCGCTCGAAGGCGAGCCACCAGGCGCCGACCACCGAGACGCACGCCGCGACCACCGAGCCGAGCGCCATGCGGACGTACTCCTCCGGTCCGGGGGAGGACCAGGCCGTGGTCGCGAGGACGATGAGCAGCGGGACCACGATCATGCCCAGCGCGCCGAGCAGCACCGCGTGGAGGTGACTGCGGGGAGGGGCCCCGGCCGTCGTCGTCGCGGTCCGCGTCCGTGTCGTGTCCATGCCGCGTCCCCCGTCACCGCGGACCGGTCCGCGCTGCCCCGACGCTATCCGCTCGCCGTCCCGCCGTCACCCCGCACCTCCGAGCGGGCCGCGTGCCCGGGTGGCGTCAGCACCACGCCGCCCGCGCCGCCCCGGCCGAACGCCGAGAACGTAGGATGTCCGGGATGACGATCGGACGCCGCCTCTTCCTCTCGGGAGCCGCCACGGGAGTCGGGCTCCTGGCCCTCGCGGGCTGCACGCCGTCGCGTCCGACGCCGACCCGCTCCGTCACGAAGGCCCCCGTGCCCACGCCGAGCACCACCGCCGTCCCCGCGCCGGCTGCCTTCGTGCGCTCCGCCTGGGCCGAGGATCCGTACGCGCTCGGCTCCGTCTCCTACCTGCCCGTCGGCGCGACGCCGCAGCACCGCACCGACCTGGGCACCGCGGTCCTCGACCGCGTCTTCCTCGCGGGCGAGGCCACCGACACGGAGGCGCCCGGCACGCTCCAGGGCGCCTGGAACTCCGGGGTCCGCGCGGCCGCCGAGATCAGCGCCGTCGCCGACGAGGGCGAGCGGATCGCGATCGTCGGGGCCGGTCTCGCCGGAGCGGTCGCCGCGCGGCGCCTGTCCGACGCGGGCTTCGACGTCACCGTGGTCGAGGCGCGCGAGCGCACCGGCGGCCGCATCGCCACCGCGACTCCGGACGGCTGGCCGATCGCCGTCGAGACCGGAGCCTGGGCCCTCACCGGCGCGGGAGCCGCCCTGCGCGAGAGCATCGCGGACGCGGGCGTGGTCACGACCGCGGTCGACCTCGCCGACGTCCGCTCGAGCGACGCCGACGGCGCGGCTCTCGACACCGGCACCACGGGCGCCGACGCCCTGACCCGTGCTCTCGAGTGGGGAGCGGAGCAGCCGGAGGATCTGGCGCTCGCCGAGTCGTTCGCCGGCTCCGGAGCGCCCGATCCCGCCGAGGCCGAGCCGGGCTCCGGCGACGGCGACGCCGCCCGCGTGGCGGCGCACCTCGCCGGGACGACCGCGCTGCGCACCGGCGCCGCTCCCGAGGAGCTCTCCTCCTGGTACGGACTGGGCGACGCCTCCGCCGCCACGACCGCGGAGGAGCTGAGCGACGACTCCGGCGACGCGCTGCTGACCGACGGGCTCGCGCCCCTGGTCGACACGCTGCTCGCCGACGTCGAGGTCTCGCTGCGCGCCGTGGTGAGCGGCATCGGCTACACGGACACCGGGGTCAGCATCCGCCTGGGCACCGGCGAGTCGTTCACAGCCGACCGGGTGCTGGTCACCGTGCCGATCGGGGTGCTCCAGACCGACGCGATCGCCTTCGACCCGCCGCTCCCGTTCGCGCAGCGCGCGGCCGTCGCGGCCCTCGGCTCCGGCGTCGTCGAGACGCTGTGGCTGCGCTTCGACGAGGCGTTCTGGGAGGCCGACGCCCCCGCGCGCTGGTCGCTCGTCGGCTCCGAGGCGGGCATCACCGAGTGGCTCAACCTCCAGCCGTCGACCGGCGAGGCGGTGCTCGTCGGGCTGGTCGGAGCGGATCAGGCCCTCTCGCTGCAGGATCTCAGCGACGACGAGCTGGTCACCCTCGCGCAGACGGCGCTCGAGCCGTTCGCCGTCGTCCCCGGCTGACGAGCTCGCGGAGCCGCGCCAGCGGCCCCCGCCACTCCGACGCGTGCGCCGCCCCGAGCGGCCGCACCCGGCTGAGCGCGAGGACGAACGCCGCGATGCCGGAGATCAGGCTCAGCACGATCACGTCGTAGAGCACGAACATCACGGGGCCGTCGACCTGGCCGGGGTCGAGGAAGAAGTACGGATACCAGCCGATGAGGGCCCCGCGGACCAGGGTGATGACGCCCCAGACGATCGGGAAGCCGAGCACGGTCAGCGCCCCGCGCCAGGCGACCGGGCGGCGGCCGGGTCCGAGGATCCAGTCGAGGATCGCGAGCGTCGGGATCACGAAGTGCAGGAGCGCGCTCGACCAGGGCACGTCGACCCGCACGCCGCGGTTGTCGGCCTCGACCGCGATCAGCCCGAAGACGATCCCCGACACGACCATGTAGGTGAGCACGAGCGCCCGCACCGTGCTGAGCCAGCGCGGCTCCCGCTCGCGCGCGAGGGCGACCAGGCCGGACAGGCCCAGCACCACGACCCCGGCCATGTTCGACTGCGTCGTGAAGTAGGCGAAGAAGTTGTCGATCTGGAACGCGCGGAAGCCCAGGGTGTAGAAGAAGTCGCCGACGAGTCCGACCGCGCCCAGCCCGGCGAGGGCCAGGCGGAGGATCGCGAACGCCTTCCGCACACCCGCTCCGATCCGTCGCCGCTGGGCCCGGAGGGCCGGACTTCCGGACGATTCTACGGTCGCCGCGCTCGGAGCTCCCCGAGCGCGCGGCTCCGCCGGACGGGGGAGGCGGGCCCCGCGGAGGCGATCTAGCGTGAGGGATGGCGCGCGCACAGCACGGGAAGGGTTCGGGTCGGATGTCGTCGGAGGAGGCGTCCCGGCGCTGGAACGCGGTCACGGGTCCGCTGTTCCTCGCGGCGGGAGCGGTCTTCGCGGTCCTCGGGAATCCGGTCTGGCCGGTGTTCCTCGTCCTGGGGATCACGTTCCTCGGGCTGACCGCCGGCCCCGGGAGGCCGACGAGCCGGAGCGGAGCGCAGGAGCCGGACCGCGATCGGTGAGGCGCGCTTCGCGACGCGGACACTCGCCGGTCGCGTTGCCGGGATAGCGTGCGTGTCATGCCCTTCACGCCGAGCCACGCCGTCGTCGCGCTCGCGTTCTCGAACGGCCGGATCCCCGCCGCGGCCGTGGCCATCGGCGCGATGGTCCCGGACATCGGCATGTACCTCCCGATCGCCGTCGCCCGCGAGTCCACCCACTCCCTCCTCGGCGTCGTCACCGTCGACCTGCTGCTCGGGATGCTCGGCCTCGCGCTGTGGAGCGCGGTCGTCGCTCCGGCCTGGCGCGACCTCGCGCCCGCGCTGGTCCGCTCGCGCCTGCGTCCCCGGCGCTCGCCGCCCCGCGGGGCCGCCGCGTGGATCCGCGTGCTTGTCTTCGCGGCCGCCGGCATCGCGATCGGAGCCGCCAGCCACGTGATGTGGGACGGCTTCACCCACCGGGGCGGCCTCTTCGTCTCGGCGATCCCGCTGCTGCAGCAGGAGCTCGGGCCCTTCCCCGGCTTCCGATGGGCGCAGTACGCGAGCGGCGTGCTCGGGCTGCTCGGGCTCGGGATCGGAGCGGTGGTCTGGTACGTCGGTCGCCGTCCCCGGAAGCTCCGCTCCGACGGCCGGCAGCCGGTGCGCATCGCGGCCGCGGCCGTGGTGCTCGCGGCCGCGGTGGTGCCCGCCGGGATCGTGCTGGCGGGGGCGGGCATCGATCCGCTCGACGCCGCCTACCGGGCGCACGTGGTGCGGGCGGCGATCCTGCTCGTGGGAGGCGGCGCGGCGGCCGCGGTCGCCGTCGCGGCGGTCTGGTGGCTGACCGGCCGAGGGGTGCGCGGGGCCGTCGTCTGAGACGACGGAGGACGAGCCTGTCGTCTCAAGGGAGCACGGGCATCCGTCGCGAGGAGGATGCGCCGGTGCATAGCCCACCGATAGCGTCGGACACGGCCCGTTGGGGCGGGCCGCCTTCGGGGGAAGGCACTAAGGGGAAATCGGGGGCTCGCGGCACACGCCGCGGGCCCTCTACCCGTTTCCGGGCCGCGCCGTCTCCGGGCCCGCGTCGCCTCAGCGCCGCTTCGAGCGCGGCCGGTTCTGCGCGGCCGGGCGCTGCGGGATGCGCGGAGCGCCCTCGCCGGCGGCTCCCTGGGGGAGCGAGGACGCGGGCGGGATCGGGCGGCGGGTCACCGGGCGCACCGGCTCGCCGCGGCGCGTCTGGCCGGGGATCGGCCGGGAGCGGCGTCCGTAGATCAGCTCGGACGAGTCCAGCAGCCACGGCACCAGCGCCACCGTCACTCCGTGCACCAGCAGGAGCTTCTGGCGGATCCGCCGCGACTTGTGGTTGTGGAGGAACGCCTCCCACCAGTGCCCGACGATGTACTGCGGCATGTAGACCGTCGTGATCTCGGAGCCGTGCTCGAGGCGGTGGGCCTTGATGTACTTGATCAGCGGGTACGAGATGTCGCGGTAGGGAGAGGCCACGCAGCGCAGCGGCACCTCGATGTCCATCTGCGCCCAGTCGGCCTTGAGCTGCGCGGTCTGCGCGTCGTCGATGGAGGAGTGCACCGCCTCCAGCGTCTCGTGCCGCGCCGCGATGGCGTAGTCGAGCGCCTTCAGCGTGGGCTTGTTCATCCGGCCCACCAGCACGATCGCGTGGTCGCCGTTGGCGCCGAAGGTCGTGGTCGGGTCGACCTCGATCTCCTTCTCGACGTCGCGGTAGTAGCGGTAGACGCCGGCCATCAGGACGCCGAGGATCGGCATCACCAGGTAGACGAGCCAGGCGCCGTGGGTGAACTTCGTGATCGTGACGACGACGAGCACCGCGAACGTCAGCGTCGCGCCGAACAGGTTGATGGCCAGGCTCGTGTAGACGGTGCGCGAGCCCTCGCCGTTGCGGATCATCCGCACCCAGTGCTTGACCATGCCCGACTGCCCGAGCGTGAACGAGACGAAGACGCCGATGATGTACAGCTGCACGAGGCTCGTGAGCGAGGCCTGGTAGACGAGCAGGATGATCGCGGCGACGAGCGCCAGGATGATCACTCCGTTGGAGTAGATGAGGCGGTCGCCGCGGGTGTTCAGCGACTTGGGCGCGTAGCCGTCGCGGGCCAGCACGGAGCCCAGCAGCGGGAAGCCGTTGAACGCGGTGTTCGCCGCGAGGAGAAGGACGGCGGCCGTCGCGGCCTGGATGATGAAGAACAGGATCGTGTTGTTGCCGAACGTGGCGGCGGCGACCTGCGCGATCACGGAGCGCTGCGGGGTCGTGGCGCAGTCGGCGAAGCCCACCAGGTGGCAGGCGTTCTCGGCGTAGTGCACGTTCGAGAGCAGGGCGAGGGCGGTCAGGCCGACGAAGAGCACGATCGCGATCGTGCCCATCGCGACGAGGGTGCGCTGGGCGTTCTTGACCTTCGGGGCGCGGAACGCGGGCACGCCGTTCGAGATCGCCTCGACGCCCGTGAGCGCCGCGCAGCCGCTGGCGAAGGAGCGCAGCAGCAGGAGGACGACGGCCGCCTGCGTGAGCTGCTCGCCCTGCACGGTGAAGCCCGCCGACTCCGCGACCGGGGTGTCGCCGAAGGCGGTGCGGACCAGGCCGACGACGACCATCACGAAGACGCTCGCGACGAAGAGGTACGTCGGGACGGCGAAGGCGCGGCTCGACTCCGAGACGCCGCGGAGGTTCACGGCCGCCAGCAGCACGACGAAGAGGATGGCCAGCTCGACCCGCAGCGGCGCCAGCTCGGGCACCGCGGAGATGATGTTGTCGACGCCGGAGGCGACCGACACGGCCACGGTGAGCACGTAGTCGACGAGGAGGGCGGCGGCGACCGTGAGGCCCGCCGTCTCGCCCAGGTTGGTGCGGGCGACCTCGTAGTCGCCGCCGCCGGACGGGTACGCCCGGATCAGCTGGCGGTAGCTCAGCACCACCACGACGAGGAGGACGACCACGCACGCGGCCACCCAGGGGGCGAAGGTGAGGAAGGAGAGTCCGCCGAGCAGCAGGATCATCAGCAGCTCCTGCGGAGCGTAGGCCACGGAGGAGAGCGGGTCGCTGGCGAAGATGGGGAGCGCGAGCCGCTTCTGCAGCAGCTGTCCCTCGAGCTTGTCGCTGGGGAGCGGCTCGCCGATGAAGAAGTGCTTGGCGGTGCGCAGCTCGGTCGCGTCGGCCGATGATCCGTCCGCGGCGGACGGGGGGCCCTCGTGTGTCACGAGCGATGACACTACTCCGTGCGAGGGGGCAGTCAAGACGGCCGGGAGCAGGCCGAGCGGAGGCTGATCTCGCGCTGTGACCGGGAGTTTCCCAATGCGGCGGGGAGCGACGGTCGGCGTGCTCGCGGCCGGCGCCCCGAGCGGGGGGTCAGCGGCCGTCGCGGGTCGCGGCTCCGATCAGGCCGGTGAGGCTGTCGCGGAGCGTGGTGAGCTCCTCGAGGGGGACGTCGAGCCGCTCGACGATCTGCGGAGGAACCTGCAGGGCCTGCTCGCGGAGGGCCGCTCCGGAGGGGGTCAGCGCGACGTCGAGGCGGCGCTCGTCGTCGCTGCTCCGGGCCCGCGTGACGTGGCCGCTCGCCTCCAGGCGCTTCACGAGCGGGCTGAGCGTGGCCGGCTCGAGGCGGAGGGCGGAGCCGAGGTCGGCGAGCGAGCGGGGGCTGCGCTCCCAGAGCGCGAGCATCACGAGGTACTGCGGATGCGTGAGTCCGAGCGGCTCGAGCACGGGGCGGTACAGCCCGATGACGGTGCGCGCCGCGACGGCGAGGGAGAAGCAGACCTGGTTCTGGAGGGCGAGCGGGTCGGTTTCCACGGCGTCATCCTCTCATCGTGCCCTGATGGTTAGTACACTAAGGATATGACGCGCAAGAAGACCGGCTCCCTCTACCAGCGCTTCAACGCGCGGCTGTTCCCCTGGATCGGCCCGCCGCCGCTCGGCCCGTACGACCAGCCCGAGCAGGAGGCGCCGGCGGGGCAGGCGTGCCCGCTCTGCGGCCGGCCGATGTCCGAGCACGTCATCGACCGTTCCGGTCCGCGCACCCAGCTGTACTGCCCGAGCGACCCCTCCTGAGTCGCACGCCCCCGTTCGGGGGTCGGGGGCTTCGGGCGGCGGGGGCGGATGATGAGCGCATGTCCCGTCTGAGCCCCACCGCCGCCCGCGTCGTCCAGTACAGCCGTTTCGGCGACGCGGACGTCCTCGAGATCGTCGAGGTCGAGCGGCCGAAGCCCGGGGCGGGCGAGGTGCTGGTCGAGGTGCTCTCCGCCGGGGTGAACCACATGGAGGCGTTCATCCGGCAGGGCCAGTTCGACTCCGACCACTCCGCGGCCTTCCCGATGCGCCAGGGCACCGACTTCTCGGGCGTCGTCGTCGCCCTCGGCGAGGGCGTCACCGACATCAAGCTCCGCAGCGACGTGGTCGGCCACGCGCTCGTCGGCTCGCACGCGACCCACGTCGTGGTGCCGCGCCGCAACCTCGTCGCCAAGCCCGCCTCCGTGAGCTGGGAGGTCGGCGGCGCGCTGTTCCTCGCCGGAGTGACAGCGTGGCGCGCGCTCGAGGCCACGCACGTCGGACCGGACGACACCGTCCTCGTCTCCGCCGCGGCCGGAGGAGTGGGCAGCCTCGAGATCCAGCTGGCGAAGCTCCGCGGCGCGACGGTGATCGGCACCTGCGGCGAGCGCAACTTCGACTACCTCCGCCAGATCGGCGTGAAGCCGGTGGTCTACGGCGACGGGATCGCCGACCGCATCCGGGCCGCGGCGCCCGGCGGGGTCACGGTGTTCCTCGACAACTTCGGCGGGGAGAACGACGCCCTCGCCGACGAGCTCGGCATCGCGGCCGGCCGATTCCACTCCAGCGACGACCGCAAGGAGATCGAGCTGCGCGCCGTCTGGCCCGACGCCGAGACCGCCCAGCGCGACACCGAGATCCTCGGCGAGCTGGTCGGCCTCGTCGGCGAGCAGAAGCTGCGGGTGCTCGTCTCGGGCTTCTACCCCTTCGACCAGGTGCAGGACGCCTTCGACGACCTCGAGAAGCGGCACTCGCGCGGCAAGATCGTGCTCGGCATGAACCCGGTGGACCCGGCGAAGGTCACCAAGGCGCGCGACATCCACGAGGCCGGCCGCTAGCCGCACCCTCCCGGCGGCTGTCCGGGCTGCTCTCCGGGCGGCCACAATGGGGCCGTGGCGCGCGGACGCCCGGGAGGAGTGACGCGATGGAGGAGCCCGTCGTCGCGATCGTCTGGATCGTCTCGTTCGTGGTGGTGACCGTCCTGGTCACCGGGCTGTCGGGGCGGGTGAACTGGTCCGCTCCCGTGGCGCTCGTCGCCGTCGGGGCCCTCGCCTCCTTCGTGCCCGGGATCCCGGAGGTGGTGGTCGAGCCGGACGTGGTGCTGTTCGGGATCCTGCCGCCGCTGCTCTACGCGGCGGCGATCCGCACCTCCGTCCTCGACGTCCGCGCTCGCGGCGACAGCATCCTCCTGCTGTCGGTCGGGCTCGTCGTCTTCACGGTCGCGGTGGTCGGCGCGGTGGCCTGGATGGTCGTCCCGGCGATCACGGTCGCCGCGGCCCTCGCGTTCGGCGCGATCGTGGCGCCCACGGACGCGGTGGCGGTCACGGCGATCGCGGGGCGGCTCCGCCTGCCGCGGCGCATGCTCACGGTGCTCGAGGGCGAGAGCCTCCTCAACGACGCGACCGCGCTGGTGGCGCTGAACGCCTCCCTCCTGGCGATCGTCAGCACGGTGACTCCCGGGCGCATCGCGCTCGACTTCGTGCTGGCCGTGGCGGTGGGCGGCGGGGTCGGGATCGGCATCGCCGTGCTGCTCGGGTTCGTGCGCAAGCAGGTGCAGTCGTCCGTCCTGGACACGAGCCTCTCGCTGGTGACGCCCTACGTCGCGTTCATCCCGGCGCAGCTGCTGCACGGCTCCGGGGTGCTGGCGGTCGTGGTCGCGGGGCTCTACCTGGGCTACCGGGCGCCGGTCATCCAGTCGGCGCAGGCGCGGATCGCGGAGTCGCTCAACTGGCGGACGATCCAGTTCCTGCTCGAGAACGCGGTGTTCCTCTTCATCGGGCTCAGCCTGTCGTCGGTGGTGGGGGCGACGGCCGACTCGGGCATCGGGGTCTGGCAGACGGTCGGCATCGGCGCGGCCGTGCTCGCGGCGCTGGTCGGGAGCCGCGTGGCCTGGATGTGCATGACGACGCTGCTGTTCCGGCACGGTCCGCGCCGGCTGCAGCAGCGCGGGTGGACCTGGCCGACCGCGATCGGGGTGTCGTTCGCGGGCATCCGCGGCGTGGTCACCCTCGCCGCCGCGTTCCTCCTGCCCGCGGAGACGCCGCAGCGCGCGTTCCTGCAGTTCCTCGCCTTCATCGTGGTGGCGGGGACGCTCGTCGAGGGGCTCGCGCTCCCGCGGCTCGTCCGCGCCCTGAAGCTCCCGGCCCCGAACGAGATGCAGGAGCACGTCGAGAAGCAGATGCTGCTCGCCGAGGCGCAGGCCGCCGGCCTCGCCCGGCTCGACGCGGAGCCGCAGGACGGAGTGGAGGACCGCGTTCTCGACCGGCTGCGGCGGAACGCGACGTTCCTCGCCGACGCCCTGGAGAACCCGCCGGAGGGCGAGGGCGTGGAGCCGCTCCCGCAGGCCTACAACCGGCTCCGGCGCGTGATGATCGCGGCCGAGCGGGAGGCGGTGCTCCGCGCGCGCTCCGAGGGGCGGTACCAGGAGCCGGCGGTGGTGAGCGCTCTGGCGTTCCTCGACGTGGAGGAGGAGGCGCTGGCGGTCGGGCGGCAGTAGCGCCGGGAGGGCGGGGACCCCGGGCGGGATCCCCGCCCTCTCGGCGCTGAGGAGTCCGGGCTCAGTCCAGGGTGGAGCGGACCGAGGCGCGGGCCTCGTCGAGCGCGGCGCGCAGGGCGTCGACGCTCGCGGTCGTCACGGATCCCGAGGAGGCGGCGGTGCGCAGCTCCGCGCGCAGCTCGTCGCGGAACTCGGTGAGCAGCACCTCGGCGTCGCGCAGGGCGATCCGCGAGGCGGTGCGCGCGTCGGGCGAGGCCGGCGCGGCCTGCTCCGGCGCGGGCTGCTCGGAGGGGGTGCCGGACGTGTCCTGCGGGCGCGGCTCCTCGGCGGAGTGCTCCGGTCGGCGTCCGGGCTCCCGCGAGTCGCGGGCGGCGCTGGCCAGGTCGGCGCGGAGGCTCTTCATCGCCTCCGCGACGCCGAGGCGGACCTCGTCGGCGAGCCGGCGGACGGAGTCGGTGAGCTCCTCCTCGATGTCGCCCAGGTCGGTCGCGCGGTTCGCGAGCTCGGCGCGGCCGGCGTCGGTGATGGAGTAGACCGTCTTGCGGCCGTCGGCCTCCTTCGTGACGAGTCCCTCCTCCTCGAGCTTCGCGAGGCGCGGGTAGACCGTGCCGGCGCTGGGCGCGTAGGTGCCGCCGAAGCGCTCGCTGAGCGCCTGGATCAGCTCGTAGCCGTGACGCGGCGACTCGGCGAGGAGGTTGAGCAGGTAGAGGCGCAGGCGGCCGTGCGCGAAGACGGGGCTCACAGCGAGCTCCCGTCCATCGGGCGGCGGTCGTCGGCGGGGCCGGGGCCGGGGGAGCCCCAGCCCTCGCCCACCGAGGCGGAGGACGCGGCGACGGACCGGCGGACGACGACCACGTCTCCCGAGACGGAATTGGCGGCGACGTCGACCCACTTCGAGTCGAGCGAGCCCGTGGTCGAGGTGAAGCCCCGGCCGAAGGTGCCCTTGACGACGGAGCTGTCGAGCTGGAGCGTGCCCGAGACGGTGTTGATGCGGTAGCGGGCGCCGAGGCCCTCGTCGACGCGGATCGTGAGGTCGCCGCTGACGGTGTTGGCCTGGATCCGGTCGGGGGTGCCCTCGGCGTCGACGAACACGCTGCCCGAGACGCCGTCGACGGTGAAGCGGGTGAGCTCGCCGGTCGCGGTGACGTCGCCGGAGACGGTGCGCGCGGTGACGCGGCCGGTGTGGCTGCGGACCGAGAGCTCGCCGTGGACGGTGTTCACCTCGATGTCGCCGTGCAGGCCGTCGACGACGATGTCGCCGCCGACCGTCGAGACGCGGGCGTCGCTGTGGAGGCCCGAGACCAGGCCGTCGGCCGAGACGGTGTCGAACTTCAGGTCGACGCCGCGGGGGACGAGGAGGCTGATGTCGGCGCGGTCGCCGCGGCGGCCGAGGCCCTTCACGACGTCGACGATGGTGTCCCAGCGGAGCTGGACGTGGTCGATCTCGAGGCGGTCGCCGTCCATCGAGACCTTGAGCGGGCGGCCGTCGACGCTGTGGACCTCCACGCGAGCGGTCGGCTCGTCGTGGGCGATGACGTCGATCTGGCCGCCGACGAGGGCGACCTTGACCGAGCGGACGACGTCGAGGTCGATGACCTTCGTCTCGCCGGCCTGTACGAGCCATTTCTCGAGGGACATGAGCTCCTCCTCCTGCACCGGGGTGCCTTTCTGAAACGCGATACATCGCGAGTGGACGAGAGTCACGATATATCTCGATCGCCGCGGCCGGCAACGGGGCTCGGCCGGTTCCCAGCGTCGAGGGGCCGGGACCGGGGCGGGGCCGAGGCGGGATGAGGCCGGGGGCCGGAGCCGAGGCCGCCGTCGAGGGGGTGAGGCCGCGGCGGGTGCCGTGGTAGACCGGGCGCATGGACCCGATAGCGGCACTCGAGGAGATCGCGGCACTGCTCGAGCGGGAGCGGGCCTCCCGTTACCGGGCGAAGGCGTTCCGCCGGGCGGCCGCGGTGCTGGAGGGGATGGCGTCCGCCGAGCGGGACGACCTCGCCCTCGTGCGGCGGGCCTCCGGGATCGGCGACACGACCTTCACGGTGATCGAGCAGGCGCGGTCGGGCCGGGTGCCCGACTACCTCGCGGAGCTGCGCGGCTCGGCTCCTCCGCCCGCGAGCGCGCTGCGGGGACGGCTGCGCGGCGATCTCCACAGCCACAGCGAGTGGTCCGACGGGGCGACGCCCGTCCTCGCGATGGTGGACGCGGCCCGCGCGCTCGGCCACGAGTACCTGGCGCTCACCGACCACTCGCCCCGGCTCCGGGTCGCCCACGGTCTCAGCGCGGAGCGGCTGGAGGAGCAGCTGGCCCATCTCGCGGGCCTCGACACCGGGCCCCTGCGGCTGCTCAGCGGGATCGAGGTGGACGTCCTCGAGGACGGCGCGCTCGACCAGACGGACGAGCTGCTGGACCGCCTCGACGTGGTCGTCGCGAGCGCCCACTCGAAGCTTCGGCTGCCCTCCCGCGAGATGACGGCCCGGCTGGTCGCGGCGGCCTCGGATCCGCGGACCGACGTCCTCGGCCACGTCACGGGGCGGCTGGTGTCGGGCGAGCGCGGCACCCGCCCGCCGTCGACCTTCGACGCCCGGGCCGTGTTCCGCGCGTGCGCCGACCACTCCACCGCGGTCGAGATCAACGCCCGCCCCGAGCGCGAGGACCCGCCGGACGAGCTGATCGCGCTCGCGCTCGAGGAGGGCTGCCTGTTCTCGATCGACAGCGACGCGCATGCTCCGGGCCAGCTGGGCCTGCTCGACTACGGGGCCGAGCGGGCGGAGCGGCTCGGCGTCCCGGAGGAGCGGATCGTGACCACCTGGCCGGTCGAGCGGCTCCTGGAGTGGACCCGCGGTTGAGGATCCTCGCGCGTTGCGCAAACGAACTGCGGCCATCACCCCCTTGACAGGAGGCCGTACCGCGGGAGGAGATCCGACGCAAGTGGCGAAATCCCAGCCGCCCACGCGGCATGCTCGGTACCGGCCCGCTCCTCCTGGGCCGCTCCAGCGGTCGGGAGTCGCGCTCCGTCGCACTCTCCGCTCCGACAGACCAGGTGAACCATGGCCACGCAGACCGCTCTCGACGCCGTGCGCGCCGCTCCCACTCTGCTCGAGGCCGTCCGGATGGCGGATGAGCTGACGGTCGCCGCGGTGAGCGACGGCGGCGGCCGCGCGGTGCGCCTGCTCACCCGCGCAGCCCTGGACCCCTCCGACCAGCTCACTGCGATCGCGGCCGTGCACTCGCTCGCGCAGGTCTTCGACGAGGAGGCCGACCTCGCGCTGCTGATGCTGCTCGAGGACGAGCGCCCGTACCTCCGCGAGCACGCCGCCTGGGCCTTCGGCGGGCGCCTGCCCCGCCCCGCCGCGCTCGGACCGCTGCTGCGCCTGGTCCGCGACGGCGGCTTCTCCGGCATGCTCGCGCAGCGCACCGTCCTGCTCTGGGCCTCCTCGACCCCCGACCTCGTCGCCGTCGCGCTCGAGGGCGCGCTGCTCGGCGAGCGCGAAGCGGCGGCCCGGGCACGGCTCGTCGAGACCCTGGGCCTCGTGCCCGGCACGATCGCCGAGCGCACCCTCCTGCACGTGGCCGCCGATCGCGCGGAGGGGCTCGAGGCGCGGGCCGCCGCGACGGACGCGCTCGGCGAGCGCGGCTCCGACGACGCCGAGCTCCTGCTCACCGGCCTGGCCGAGGAGGCGGCGCCGATCGGGCCCCTCGCCCGGCTCGCCCTGGGCGACCTCGCCCCCGCACCGGCCGTGGAGGCAGGGCCGACGGTCGCGCAGCTCTTCGTCCACGCCGACATCGACGGCACCCTGACGCGGGTGGGCGCCGGCGACAACGGCGGCATCGCGACCCTGCTGGTGCGCCTGGGCGACTCGCTCGTCGAGCAGGAGGGCATCGACCGGGTGCTCACGCTCTCGCGCGGGACTCCGGCCGAGGCCGAGCGCGCGCTCGGCGAGCTGCCCGACTCCGGCCACGGCTTCGCTCCGGTCCCGTTCGTGGGGCCGCCCGTCGCCATGCCCCAGGCATGGAGCCGCCGCATCGCCGCCGAGCGCGGCATCCGCCGGATCCTGCGCGCGGCCGGCCGGGTCGACGTGCTGCACCTGCGGATGGCGGACGTCGGATCCCTCGCGGCGGCCGCGGTCGCCCGGGAGCTCGAGATCCCCGTCGTGTTCACCCTCGCTCCGGACCCGCACGCCCTGATCGCGGGCCTGGACGCCTCCGGCGCCCTTACCCGCGCGGACTTCGGCGAGCGCGACGCCGCCGAGCACTTCTGGTTCCGCGTGCGCCTGGTGCAGCGCCTGGCCGCCGACGCCGCGCACACCGTCCTGTTCCCGCGGGAGGAGCTGGCGGCGACCATCCGCGAGCTGATCGGCGTCGACATCACCGCGCACCCGGAGCGGCACACGATCGTCCCGGAGGGGATCGACGTCGGCCTGGTCGAGCGCGGCGAGGCGGCCGCACGGGCCTCCGCCGCCGGTGAGCCGGTCGCGCTGGACGAGGGCGGGGACCTGGCCTCGCTCGACCTCCTGCTGGAGGAGCTGCCCGAGCACCGCCGCGGCCTCCCGCTGCTGCTCAGCGTGGGCCGCCTGCACCGGGTGAAGGGGATGGCGGCGCTCGCCGAGGCCTGGGCGTCCGACCCCTCGCTCCGGGAGCGCGCCAACCTGCTCCTGGTCGGCGGGGACCTCGCCGACCCGAGTCCCGACGAGCGCGAGCAGCTCGACCGCATCCAGGCCGTCGCGTCCGACGGGCTGCTCCTGGCCGGCCACCGCCCGAACGGCACCGTGGCCCGCTGGCTCGGCGCGATCCGGCACGGCCGACCGGGGCTCTCGGCTCCGGGAGGCGCCTACGTCTGCGCGAGCGTCAAGGAGGAGTTCGGCATCGCCCTCCTCGAGGCGCTCTCCGCAGGACTGGTCGTCGTCGCTCCGGCGACAGGCGGGCCCGCGACCTACGTCGAGGAGGGGGAGACCGGCTTCCTGGTCGACACCGCCGACCCCGCGGCACTCGCCGCCGGCGCCGCCGCCGCACTGGATCTCGCAGGAGGGCCTCTCGGCGAGCACGCCGCGGCCCGCGGGCGTGCGATGGTCGCCGAGCGCTACACGGTGCAGGCCATGGCTCATGCCCTCTCGGGCGTCTACGCGCACGCGACCGCGGACCAGGAGCGTCCCCTCCGCTCGCCGCTCGTGCTGGGGGCCTCGTGACCCTGCTGATCATCAGCCCCGACTACGCGTCGCACCTGCTGCCGCTGGCGACCCTCGGCACGGCGTGGCAGGAGGCGGGCGAGCGCGTCGTCGTGGCCACCGGCGACGCGACGCGCTCCATCGTGGACGGCTTCGGATTCGAGCACATCGCGCTCCGGCTGGGGCGCGGCTCCAACCCGGGCACGATCCGCGCGGAGGAGCAGGCGCCCGACGAGGGCGCGTCCCTCCGCGGCTTCTTCGACGCCACCCGGCGCGGGATGGTCCCGACCCTCGCCTACCAGGCGCGGGAACGGCTCACCGACCTGCTCTGGGATCCGTCCGGCGTCGCCGCGCGCCTGCGCGTGATCCTCGACGAAGTGCAGCCCGACGCGATCGTCGTGGACCACCTCGCCTTCACCGCGCGCGTGGCGCTGAAGGCACTCCGCGTGCCCTACGGCGATGTCGTGCTCGGCCACCCCAGCGCGCTCACGGTGCCCGGCGAGGTCTACGGCTTCCCCCCGGTCTGGCCGGACGCCTTCGCTCCGGAGCCGGACGACCTCGATGCGCTCCGCGCCCTCTGCGAGCAGGTGCGCGACTCCTTCACGGCGGAGTGGAACGCCGCCCTCACCACCCTCGACCCCGGGGCGGCGCCCAGCGCCGACGCCTTCGCCGAGAGCGGCGACGTCCTGCTGCTCAACTATCCGGGCGAGCTCCACGACTCGGCCCGCACCGCTCAGCTGCCGCCGCACGCGTTCCTCGGCTCCGCCGTCCGCGAGGAGCCCGACGACGCGGAGGTCGAGGAGTGGCTCGCCGCGTCCGAGGATCCGGTCGTCTACGTGAGCTTCGGCAGCTTCCTCTCGGTGCGCGACGACGTGCTCGCCCGGGTCGTCGAGGCCCTGGCCGGCGTCGAGGCCGGGGGCAGGCCCGTCCGGGTGGCTCTCGCCTCCGGCGCGACCGAGCGCTCGGCTCTGGGCGAGATCCCCGAGGGCTGGCTGGTCCGCGGCTTCCTGCCGCAGGTCGCGCTCGTGCGCCGGGCCGTGCTCGCGGTCAGCCACGGCGGCAACAACAGCGTCACGGAGGCGATGACCGCGGGCGTGCCGCTCGTCGTCCTGCCGTTCTCGACGGACCAGTTCGCGGGGGCGGCCGCGCTCGAGGACGCCGGGTTCGCCGCCGTGCTCGACCCCAACGCCGCATCCGCGGGAGAGCTCGCGGAGGCTGCGCGGCGGATGCTCGCACTCGACGCTCCCGCCCGGGAACGGCTGACGGCGCTCGCCGAGGCCCTCGCCCGCGAGACGGGACCGCAGCGGGCCCTCTCCGCCCTGAGCGGAGCGACCGTCCAGCGCTAGCCTGGGCCGATGGTCGAGCCCACACCCCAGGACGCGCCCCTGCGCGCCGAGCGGGACGCCGCGCGGGCGGACCCGATGCTGAGTGCTCTCGGACCGTTCGGGCGCTTCGAGGGGATCGTCCCTCCGCTGTTCGAGGCGGCCGTGCGGATCCTGCACCCCTCCGACGACCCGCCCCGGCGCTGGCGCGAGGTCGCCGAGCGGGAGGGGACGCTCCTGCATCCGCTCGCGCAGTGGTACTCGCTCACCGGCGAGCATCCCGACGAGTACCCGGAGCCCCGCCTCGGAGTGCTCCCGCTCGACGAGCTCGCGGCCGTCGCCGCCGTCCTCGCGGAGCACACGAGCACCCCCGACGACTGCCTCGCCGTGTTCTGGGAGGGGTTCGGCGTGCTGAGCGGCGGGTCGCGGATCCTGATCTCCCGCGCGGACGCCTCGGAGGAGCTGCCCGAGTGGATGAGCGACACCCGGCCGACCGGCTGGGAGCACCCCGAGACCGCCGCCGCGGCGACGGTCGAGCTGCCGGGGCGGGAGGGGCCTCTGCTCTCGCTCGACGTCAGGGTGCTCGAGGACACCGCGTGGGCGCGCGCGGCGGGCTTCGCCGACGCCTCCGGGCTCGTCGTGCAGACTCCGCTCGCGCTCTGGCCGGAGGACCGGGCCTGGTACCTCGCGAGCGAGGTCGACTTCGACTCGACGCTGATCGGCGGCTCGCGCGCCCTCGTCGACGACCTGCTGCGGCTCTCCGCCGCGGGGCGGATCGAGGCGCTCCTCCTGCCGGATCAGGTGGACCTCACGAGCACCGGTGACGAGCTCAATCCCAGGCGGCGGTGACGGGGTGAGCGACGAGGACGACGAGCGCTGGCTCGTGGTGAAGGGCCGCCGATGGCGGCGCACCGACCCCTCGCTGCCGGAGGACGTGGTCGCCGGCCTCACCTCGCACCTCGGGCGCGGGCGCTCGGGAGTGCGCTCCGCCAGGCTGCACGAGGACGCGGAGGCGGAGGCGCTGGCTCGCAGGAGGGTCGGGCTCGCCAAGCACGGGCTGGGCGAGCGCGGACCGGCATGGTGGGACGAGCCCGAGGCCGATCGTCTCGAGCGCGCCCGCGAGGCGCTGCGGGCGCTCGAGGAGCTCGACGCTCCGGAGGACTGACTCGGCTTCTGCATCCCCCGAGCGTGCTCGCCGGGCGAGGCGGGCGGGGAGTGCCCGAGCGGATCCGGGGAGAGCGCGCGGAACCGCGGCCTGTGGAGGAGGACCGCCCCCGCTGAGGCCGCCGACCGAGGCCGCCCGCCGAGGCCGCCAGCCGAGCCCGCCCGCCCCTAGCGGAACCTCACCACGAAGCCGTCCTCCGGCCCGGTCGGGAAGCTCTGCAGGCTCACGCGCAGATCCTGCCCGTCCTCGACGTCGTACGGGTGCCCCGCGGCCAGGAGCTCCAGCGCCGCGGACAGCAGGTCGACGGTCGCCGGCTCGCCCGGGCACCGGTGGTCGCCTCCGTAGTGCCCGCCGCCCTGGGCGATGAAGCCGTTGCGGTCGACCGGCGACCGGAACCGCTCCGGATCGAAGCGGCCCGGCGCCTCCCAGTGCGAGCCGTGGTCCGTCGCGTAGAGGTCGAGCAGCATCCACTGCCCTGCGGGAAGTGTCTCGCCGCGGAAGTCCAGCTCCCGGCGGGCCCTTCCTCCGACCATCGGGAAGAACGGATAGAAGCGCCGCACCTCGTTCGCGAACGCGACGCGCTCCTCCTGGTCGGCGAGCCGCTCCCGCCACTCCGGATGCCGGTGCAGCGCGAGCGCCGCCAGCACCACGAAGCGCCCCACCGCGACCGTGGGCCGCAGCACGTTGATCAGCTCCACCGCGGCGACCTCGACGGGCAGGAGGCCGCCGTCCTCCTTCTCGTGCGCGATCCGGTGCAGGGGAGTCGGGGAGGGTCCGGCCGTCCGGCTCGCCTCGATCAGGCCGCGCGCCCACCGCTCGGTCGAGCGGCGGCGGAGTCGCGCGGCCCAGTTGGGCGGGCCGAAGCGCCCGGCGTTGTCGATCATCGCCCGGAGCTCGTCCGTGCGCCGCAGCACCTCCTCCTCGTCGGCCTCGATGCCGGCCCACGACAGGACCGCGCGGCCCAGGACCTCCGCGGCGACGTCCTGGAGGCGGACCCGCTCGCCCGTCAGCCGGGCGGCGGACGCCTGCCACTCCCGCGCGAAGGCCGAGACCAGCCTCGACCGCTGCTCGGGCGTCTCCACCAGATCCAGGAACATCCGCTTCCGCCGCCGGTGCGGCTCGTCCTCGAGGGTCTGCACGCTGCCCTCGTCCTGCAGGAGGTGCAGCACGGAGCCGGGCAGCGCGCCCTCGCGGTCGAAGCGCCCGCCCTCGTAGAAGAAGCGCGCCGCCTCGATGCCGCGCGCCATGATCACGGGCCGTCCGAGGATCCGGGTGCGGAACGCGTCCGCGCCCACGTCGTCGAAGCGCCGCGTCCCGAAGAGGTAGCCGTCGGCGAGGACGGCCGCGCTGCTGTCGATCGCGGGGAGGACGGGGATCGAGGCGGCGATCAGCCGGCCGATCCCTCGGTGTCGTCGCCCTCGGCCTGCGAGGGCTTGTCGACGCCCGCGTCGTCGACGTGGTCGTGGTTCTGCGGGTCCTCCTGCGGCTGCTCGGTCCGGTCGGTCATGGTGCTCCTCTCGCGTCGGCGCGGTGCGCGCCTCGCGGCCACGGTAGGAAGAGCGCGGCGGACCCGGGTACCCCGTTGACTCGCGGGGGAGGGGCGGGCAGACTCCGCCGCCCTCAGCGCCTCCGCAGGAGGACCGGCGCGGTCGCCCAGACCACGGCGAGCAGCAGCAGCACGCCTCCGCCCGCCCAGAGGCCTGCCGGCCCGCCCAGCACGACGTCGAACACGAAGCCCACGACTCCGACGAACAGCAGCGATCCCGCCGCGAGGCACACCGTGACCACCCGGTTGCCGAACCGCACCAGCTCGGCCTTCCTCCGCCGCTGGAACAGCAGCCGGTGGGCGATGACGGGCGCCAGCGCCAGGATCGTGACGCACGCGGCGAGCAGGACGAGCACGAGGTAGAGCGCCACGTCCGGCGGCGCGAGGTCGGCGAAGCGCTGCTGGAAGCACAGCGTCAGCAGGAAGCCGCCCAGGATCTGCGTGCCGGTCTGCACGACCCGCAGCTCCTGCAGGATCTCGTTCCAGTTGCGGTCGGATCGCTCCTCCACCGTCTCGTCGCGACCGGAGTCGGGGGCGGAGGGGTCGACGGGTCGGTCGCTCATGGGACGAGGGTAGAGCTCAGGCGAGCAGGGACTCCGCCAGCGAGATCGCCCCGCGCACCCCGGACTCGTCGCCGAGCGCCGGGCGCACGATGCGGATCCGCCCGCCGCCCGTCCCCGTCGCTCCGGGCGCGCCCATCAGCCGCTCGACCTCGGCCTCGACCGCGGGGACGAGCCCGGGCGTCTTCGACACGCCTCCGCCGAGGACCGCGAGCCGCACGCCCGCGACGTAGGCGAGCGTCGTGACCAGCTGCGCGAGGTAGTAGGAGCTGAAGCGGAGGTTCGCGGCCGCCTCCTCAGGGCCGAGGCGGGAGCCGTCGACGCCCCAGCGCGCCGAGATCGCGGGACCGGCGACCAGGCCCTCGAGGCAGTCGCCGTGGAACGGGCAGGTGCCGGCGAAGCCGTCCTCGGGGTGGCGGCGGGGCAGCAGGTGCGCGACCTCGGGCCAGCCGCTGCCGGCGAGGAGCCGTCCGCCCGCGATCACGCCGCCGCCGACTCCGGTGCCGACCGTCAGATAGACGAAGTCGTCGACTCCGGCTCCGGCGCCCCAGCGGGCCTCGCCCAGGGCGGCTCCGTTGACGTCGGTGACCAGCGCGAGCCGGGCGCCCGGTGCGGCCGCGCCGATCGGGCCGAGGACGTCGGTGCCCTCCCAGCCGAGCTTCGGCGTGGAGGTGAGGTGCCCGTAGGTCGGCGAGCCGGGATCGATGTCGAGCGGGCCGAAGGAGGCGACGCCGACCGCGGCGACTTTGCCGTCGACTCCGTGGCCGCTGACGAAACCGGCCAGATCGGCGAGCGTCTCCGCGGGCCCGCGGGTCGGCAGGGTCGTCGTCGCGAGGATCCGCTCGGGATCAGCGGCGTCGGCGACCGCCGCGACGACCTTCGTGCCCCCGGTCTCGATGCCGACGAGGAGGGGACGGTCGGCGGTGGCGCTCATGGATCTCCAGGGCTCGTGCGGTGCGTCTCGGGTCTCAGCAGGCGGACAGCGAGCGCACCTGCGCCGACAGGGTCAGGGGGCTGCCGAGGAGCAGCACCTGATCGAGGTCGTGGCCCTGCATCTTCACACGGGTGCTGCGCGGCAGGCAGGTCGGCTCGCTGAGGTAGAGCGGGGCGCCCTGCTTCGCGGCGACCGGGCCGACGGCCAGCGCGTCGGCGAAGCCGGTGGCGGTGGCGAGATAGACGGTGTCGCCCAGCTCGGACGGCGGGAAGACGTCGTTGAGGCGTCGGCTGGTGTCGTGGCGGTCCGTCCCGGCGATGCGCGACACGGTGTCGGCGATCTTCGCGGCGCGCAGGTCTGCCTCGACGGCGGTCGAGATCGACGGCGCACCGCCGAGCAGCTGCACGGAGGAGGGGTCGAGTCCGGCGAGGGTGTCGCGGGTCGGCTGGTCGAGGCGCGATCGGGCGCCGTCCACGAGGAGGACGGGCTCGGCGCGGCGGCCGGCGATCGGCGCGACCGAGAGGGCGTCCGGGAAGTTGGTGCCGGTCGCGACGAAGACGTTCTCGTAGCTGCCGTCCGGGAAGGCGTCCTCGACGATCCGGCGCGAGGTGTCGTAGCGGTCGACGCCCTCGATGCGCTCGGTCGGGATCCCGAGGGCCCGCACCTGCTGGAGCACCGAGTCGCTCACGGAGAGGGCGCTGCCGACCACGACGATCCGCTGCGGGGCGAGGCGGCGCAGCTCGTCCGCCACCACGGCGGGCAGGACGCTCGGGTCGGTGAGCAGGAGCGCGCCGCCCTGCTTCGCGGCGGCGGGGCCGGCGCTCAGCGCGTCCGGCCAGTTCGCTCCGCTGGCGAGGTAGACGACGGGGGCGCCGTCGGCGAATCCGGAGGCGGTCACCGCGACGGCGGTCGCGTACCGGTCGGTCCCGGCGAGGCGGGCGACGTCGGAGGAGTAGGCGGACGGGAAGAAGTCGATGCCGCTGCGGCCGCCCGGCGGCACGGAGACGACCGCGCGCTCGTCGAGGCGGGCCAGGCGCGAGAAGTACTGGTCGTCGTAGGCGGGGTACCCCGGCTCCACGAGGCGCAGGAGGTAGTCGCCGGCGGGCAGGGCGAGGTCGCTCGTGTCCCACGCGCGGGCGGCGCCGGGGGCTCCGGTGACGGGGACGGTGTCGAGGAGCGAGTAAGTCCCTCCGTCGACCCACCAGGCCTGCACGTCGAAGGAGGGGGAGGAGACGCCCGGGACCGCGTCGGCGGTGATCGATCCGGACAGCTCGGCGGTGCGCAGGAGGGAGATGGCGACGGACTCGTCGGTCCCCCGGGTCGTCCTCGCGGCCTCGGCGACCGGGGTGTCGCCGAACCAGGTCGGGTACCAGTCGTCGCTGCCGATCAGGTTCGCGCGGACGGTGAGGGGCTCGCCGCCGGGAACGGGGAGGGAGAAGTCGGCGCCCGTGTTCACCTCGGCGACCACGTCCCCCTCGGCGTTCTGGACCTGGACGTAGAAGTACGGGTTCGCGGGGGCGGGGTGCTCCTCGTCGACGTCGCGGAGCGCGATGGTGCCGGAGAGGACGACCTCGGCGGCCGCCTCCTGCGCGGCGCTCGCGCCAGGGAGATCGGGGGCGGCGACGGCCGGACCGGCCGCGAGGCCGGCCAGCAGGAGAGCGGAGACGCCGATCGCGGCGAGGGAGCGTGCGGGCACGGCGGGCCTTTCGGCAGGATCCGCGGGAGGCCGCGGCGGACACGGTGTCTGAATGCTAGCCGCCGCCCGCCTCCGGGCGAGGGCGGGTGTCGGCGGGATGGGCCCCCGTCCGGGGGACGATGGTGGTGGATTCCCGGGGCCGCCGGAGGAGTCCGCGCGAGCAGGCTCCCCCGGCGACCCGGGTCGGATCCCCTACTTGACGACCGCTGCGGTGGCGGCGGAGGTGCGCGTCGCCGTCGTGTAGTCGGCCTTCTTGCCGGTGACGGTCACCGTGATCTTCTTCCCCACCGTGGCGCTGGTCGGCTTGTAGGTGGCGGAGGTCGCCCCGGAGATCGCGGTGCCGTTCGCCTTCCACTGGTAGGTGAGGGCCACCGGCGAGGGGCCCCACGTGCCCGGCTTGGCGGTCAGGGTGGAGCCGACCTTCGCGGTGCCGGTGATCGTCGGGGTCGCGGCGGAGAGGGTGCCCGCCACCACGGCGCTCGTCTTCGCGGAGGTCTTCGTCACGGCGGTGAATCCGGACTTCGACCCTGTGACCGTCACGGTGATCGTCTTGCCGAGAGTGGCGCCGGTCGGCGTGTACGTCGCGGACGTCGCCCCGCTCAGAGCGGTGCCGTTCGCCTTCCACTGGTAGGCGAGGGCGACGGGGGAGGGGCCCCAGGTGCCGGGCTTCGCGGTGAGGGTCGAGCCGACCTTCGCGGTGCCGCCGATGGTCGGCGTCGCGGCGGTGATCGCGCCGCCGGTCACGGCAGCGGTCCCGGAGGAGACGCGTGTCGTCGAGACGTAGCCCGACTTCGAGCCCGTGACGGCGACGGTGATCACCCTGCCCGCGTCGCCCGCGACCGGACGGTACGTGGTGCCGGTCGCCCCGCTGATCGCGGTGCCGTTCGCACGCCACTGGTAGGCGAGGGCGACGGGGGAGGGACCCCAGGTGCCGGCGCTCGCCGTGAGCGTCGAGCCGACCGCGGCGGTGCCGGTGACGGTCGGAGTCGCGGCGGTGAGGGCGGTGCCGCCGATGCGCACGACCGTCGATGCCGCCCCGCTGTCGCCTCCGGCGTTGATCGCGCTGACGCTCATCGTGTAGGTGGCGCCCGCCGCCAGGTGGGTGAACGTGAAGGAGCGGGCGGTGGCGGCGACCGTCGTCGACCACGGACCGGCGCCCGCGTTGTCGACGCCGTTGCGCGAGACGCGGTAGCCGGTGATCGCCGGGTTGCCGGCCGACTCCGGAGGCGCCCAGGAGATCGTCGCGGATCGCACGCTGTCGTTCGTGGTGCCGGCGACGCGCGTGGGGACGGAGGGGGCGAAGTAGGGGTCAGCGGTGCGGGTGACCGTTGCCGCTTCGCTGGTGCCGACGTCATTGATCGCTTGAACGGTGAAGGTGTAACTCGTGTTCGGGCGAAGATTCGTGAAGGTCTGCGAGCGGCGGTCGGCTGAGACGACGGTCGACCAGGGGCCGCTGCCTGAGGAATCGGTGCCATCGCGGGCTACTCGGTAGCCGGTGATGTCCAGGCCACCGTTGCTCGACGGCTCGTTCCAGGAGACGGTGATCGAAGTGCCTGAGGACTGCGCCCGCACGTCCCCAGGCGAGGAAGGCGCGAAGTACTGAGTACTGAACCACGTGCAGGTCTTCAGAGAGTCGGTGTAGGTGCGACGGTTCTTGAATCCATTCGTCGTGGATGCAGACCAGAGGCAGAACTGGTAGGCGCCGTTTCGTTCTACGTCGAGGATCTGGGAAGTGGAGTCTGCGCTGTAGACCGCGTCGTAGCCGGGGTATCCCTCGACATCATCGGCCGGTCCGAAAATGGTGTCAGTAGTGGCGTGGTACTCGTCGAATCTGCACTGCTCTCCGCCGACCGACGGAGCCTTCCACGAAGCCGTTGCAACGGCGGTCGCGGGGTCGACGTGGACGGTGAGGTCCGACGGCCCGGGTGCTCCCGGCTGTCGGTACGCCTCTGCCACCGCTGCAACGCTCTGAGTCTCAGAGGCTTCGAGAAGCTCACCTTCAACCCCGCCGGAATAGGGTGCGGAGAAGTCGGTGACGCTGACTACCTCGATGCCGATCGGATCGTTCGTGTGCGGAACGGCAATTGAAACAGAGGTTGCGCCCTTTACGTCAGTGAGTGCAGTGGTGAAGGTTTGGTACAAGTAGTACCCGGGGTAGAAGTAGAACTTGTCGTAGACGTGCACGCGATAGCCGGCGACGGCTTGCTGGGGAGCGTTCCACGAGACCGTGATCGAATCCGTGCATCCGTTCTGCACGCCGACGACGTTCGTCGGCGCGGCCGGCGATCCTGCGGCCTGGGCCGGGGTCGCGACGAAGAGGGAGAGGAGCAGGGCGAGGAAAAGGGAGACGCTGAGGGTCTTCGTTCGCATGGAGGAGGGCATCCGGATTCGTCGGAGCGAGAAGGCCGACGACTGTCGGGCCGGAGGGATCGTCCCATGCCGCTTATCGCTGCACTAAGTCCCCCATTCAGGGCAGAATTCGGCGGATTCCACAGATGTCATCAGCGCGATGACAAGAGAGAGGGATAAGGCCTTCTCGCCGAGAGGCGCAACGTCGTTGCTCCGAAAGCCCCTGCCTCAGGGCGGGGAAGAGGATCCGCGGCGGCATCACAGTGCCCCGCGCGAGAGCCGCGGTGGTTTCCCGCGCCGCACCCACCGTTCACGCGCGTTCCGTGCGCCCCACGGCGAGAACCGCACGATCGGCGCGTGCAAGACTGGGCGTGAGCGTGCTCCATCCCGCCGCGTCACGCGCGGGGCACGGAGCCACTGGACCCGGTCCGCTCATCCGCATCCTTTCGCAGGAGGACTCGAATGACCGATACCGCCGTGCTCGCCGAGGCACCCGCCCGAACCCCCGTCGCGAAGACGATCCTGATGTGCCGTCCCGAGCACTTCACCGTCGTCTACCGCATCAATCCGTGGATGGACCCGCAGGTCCCCACCGACACCTCCCTCGCCGTCCGGCAGTGGCAGACCCTCTACGACACCTACGCCGATCTCGGCTTCACGATCGAGCTGATCGAGCCCGAGGCCGGACTGCCGGACATGGTCTACGCGGCCAACGGCGGATTCGTGATCGACGGCATCGCCTACGGCGCCTCCTTCACCTACCCCGAGCGCCAGCCCGAGGGCCCGGCGTACATGGACTGGTTCCGCTCGGCCGGCTTCGACGTCCGCGTCCCCGAGGAGGTCAACGAGGGCGAGGGCGACTTCCTCCTCGTCGGCGAGCGGATCCTCGCCGGCACGGGCTTCCGCTCCGCCTCCGACTCGCACGCCGAGGTCGCCCGCGTCTTCGGCCGCGAGGTCGTCACGCTCGAGCTCGTGAACCCGTCGTTCTACCACCTCGACACCGCGATCGCCGTGCTCGACGACACGAACATCGCCTACCTTCCGAGCGCGTTCAGCGAGGAGGGCAACCGCACCCTCCGCGAGCTCTACCCCGACGCGATCCTCGTCTCGGAGGAGGACGCGTCCGTGCTCGGGCTGAACTCCTTCTCCGACGGCCTCAACGTCGTCATCGCGTCCCGCGCGACGGGCTTCGAGCGCCAGCTGCGCGAGCGCGGCTACAACCCGATCGGGGTCGACCTGTCGGAGCTGCTGCTCGGCGGCGGCGGCGTGAAGTGCTGCACGCTCGAGCTGCGCCGCTGACCCACTCCCCGTGGTCGGCGACGCGCAGCGCCGACCCACCCTCCACTGTCCACGATCCGTCCCACTCGACGCCGAGCGCGACGACTCCTGGACAGTCGATCGTCCCCTCAGGAGGAACGACATGAGCATCACCGACACCGACACCGCCCGCTCCGCCGCCCTCATCGCCGCGGAGGAGGAGCACGCCGCCCACAACTACCACCCGCTGCCCGTCGTCGCGGCCACCGGCGAGGGCGCCTGGATCACCGACGTCGAGGGCGTCCGCTACCTGGACTGCCTCGCCGCCTACTCCGCCGTGAACTTCGGCCACTCGCACCCGGTGCTGCTGGAGGCGGCCCGCGAGCAGCTCGACCGCGTCACCCTGACCAGCCGCGCGTTCCACAACGACCGCCTCGGCCCGTTCGTCACAGCGCTCGCCGCGCTCGCCGGCAAGGACATGGTCCTGCCGATGAACACGGGCGCGGAGGCGGTCGAGTCGGGCATCAAGGTCGCCCGCGCCTGGGGCTACCGGGTCAAGGGCGTCGCTCCGGGCCGGGCGAACATCATCGTCGCGGCGGGCAACTTCCACGGCCGCACGACCACGATCATCTCGTTCAGCGACGACGCGGAGGCGCGCGACGGCTTCGCCCCGTTCACGCCCGGATTCCGCACGGTCCCGTTCGGCGACGCGGAAGCCCTCGAGGCCGCGATCGACGACGACACCGTGGCGGTGCTGATCGAGCCGATCCAGGGCGAGGCGGGCATCGTCGTGCCGCCGGCCGACTACCTCCCGGCCGTCCGCGAGATCACCGCGCGCCGCAACGTCCTCTTCATCGCCGACGAGATCCAGTCCGGCCTCGGCCGCACCGGCGCCACCTTCGCCTGCGATCTGGTCGGAGTCGTCCCCGACGTCTACCTGCTCGGCAAGGCGCTCGGCGGCGGCATCGTCCCCGTCTCGGCCGTGGTCGCGGACGCCGACGTGCTCGGCGTCCTGCAGCCGGGCCAGCACGGCTCCACCTTCGGCGGCAACCCGCTCGCCGCGGCCGTCGGCCTCGCGGTCGTCGAGATGCTCGCGACCGGCGAGTACCAGGCCCTCGCCCGCGAGCGCGGCGCCCAGCTGCACGCCCGCCTCGAGGCGCTCATCGGCCGCGGAGTGGTCGCCGTCCGCGGCGCCGGACTCTGGGCCGGCATCGACATCGACCCGGGGCTCGCCTCGGGCCGCGCCGTCTGCGAGGCCCTGATGGCCCGCGGAGTGCTGGCCAAGGACACCCACGGCTCGACGATCCGCCTGGCGCCGCCGCTGGTGGTCACCGCCGCCGAGATCGACTTCGCCGTCGACGAGCTGGAGGCCGTGCTCGAGTCGCTGCGCTGAGGCGCACCGTCCTCCCTCCGCGAGGTGCCGCTCCGGTCCGCGACACGCCGTGTCCGGCGTGCCCGAACGGCATCCCGCGGGAGGGGGAGGGGCGTGTTGAGACGGGACGTCTCGATGTCGCGGCAGGCCGTCGCCGCTCTGCGATACTCGCGCGATGAGCACACCTCTCCCGCCGGAGAACACCCCGCCCTCGTCCCCCGAC
>NZ_PSVO01000016.1:0-59429 GCF_002932325.1 Rathayibacter sp. AY1E2
CGCCCCTAGAAATCGGAGAACACACCACATGACAACGACGTCAGCGACGTCGACGCGCGGTGGAGCGCGCGTCCACGTCCAGCGCTTCGGCACCTTCCTCTCGGGAATGGTCATGCCGAACATCGCGGCCTTCATCGCCTGGGGCTTCATCACGGCCCTCTTCATCCAGACCGGATGGCTCCCCCTCCTCGGCATCGACGCCACCTGGGTCCAGCAGTTCGGCGGCTGGAGCACGGATCCCGACGTCGTCAACACCGGCCTCGTCGCCCCGATGATCACCTACCTCCTCCCGCTCCTCATCGCGAACACCGGCGGCCGCATGGTCTACGGCGCCCGCGGAGGCGTGGTCGGCACCATCGCGACCATGGGCGTCATCGTCGGCGCCGGCATCCCGATGTTCATCGGCGCCATGATCATGGGCCCGCTGTCGGCGTGGCTCATGAAGAAGGTCGACTCGATCTGGGACGGCAAGATCAAGCCCGGCTTCGAGATGCTGGTCAATAACTTCTCCGCCGGAATCCTCGGCCTCCTCCTCGCGCTCCTCGCCTTCGCGGGCGTCGCGCCGCTCGTGGTCGGCCTCTCGACCGCCCTCGGTGCGGGCGTGGAGTTCCTGGTCAACGCGGGCCTGCTCCCGCTGACCTCGCTCTTCATCGAGCCGGCGAAGATCCTCTTCCTGAACAACGCCATCAACCACGGCATCCTCACGCCGCTGGGCGTCCAGCAGGCGGAGGAGGCGGGCAAGTCCTACCTCTTCCTCCTCGAGGCCAACCCCGGCCCCGGCATGGGCGTGCTCCTGGCCTTCGCG
Organism: Rathayibacter sp. AY1E2; assembly: GCF_002932325.1. Lineage (NCBI taxonomy): Bacteria > Bacillati > Actinomycetota > Actinomycetes > Micrococcales > Microbacteriaceae > Rathayibacter > Rathayibacter sp. AY1E2. The sequence goes on from NZ_PSVO01000016.1 coordinate 806, forward strand.
TTCTTCGGCGTCGGCGCGGCCCGCGCCTCCGCTCCCGGTGCGGCGATCATCCACTTCATCGGCGGCATCCACGAGATCTACTTCCCGTACGTGCTGATGAAGCCGGCGCTGCTCGCGGCCGTCATCCTCGGCGGTGCGACCGGTGTCGCGACGAACGTCGCGTTCAACTCCGGCCTCCGCGCCCCCGCCTCGCCCGGCTCGATCATCGCGGTGCTCCTGCAGACCGCGAACGACAGCTTCCTCGGCGTCATCCTCTCGGTGATCCTCGCGACCGCCGTGTCGTTCCTGGTGGCCTCGGTCATCATCCGGTCCGGCCGCAAGCGCGACCTGGCCGCGGAGCAGGAGGGCGACGACAAGCTCGCCGCCGCCGTCGCCGCCAACGAGGCGAACAAGGGCAAGGAGAGCGCCGTCGGCTCGCTCATCAACGCCCGCGGCGCCAACGCTCCGCAGGACTCGGCCGGCGCCTCGACCGCGGGGGCCACGGCCACCGCGACCCAGGTCCGGAACATCGTCTTCGCCTGCGACGCCGGCATGGGCTCGTCCGCGATGGGCGCCTCGGTGCTGCGGAACAAGATGAAGAAGGCGGGCTTCGAGGACGTCACGGTCACCAACAAGGCGATCGCCGCTCTCGAGGACGACGTGGACCTGGTCATCACCCAGGCCGAGCTCACGGAGCGCGCCCGCCAGCGCACCCCGGGCGCGATCCACGTCTCCGTGGACAACTTCATGAACAGCCCGAAGTACGACGAGGTCGTCTCGCTGGTCGCGGAGCAGCACGGCAAGTAGTACGCCAACCATTCGGAGGGAACCCGTAGGGTGCGACAGGGCGGACACGCTCCGCTCGCCCCTGCGGGTTCCCTCGCTGTCAGCACCTCCACGGAAGGACGCACCCCATGAGCGACGTGCTCACCATCGGACAGATCGACGCCTCCGGCACCGCCACCACGAAGGAGGCCGCCATCAAGGAGGCCGCCGACATGCTGGTCGGCGTCGGCGCGGTCACCCCCGCCTACTACGAGGCCATGCTCGCCCGCGAGGCGACCGTCTCGACCTACATGGGCAACCTGCTCGCCATCCCGCACGGCACCAACGACGCGAAGGACGAGATCCGCTCCTCCGCCCTCTCGTTCGTGCGCTATGCGCAGCCGATCGACTGGGACGGCAACGAGGTGCGCTTCGTCGTCGGCATCGCCGGCGTCGACAACGAGCACCTCGAGATCCTCTCCAAGATCGCGATCATCTTCTCGGAGGAGGACGAGGTGCAGAAGCTCCTCGACGCCCCGGACGCGCAGTCGCTCTACAGCCTGCTGGGCGAGGTCAACTCCTGATGCCCACCGCCGTCCACTTCGGCGCCGGCAACATCGGCCGCGGCTTCGTCGGCCTGATCCTGCACGGCGCCGGCTACGAGCTCGTCTTCGCCGACGTCAACTCCGAGCTGATCGGCCGCCTCGCCGCCGCCGACAGCTACGAGGTGCACGAGGTGGGGGAGGAGGCGGCCACGCACGTCGTCGACCGCTTCCGCGCGATCGACTCGGCCGCCGACGAGGAGGCGCTCGTCCGCGAGATCGCCGCCGCCGACATCGTCACCACGGCCGTCGGCCCGAACATCCTGCGCTTCGTCGCCCCCGTGATCGCGAAGGGTCTCGCCGCCCGCGACGAGTCGGCGCCGCGGCTGGCGGTCATGGCCTGCGAGAACGCGATCAACGCCACGCGCCTCCTGCAGACCGAGGTCGCCGCGAACCTCGGCGCGGACGAGTGGGAGCGCCTGCGCACCCGCGCCGTCTTCGCCGACACCGCGGTGGACCGCATCGTCCCGAACCAGGACCCGGGCCAGGGCCTGGACGTGACAGTGGAGAGCTTCTTCGAGTGGGTCGTCGACCGCACTCCGTTCGAGGGCACCGAGCCGGAGATCCCGGGCGCGACCTGGGTCGACGACCTCGAGCCCTTCATCGAGCGGAAGCTCTTCACGGTGAACACCGGCCACGCGACGGCCGCCTACACCGGCTTCGCGGCCGGAGCGCACAAACTCTCCGACGCGCTGGCGATGCCCGAGGTGCACGACGCGGTCAAGGCCGCGCTCGAGGACACCAAGGCGCTCATCGTGGCCAAGCACGGCTTCAGCGACGAGGAGCAGCAGGCCTACCTCGAGAAGACGCTGAAGCGCTTCGCCAACCCGTACCTGACCGACACGGTCGACCGGGTGGGACGCCAGCCGCTGCGGAAGCTGTCGCGGCACGAGCGCTTCATCGGACCGGCGGCCGAGCTCGCCGAGCGCGGGCGCACGCCGGAGGGCCTGCTCGCCGCGATCGGCGCCGCGCTGCGCTTCGACGTGCCCGAGGACCCCCAGAGCGTGGAGCTCCACGAGAAGCTGGCCGCGCTCACCCCGGAGGAGTTCGTGGCGGAGGTCACCGGCCTTACGGCCGAGCATCCGCTCTTCGACCGGGTCGTGGCGGTCGTCCGCGGCTAGTCCCGTGGCCGCACGACGGTGAACGACGACGAGGTCCCCTGCTTCCCGCGGGGGACCTCGTCGTCGTCTGCGGCGGCTCGGGCGGAGCGCTAGAACAGCCGCCAGCGCGTGAGCGGCCAGGCCACGGCGAAGACGCGTCCGGTGACCCTGTCGATCGGCACGGTCTTCACGCACGTGTCGATCGGCCCGCCGGCGCCGCGGCACTCGCCGAGCGAGTCGTTGGAGTTCGACCGGTGGTCGCCCAGGACGAAGAGGGAGCCCTCGGGGACGGTGTACTCGTCGAAGCAGCGGAGGGACGCGGGGCTCGTCGTGCAGTCGAGGGTCCCGGGGGTGAAGGGGAAGTCCTCGAACACGTAGGACTCGTCCAGCGGCTTCCCGTCGACCAGCACGTGCCCCTCGGCGTCGCAGCAGGAGACGGTGTGGCCCCCCTCGGCGATCAGTCTCTTGACGAGGAACTCCTCGTGGGAGGGGCCGATGCTGGTGACGTCGCCGAAGGTCTTCACGATCTCGGAGAGGGGGCTGCCGGCCTCGTCGCTCGCGCCCCAGTCGGCGTCGCGCGAGAAGACGACGATCTGCCCCTCCTCCGGCCCGCCCTGGAGGGCGAGGGTGCGGTCGACCAGGATGCGGTCGCCGAAGAACCCTCCGCCCTGGAGGGTGTTCTCCATCGAGCCGGTCGGCACCGTGTACACCTTCACGAAGAAGGTCTGCACCAGGGCGATGACCGCGATCGCCGCCAGGATCGTCACCACCGGGTGCGAGTACCAGCTCCGCCTCGCGGTCGCGGACCTCGTCGTGCGCGCCATGTGCTCTCCCTCCGGCTCGACGGAGCCAGCCTAGGCGGCGGCGGACGCAGGGCCGGGCAGGGGGCGCGCGTCGGGCGCGGAGGCGGAGGAGGGGGCGACACGCCCGAGGTGGCGGAGCGGCCGCGATTCGCGTAGCATCGACCCTTGGTGTTTTGCGCGTGCTCCGGCATGCCCGCGAACCCCGATCCGGGCTCTCGCCCGGTGGTGGCTCGTCGCGGAAACATTCGCACGACCAGTACACACACTACTTCCGAACGACAGTGAGGCTATGGCCAAAAAAGACGGTGTCATCGAAATCGAAGGTGCGGTTGTCGAGGCGCTCCCCAACGCGATGTTCCGCGTGGAGCTGACCAACGGACACAAAGTTCTCGCCCATATCTCGGGCAAGATGCGTCAGCACTACATCCGGATCCTCCCCGAGGACCGGGTGATCGTGGAGCTGAGCCCCTACGACCTGACCCGCGGCCGGATCGTCTACCGCTACAAGTAGACGTTCGCTCCGCTGACGTTCGCGACGTGCGTGTCCTGTAAGGAACGGCCCCGGCATCCGCCGGGAGCACGACGCCAGCGAAAACAAGGACAAGAACAATGAAGGTCAACCCCAGCGTCAAGCGCATCTGCGACCACTGCAAGATCATCCGCCGCCACGGCAACGTGATGGTCATCTGCAGCAGCAACCCCCGCCACAAGCAGCGCCAGGGCTAGTCCCGCTGCTTCCGCGAGGGAGCGCAGGGGCGGCGTGCCGCCCCACTGCACAACTGAACACACCCGCAGCACCAGAAATCGCGCAGCACCCCGGCGACCCCGGGGTGGACGGCGAGGACACCTTCGGTCGGAGGCCGAGGCACCGGTGCTGCTTCACACCTCCACTCACTCACAGGAGAAGCCACAATGGCACGTCTGGCAGGAGTAGACATCCCGCGCGAGAAGCGCGTGGAGGTCGCACTGACCTACATCTACGGTGTCGGCCGCACTCGCGCGCTCAAGACCCTGAGCGACACCGGGATCGACGGCAACATCCGCGTCAAGGACCTCAGCGACGACCAGCTCGTCTCGCTCCGCGACTACATCGAGGGCAACTACAAGGTGGAGGGCGACCTCCGCCGCGAGGTCGCCGCCGACATCCGCCGCAAGGTCGAGATCGGCTCGTACGAGGGCCTCCGCCACCGTCGCGGCCTCCCGGTCCGTGGACAGCGCACCAAGACGAACGCGCGCACCCGCAAGGGACCCAAGCGCACCGTCGCCGGCAAGAAGAAGGCCGGCCGCAAGTAACGCGGGCGACACGGACCTAGAGGAGATACAGAATTGGCTACCCCCAAGTCGGCCGCGCGCAAGCCGCGCCGCAAGGAGAAGAAGAACATCGCTGTGGGCCAGGCCCACATCAAGTCGACGTTCAACAACACCATCGTCTCGATCACCGACCCCTCCGGGGCCGTCATCAGCTGGGCCTCGTCCGGCGGAGTCGGCTTCAAGGGCTCGCGCAAGTCGACGCCGTTCGCCGCCCAGCTCGCCGCCGAGTCGGCCGCGCGCCAGGCTCAGGAGCACGGCATGAAGAAGGTGGACGTCTTCGTGAAGGGCCCCGGCTCGGGTCGTGAGACCGCGATCCGCTCGCTCCAGGCCGCAGGCCTCGAGGTCGGCTCGATCAACGACGTCACCCCGCAGGCGCACAACGGCTGCCGCCCGCCCAAGCGTCGTCGCGTCTAAGCAGCACTCGCAGCCGTCGGCCGGCCGCACGAACCGCCTCCGGGCGGGGAGTGCGGCCGGCCGACGGATCGCGCATTTCTTTCACAACTCCACACCTCGCAAACGCACGTGTCATATAGCGGACACGTGATCGAAAGGAATCATCAGTGCTTATCGCACAGCGTCCGACGCTCACCGAGGAGAACATCTCGGAGTTCCGTTCCCGCTTCGTCATCGAGCCCCTCGAGCCCGGCTTCGGCTACACGCTCGGCAACTCGCTGCGTCGCACCCTGCTGTCCTCCATCCCCGGCGCCGCTGTCACCAGCATCCGGATCGACGGAGTCCTGCACGAGTTCACGACCGTCCCGGGCGTCCGCGAGGACGTCACCGAGATCATCCTGAACATCAAGGGACTCGTCGTCTCCTCCGAGCACGACGAGCCGATCACCGCCTACCTGCGCAAGCAGGGAGCCGGCCAGGTCACCGCCGCGGACATCTCGGCTCCGGCCGGTGTCGAGATCCACAACCCGGAGCTCGTCATCGCCACGCTGAACGACAAGGCGAAGTTCGAGCTCGAGCTCACGATCGAGCGCGGCCGCGGCTACGTCTCGGCGACCCAGAACCGCAGCGAGTTCTCCGAGGCCGGCCAGATCCCGGTCGACTCGATCTACTCGCCCGTGCTGAAGGTCACCTACCGTGTCGAGGCCACCCGTGCCGGCGAGCGCACCGACTTCGACCGCCTGGTCGTGGACGTGGAGACGAAGGCCGCGATCTCGCCGCGCGACGCCATCGCCTCCGCCGGACGCACGCTGACCGAGCTGTTCGGTCTCGCCCGCGAGCTGAACAACGCGGCCGAGGGCATCGAGATCGGCCCCGCGCCGGTCGACGCGGTCCTCTCGACCGAGCTGTCCATGCCCATCGAGGACCTCGACCTCTCGGTGCGCAGCTACAACTGCCTCAAGCGCGAGGGCATCAACAACGTCAATGAGCTCGTCGCCCTCTCGGAGACGCAGCTCATGAACATCCGCAACTTCGGTCAGAAGTCGGTGGATGAGGTCAAGGAGAAGCTGACGGAGCTCGGCCTGTCGCTCAAGGACTCGGTCCCCGGGTTCGACGGCGCCCACTTCTACAGCTACGACGACGAGAGCATCTAGGTCCTCCGCTCCGGAGCCCCGGCTCCTCGCGTCCGACCTGCTGACACCCCTTTAGTACTGGAGTAAACCCATGCCCAAGCCCACCAAGGGCCCCCGCCTCGGAGGCGGACCCGCACACGAGCGCCTGCTGCTGGCGAACCTGGCCGCGGCCCTGTTCACGCACAAGAGCATCAAGACGACCGAGACCAAGGCCAAGCGCCTTCGTCCGCTCGCCGAGCGCCTGGTGACCTTCGCCAAGCGCGGCGACCTGCACGCCCGCCGTCGCGTCCTCGCGACGATCGGCGACAAGTCGGTCGTCCACGAGCTCTTCACCGAGATCGCTCCGCTCGTCGCCGAGCGCGAGGGCGGCTACACCCGCATCACCAAGATCGGCCCCCGCAAGGGAGACAACGCGCCCATGGCCGTGATCGAGCTCGTCCTCGAGCCCGTCACGCCCAAGGCGAAGAAGTCGCGCACCGCCACGGCGCCCGTGTCCGGTCCGGTGGACGAGGCCCCCGCCGAGGAGCCCACTGCCGAGGAGACCACTGCCGAGGAGACCCCCGTCGAGGAGGCGCCCGTGCAGGACGCTCCCGTCGAGGACGCCGCGCAGGACGCTCCTGTCGAGGAGACCGGCGCGACCAAGTAGTCACGCCCCCTCTGCCGAGAGCCCTCCGTCCCCTCCGGGGCGGGGGGCTCTCGTCGTTCCACGGGGCCGAGTGGCGCGAATCGTCGCTTACGATGGCACGGCTGCGCTCGTCGGGTGCGGCCGCGTCACGACCGGCGCTCCCGGGGTCCGCCCCGACGATCCTCGGAGGACTCCTGTGCGACTGCGCTCCTCGGCCGCTGCGGCGCTCCTCGCCCTGGCACTCGCGGCCGGAGTGAGCGGCTGCGCCTCCGGCGAGGTGATCGACGTGCCGGAATCGGCGGGCCTCGCGAGCACGACCCCCGTGCCGTCGGCCGCACCGACCGTGTCCTCCGTGCCCTCCGTGCCGTCGAGCGAGGGTGTGGACTGCGCGACCGCTCTCCCCGCCTCCCTCGTCGAGCAGGAGGCCGGCCTGACGGCGGGCACCGTGTCGATCACCGCCGCGGGAGACACGTGCTCCTACGCCGTCGACGGCGGCGACCCGGTCGTCGTGCTGACGCTGCACCACGGGCCCCTCGTCGAGACCTTCACCGGTGCGGGCGAGGCGCTCGGCGCCGTGCCGGTCTCGCTGGGCACGGCCGCCTACTGGGTGCAGGGCATCGCCTCCGCCCCCTCCGAGCTGGCCGTGCTCGCAGGCGGCTGGGAGGCGCGGATCGTCTCCTCGGTCGGCGAGCAGTCGACGCTGGTCGGCTGGGCGGTCTCGGCCCTGGCGACCGTCGACGTCCCGCTCGCGGTCGCCTGAGCCGCGACCACGGCGCGCTCTAGACTCGTCTGATGCTCCACCGCGTCCGCCTCGACCTGGCCTACGACGGCTCGCACTTCTCCGGCTGGGCCAAGCAGCCCGGCCTCCGCACCGTGCAGGGGGTGCTCGAGGAGTCGCTCGCCCTGGTGCTGCGCTCCGAGCAGCACCCGACCGTGACGGTCGCCGGGCGCACCGACGTCGGCGTGCACGCCAGCGCCCAGGTCGCCCACGTCGACCTCACCCCCGAGCAGTGGGGCCGCATCAGCAGCGGCAGGCGCCGACCGGGGGAGGAGCCGTTCCCGCCCGCGTCGATCCTGGAGCGGCGGCTCCGCGGGATCCTCGGGCAGTACACCGACGTCTCGGTGCACCGGGTGACGGAGGCGCCGGAGGGGTTCGACGCGCGGTTCTCGGCGCGCTGGCGGCGGTACGAGTACCGGCTGGCCGACGCCTCCTCGATGCGCCACCCGCTCGACCGCACGTACACCACCTGGATCACCGACTCCCTCGACCTCGACGCGATGACGGCCGCGGCCCGCTCGCTCCTGGGCCTTCACGACTACGCGTCGTTCTGCCGTGCCCGCGCAGGGGCCACCACCATCCGGAGCCTGCTCGACTTCACCTGGGAGCGCGACGCCGACGGAGTCCTGCACGCCCACCTGCGCGCGGACGCCTTCTGCCACAGCATGGTGCGGGCCCTCGTGGGGGCGTGCGTCGCGGTCGGCGCCGGGAAGCTCGAGGCGGGGGCGGTCCCGCTGCTCCGGGACGCCGCCCGACGGACCAACGCGTTCGCGGTGATGCCGGCCCGCGGCCTCATCCTCCGCGAGGTCGACTACCCCGAGGACGACGCACTCGCCGAGCGGGCCCTGCTCACCCGGGCGAAGCGCACCGTGCGGACCGAGGGGCCGGACCCGGAGGACTCGGAGTGAGGCGAGGGCGCGCGACTGCGCCCCGCGACCCGTGGCGGCCCGGGCCGCACCTCCCGCCGCCGGAGCCCCTGCCGCCACGATCCGTGCTTGGCCGCACGGGGGCTTTGCTGTAATGTCGACCCTTGGTGTTTTCGGCCGTGTGCCGAGCGCCCGAAGTTGAGCCCTCCACCGGATCGGTTCGGCCCCCTCGCGGGTCGAACGGCCACGGAGCGGGATCCACGAACACCTCACTCCGACCAGAAAGCAGCACTCACGTGACTCGCACTTTTTCTCCGAAGCCGGCTGACGTCCAGCACGACTGGATCGTCATCGACGCGTCCGACGTCGTGCTCGGCCGTCTCGCCACCCACGCCGCGGCGCTCCTGCGCGGCAAGCACAAGGCCACCTTCGCGCCGCACATGGACATGGGCGACTTCGTCATCATCGTCAACGCGGAGAAGGTCGCCCTCACCGGCCAGAAGCTCCTCCAGAAGAAGGCCTACCGCCACTCCGGCTACCCGGGCGGCCTCTCCGCCACCACGTACGCCGAGCTCCTCGAGAAGAACCCGGTCCGCGCCGTCGAGAAGGCCATCCGCGGCATGCTCCCCAAGAACTCCCTCGGCCGCGCCCAGCTGCGCAAGCTGAAGGTCTACACGGGATCCGAGCACCCCCACGCGGCCCAGCAGCCGCAGGCGTACGCCTTCACCCAGGTCGCCCAGTAGGCTCCGGCCCTCCCCGACACCCCAGACTTCGAAGACAAAGGATCACCTACACCGTGGCGAAGATCGCAGACCAGATCGACGTGGCTCCCGAGAGCTACTCCACCGAAAGCCCGGCCACCGAGGCGTCCACGACGCCCCGCGCCGTCCTCAACGTCTCCGGCGCAGCCGTGGGCCGACGCAAGCAGGCCATCGCCCGCGTGCGCCTCGTCCCCGGCAACGGCGGCATGACCGTCAACGCCCGCGAGTTCGCGGAGTACTTCCCCAACAAGCTGCACCAGCAGCTGATCACCGACCCCTTCAAGGTGCTCGACCTGATCGGCTCCTACGACGTGGTCGCCAAGATCACCGGCGGCGGCCCCTCCGGCCAGGCCGGCGCGCTGCGCCTCGCCATCGCCCGTGCACTCAACGAGATCGACCGCGAGAACAACCGCGCGATCCTGAAGAAGGCGGGCTTCCTGACCCGCGACGCCCGCGTCATCGAGCGCAAGAAGGCCGGTCTCAAGAAGGCCCGCAAGGCGTCCCAGTTCTCGAAGCGCTAGTCGACGCGGCCTGACGGCCGCACGACCAGCAGCTCGAGAAGGGACTGCGCACCATGCCGCGCCTGTTCGGAACAGACGGCGTCCGTGGCCTCGCGAATCGCGAGGTCACGGCCGACCTGGCTCTCGGCCTCGCCCAGGCGGCCGCCCGTGTACTCGGAGCGGCCGCCCGGGCAGAGGGCCGTCGGCCCGTCGCCGTGCTCGCCCGCGACCCCCGCATCTCCGGTCAGTTCATCGGAGCCGCGGTCGCGGCGGGTCTCGCGAGCGCGGGAGTCGACGTGCTCGACGCCGGCGTCATCCCGACGCCCGCCACCGCCTACCTCATCGCCGACGAGAACGCCGACTTCGGCGTGATGATCTCGGCCTCGCACAACCCCGCCGCCGACAACGGCATCAAGTTCTTCGCCGCCGGCGGACGCAAGCTCCCGGACGAGCTCGAGAACCGCATCGAAGCGGCCCTCGGAGTCCCCCCGCTCACGCCGACCGGAGCCGACGTCGGCCGCATCACCCGCTTCTCCGACGCGGAGGACCGCTACGTCCTCCACCTGCTCGGATCCCTCGAGGGCACCCGTCTCGACGGCCTGCACGTGGTCATCGACTGCGCGCACGGCGCCGCCGCCGGCATCTCGCCCCAGGTGTTCACCGACGCCGGAGCGACCGTCACCGTCATCGGCAACGACCCCGACGGCCTCAACATCAACGACGGAGTGGGCTCCACCCACCTCGACAACGTCGCCGACGCCGTCCGCGCGGCCGGCGCCGACATCGGCATCGCCCACGACGGCGACGCCGACCGCTGCCTCGCAGTGGACGCCGAGGGCCGCATCGTCGACGGCGACCAGATCATGGCGATCCTCGCGACAGCCATGGCCCGCCGCGGCGCCCTCCGCGACGACGTCCTCGTGGCCACCGTCATGAGCAACCTCGGCCTCAAGCTCGCCATGCGCGACGCCGGCATCCGCGTCATCGAGACCGCGGTCGGCGACCGCTACGTCCTCGAGGCGATGAACGACGGCGGCTACTCGCTCGGCGGGGAGCAGTCCGGCCACGTCATCATGAGCCGCTACGCCACCACCGGCGACGGCGTGCTCACCGGCCTCCAGCTCGCGGCCGAGATGGCCCGGACCGGACGCACGATCGCCGACCTGGCCGCCGTCATGTCCGTCTTCCCGCAGACCCTCCTCAACGTGCGCGGCGTCGACCGCGAGGGCGTCCGCGACGACGAGGTCATCGCCTCCGCCGTCGCCGACGCCACCGCCGAGCTCGGCAGCGACGGCCGCGTGCTCCTGCGCCCCTCCGGCACGGAGCCGATGGTGCGCGTCATGGTCGAGGCGAAGACGCAGGAGACGGCCGACCGCCTCGCCGAATCGCTCGCCGCGGTCGTGCTCGAGCGGCTGCGTTCTTAAGGAGCCGCTCCCTGCGCGGCTCCTCGCGGTCGGCCTGGAGAGGTGGTCGCGATGGGTGGAGCGGGGTGCGTTCGCCGCGTGGGAATCGCTTGGCACGCGATTCCCACGACGGCTCGTGGGTTGGGCCGCTCCCTGCGCGGCTCCTCGCGGTCGGCCTGGAGAGGTGGTCGCGATGGGTGGAGCGGGGTGCGTTCGCCGCGCGGGAATCGCTTGGCACGCGGCTGTGTTCGTTGCGGGGCCGCTCCCTGCGCGGCCCCTCGCGGTCGGCTTCGCGAGGTGGTTGCGATGGGTGGAGCGGGGCGCGTTCGCCGCGGGTGAATCGCTTGGCACGCGATTCCCGCGACGGCTGTGTTCGTTGCGGGGCCGCTCCCTGCGCGGCCCTTCGCGGTCGGCTTCGCGAGGTGGTTGCGATGGGTGGAGCGGGGCGCGTTCGCCGCGGGTGAATCGCTTGGCACGCGATTCCCACGACGGCTGTGTTCGTTGAGGGGCCGCTCCCTGCGCGGCCCCTCGCGGTCGGCTTGTCGAGGTGGTTGCGCGGGTGGAGCGGGTCGCGATCGCCGCGCGTGAATCGCTTGGCACGCGATTCACGCTGACGGCTCGTGGGTGGTGGCGAGCCTGCGCCGATCGTGCGGTGAAGGGGTTCGAGGTCGGTGGCTGCGCGGTGCGCGCGGCGGCGAACAGCGACCGGGGGCGCGGTCAGATCTTGCGGAGGAGGACCGAGGAGACGGTGTGGTCGGCCTGCTTGCGGAGGACCAGGCTCGCGCGGGAGCGGGTGGGGCGCACGTTCTGCAGCAGGTTCGGCTCGTTGATCGCGGCCCAGATGCTCCGCGCGCGCTCGCGGGCCTCATCCGGGCTGAGCGCCGCGTATCGGTGGAAGTAGGAGTTCGGATTCGCGAACGCGCCCTGCTGCAGGGTGAGGAAGCGCTCCTCGTACCAGCGCGCGATGTCGCTGGTCCGGGCGTCGACGTAGACGGTGAAGTCGAACAGGTCGCTCACCGCCAGGCCGTGACCGGGCACCGGCGGCTGCAGCACGTTCAGGCCCTCGACGATCAGCACGTCCGGCCGCCGCACGACGATCTCGGCGTCGGGGACGATGTCGTAGGAGAGGTGCGAGTAGAACGGCGCGCGCACCTCCGCGGCCCCGCCCTTCACCTCCGAGACGAAGCGGAGCAGCGCCCGCCGGTCGTACGACTCGGGGAAGCCCTTGCGGCTCATCAGACCGCGGCGCTCCAGCTCGCGGTTGGGCAGCAGGAAGCCGTCGGTGGTCACCAGCTCGACGCGGGGCGTGTCCTCCCAGCGGGCGAGCAGCTCCCGCAGCAGGCGCGCGATCGTCGACTTGCCCACCGCGACCGACCCCGCGACGCCGATCACGAACGGAGTCGGCTGCGCGCGCTCCCCGAGGAACGTGCTCGTTGCGCGGTGCAGGTGCCGCGCGCCACCGGCGTACAGGCTCAGCAGCCGCGAGAGCGGCAGGTAGACCTCCGCGACCTCGGTGAGGCTCAGCCGGTCGCCCAGCCCCCGCAGCTGCACGACTTCGGTCTCCGACAGCGGCAGCTCCGTGGTGCGGGCGAGCTCGGCCCAGTCGGAGCGGACGATCTCGACGAAGGGGGAGGGGTGCGCGTCGCGCGCGGGATCGCGAGGAGACGACGGCATGGGGACCGATCCTAGCGTCCGCCCCGCCGGGTGCCCGACGCCGCGGGAGGCGCCTCCGCGCCGCTTAGAATCGAGCGCATGTGTGGAATCGTTGGATACGTCGGTGAGCGCGACAGCCTGGCCGTGCTGCTCGGGGGCCTGAAGCGTCTGGAGTACCGCGGCTACGACTCGGCCGGCGTGGCCGTGATCGACGCCGACGGGCAGCTCGACAGCCGCAAGCGCTCGGGCAAGCTCAGCGTCCTCGTCGACGACCTCGAAGCGCACCCGCTGGCGGAGGGCACCACGGGCATCGGCCACACCCGCTGGGCGACGCACGGCGGCCCGACCGACCGCAACGCCCACCCCCACCTCGCGGACGAGGGCAGGCTCGCCGTCATCCACAACGGCATCATCGAGAACTTCCAGCCGCTCAAGGAGCAGCTGCTCGCCGAGGGCGCCGTCTTCGAGAGCGAGACCGACACCGAGGTCGCCGCGCACCTGATCGCCCGCGAGTACCGCCGCACCGGCGACCTCGTGCTCGCCTTCCAGGCCGTCGTCGCGCACCTCGAGGGCGCGTTCACCCTGCTCGCCCTGCACCAGGACCAGCCCGGCGTGGTCGTCGGCGCGCGCCGCAACTCGCCGCTCGTGATCGGCCTGGGCGACGGGGAGAACTTCCTCGGCTCGGACGTCGCGGCGTTCGTCGAGTTCACCCGCCGCGCGGTCGCGATAGGCCAGGACCAGATCGTCACGATCACCCCGGAGCTCGTCACGGTGACCGACTTCTTCGGCAACCCCGTCGAGACCGAGCCGTTCGAGATCGCCTGGGACGCGTCGGCGTCCGAGAAGGGCGGCTGGTCGAGCTTCATGGCGAAGGAGATCACCGAGGGCCCCGAGGCCGTCGCGAACACGCTCCGCGGCCGCATCCACGAGGGCGCGATCACGCTGCCCGAGCTCGACGCGCTCGGTCCGGTGCTGACGGAGATCGACCGCATCACGATCATCGCCTGCGGCACGGCCGCCTACTCGGGCATGGTCGCCAAGTACGCGATCGAGAAATGGGCGCGCGTCCCCGTCGAGGTCGAGCTCAGCCACGAGTTCCGCTACCGCGACCCGGTGCTCACCCCGCGCACCCTCGTCGTCTCGATCAGCCAGTCCGGCGAGACGATGGACACGCTGATGGCGGTCAAGTACGCCCGCGAGCACGGCGCCAAGACGCTCTCGGTCTGCAACACCCAGGGCGCGACGATCCCACGCGAGTCGGACGCCGTGCTCTACACGCACGCGGGCCCGGAGGTGGCGGTCGCCTCGACCAAGGCCTTCGTCGCCCAGATCGCGGCGCTCTACCTCTTCGGGCTGCACCTGGCCGCGGTGCGCGGTGCCGCCTCCACCGAGCTCGTCGCCTCGCAGGCGGCCCAGCTCGCCGCGATCCCGGAGAAGCTCTCCCGCGTGCTCGACGCCTCCGACGACATCGCCCAGCTGGCGGGCTGGATGGCTGACACCCGCGCGGTGCTGTTCCTCGGCCGCCACGTCGGCTACCCGGTGGCGCTCGAGGGCGCGCTGAAGCTCAAGGAGCTCGCCTACATCCACGCCGAGGGCTTCGCGGCGGGCGAGCTCAAGCACGGCCCGATCGCGCTGATCGAGCCGGGCCAGGTCGTGTTCGTGATCGTGCCGAGCCCGAGCGAGTCGTACGAGCTGCAGCGCAAGGTGATCTCGAACATCCAGGAGATCAAGGCCCGCGGCGCCCGCGTCATCGCGATCGCGGAGCAGGGCGACACGGCCGCGATCCAGATCGCCGACGAGGTCGTGCCGATCCCGCTCGCCGACCCGCTGTTCGAGCCGCTGCTCGCCGTCACCCCGCTGCAGATGTTCGCGATGGAGCTCGCCGCCGCCAAGGGCCTCGACGTCGACCAGCCGCGCAATCTCGCCAAGTCGGTCACGGTCGAGTGATCGAGCCGTGATCGTGGGGATCGGGGTGGACGTCGTGGACCTCGCGCGCTTCGAGCGCTCGCTGACGCGCACGCCCCGGCTCCGCGACCGGCTGTTCGCCGAGAGCGAACGCTCGCTCCCCGTCGCCTCGCTGGCGGGCCGCTTCGCCGCCAAGGAGGCGCTGATCAAGGCGCTCGGCGACTCCGTGGGCGCCCGCTGGCACGACATGGTCGTCGAGCGGGACGAGCACGGGAATCCGTCCTTCGCGCTGCACGGCCCGGCCCGGGCGGCCGCGGAGGCGCGCGGGATCACGCGCGTGCACCTCTCGATGACGCACGACGCGGGCGTGGCCTGCGCGTTCGTGGTGGCAGAGTCGTGAGCGTCCCCGCGTCGTACCGCGAGGCGGTGATCGACGTCGACGCGATGGTGGCGAACGCCGCGCGTCTGCGCGAGCTCACCGGTGCCCGACGGCTCATGGCCGTCGTCAAGGCCAACGGCTACGGGCACGGCGCCCTGGCCGCGGCGCAGGCGGCGCTCGACGGCGGCGCGGACGCCCTCGGCACCGCGGAGCTGCGGGAGGCCGTGGCCCTGCGCGAGGCAGGCGTCGTCGCTCCGATCCTCTGCTGGCTGCACGACCCCGGCGAGGACTTCGACGCGGCGCTCGAGCACTCGATCGACGTCGCCGTCTCCTCCGTCGACCAGCTCGACACGCTCGCGCAGTCGGCGGAGGACCGCGGCGTGCGCGCGGCCGTGCAGCTCAAGGTCGACACGGGCCTCAGTCGCAACGGCGCCGCGGAGGAGGAGTGGCCGCACCTGGCGGAGGCGTTCGCCCGTCACAGCGCTCGCGGCACCGTCCACCTCACGGGGCTGTTCTCGCACCTGTCCAACAGCTCGCGCGAGGACGACCTCGCCCAGCTCGCGCTCCTCCGCCGCGCCGAGGCCGTGCTGGCGGCGCACGGGGTGCAGGCGCCGGTCCTGCACCTCGCGGCGACGGCGGCGGCGCTGCGCCTCCCGGAGGCCCGCCTCGACATGGTGCGCAGCGGCATCGCCCTCTACGGACTCTCGCCGTTCGAGGACGAGACCTCGCTCCAGCTCGGGCTCGTCCCGGCGATGACGCTGCAGGGCCGCGTCGCCGGCGTCCGCCGGGTGCCCCACGGGACCGGCGTGAGCTACGACTACACCTGGCGGGCCGAGGGCGGGACGACCCTCGCGCTCGTGCCGTTCGGCTACGCGGACGGCATCCCGCGGAGCGCCTCCGGCGTCGCGGAGGTCTCGATCGGCGGCCGCCGCCACCGGATCGCCGGGCGGGTCGCGATGGACCAGTTCGTCGTCGACGCGGGGGATGCGGGCGTCGCGACGGGCGACCCGGTGACGCTCTGGGGCGACCCGACGACCGGCGTCCCCTCGGTCGACGAGTGGGCGCGGTGGTGCGGCACCATCAACTACGAGCTGGTCACCCGGCTCGGGCCGCGCGTCCAGCGGCGGCTGCTGAGCGCGGCGGACGGCCGTGCCTGAGCGCTCCTGGTTCGCGGACCGCGTCGTCGAGGTCGCTGATCCGGAGGCCATGGCGGAGCTCGGCCGCGAGCTCGGCCGAGTGCTGCGCGCCGGCGACCTGCTGGTGCTGACGGGGCCGCTCGGCGCGGGCAAGACGACCTTCACGCGCGGGCTCGGCGAGGGCCTCGACGTGCGGGGTCCCGTGACGAGCCCCACCTTCGTGATCGCGCGGACGCACCCGCCGCTGCACGACGGGCCGCCGCTCGTGCACGTCGACGCCTACCGCGTGGGCTCGCCGGTCGAGCTCGACGACCTCGACCTCGATCCGGCGCGCTCGGTGGTCGTCGTGGAGTGGGGGGCCGGGATGCTGGACGGCGTCGCGGAGTCCTGGCTCGACGTGGTCATCGAGCGGCCGACCGCCGGCTCCGACGCCGAGGAGGGCGAGGAGCCGATCGAGCCGCGGACCGTCCGCTTCCGCGGCACCGGCTGGAGCTGAGCCCGCGGGTACCCTGGACGCGTGCTCCTCGCGATCGACACCTCCTCCGGAACCTCCGTCGCCGTCGTCGACTCCGCTGGCGCCGTGCGCTCGGAGCGCACCGAGACCGACACCATGCGCCACGCGGAGGTGGTCGGCCGGCTGATCCAGGAGGCGCTCGAGGCGGCCGACGTGGCTCCCGGGGGCATCGAGGCGGTCGCCGTGGGCATGGGCCCCGGCCCCTTCACCGGCCTCCGGGTCGGGATCGCCGCCGCCCGGGCCTTCGCGCTCGGCCGCGGCGTCCCCACCCTCCCCGTGGTCTCGCACGACGCGATCGCGCTCGCCGCGCTGCGGCACGGGCGCGCCGCCGGCTTCCTCGTCGTCACCGACGCCCGCCGCCGCGAGCTGTACTGGAGCGCCTACGACGGGCTCGACGATCAGGGACTCCCCGTCCGCCTCGCCGGCCCGGGCCTGGACAAGCCGCCGGCCCTCCCGCATCCGGAGCTCCCGCGCCTGGAGGCCGAGTCGGTCTCCGCCGGCGAGCTCGGAGTCGTGGCCGCCCGCCTGCGCGCGGCCGGCCGGCCCGGTGCCGCGGACGAGCCCCTCTACCTCCGCTCGCCCGACGTCACGCTGTCGGCCGGCCCCAAGCGGGTGACCGCATGAGCGAGGCCGTGCTCCGCGACGCGCAGGCGGACGACCTCGACGCCGTCATGGCGATCGAGCAGTCCGAGTTCGTCGGCGACGCCTGGTCGCGGGGGATGATGGCGGAGGAGATCCGGAGCCGTCACACCCGGTACCTGGTCGCCGAGCAGGACGGCGAGGTGGTCGGCTACGCCGGGCTCCTCTGCCCCGTCGGCGCTCACGAGGGCGACGTGCAGACGATCGCGGTCGTCGCCCGGGTCCGCCGCACCGGCCTCGGCCGCCGACTGCTGCGCGCGCTCCTCGAGGCGGCCCGCGAGCGAGGCGCCCGCGAGGTCTTCCTCGAGGTCCGCGCCGACAACCCCGCCGCGCAGACCCTCTACCGCTCGGAGGGCTTCGAGGAGATCGGCGTCCGCCCCGCCTACTACCAGCCCGACGGAGTGGACGCGATCGTGATGCGCCTGCCGCCGACCCCGACCCAGGAGACCCCGTGAGCACCGGACCCCTCGTCCTCGGCATCGAGACCAGCTGCGACGAGACGGGGATCGGCATCGTCCGCGGCACGACGCTGCTCTCGAACACCATCGCCTCCTCGATGGAGGAGCACGCCCGCTACGGCGGCGTCGTGCCCGAGGTGGCCGCCCGGGCGCACCTGGAGGCGCTCGAGCCCGCCCTGCACGCGGCGCTCTCCGAGGCCGGTGTCGCGCTCGGCGACCTGGACGCGATCGCGGTCACCAGCGGACCGGGACTCTCGGGCGCACTCATGGTCGGCGTCGGAGCGGCGAAGGCGCTCGCCGTCTCGCTCGGCCTGCCGCTCTACGCCGTGAACCACCTCGTCGGACATGTGGGAGCCGACGTCCTCCGGGCCGACGGCAGCGAGGGCAGCCCCGTCGAGGTGCCGACGATCGCGCTGCTGGTCTCGGGCGGGCACACCTCGCTCCTGCACGTGCGCGATCTGGTGTCGGACGTCGAGCTGCTCGGCGAGACCATCGACGACGCCGCCGGCGAGGCCTTCGACAAGGTGGCGCGCGTCCTGGGCCTGCCCTATCCCGGCGGACCGCAGATCGACCGGGTGGCGGCGGACGGGGACCCGAAGGCGATCCGCTTCCCCCGCGGGCTCAGCCTGCCGAAGGACCTCGAGCGCCACCGCTACGACTTCTCGTTCTCAGGGCTGAAGACCGCGGTCGCCCGCTGGGTCGAGAAGCGCCAGGACGCGGGGGAGGAGGTGCCCGTGGCCGACGTCGCGGCGAGCTTCCGCGAGGCGGTCGCCGACGTCCTGCTCACGAAGGCGTTCGCCGCCTGCCGCGACCGGGGCGTGCCGCGCCTCCTGCTCGGGGGCGGCGTGGTCGCCAACGCCCGGGTGCGCGCTCTGGCGGAGGAGCGGTGCGCGGCCGCGGGAGTGACCCTGCGGATCCCGGCGCTCTCGCTCTGCACCGACAACGGCGCGATGATCGCCGCACTGGCGGCGCAGCTGATCGAGGCGGGGCATCCGCCGTCGGGGCTCGGCTTCGGGGCCGACTCGACCCTCCCGGTCACCGAGATCCAGGTCCGCTGAGGCCTCTACCGGGCGGCGGCCGGGCCGCGCAAGCGCCGTCCAGCTTTTTGACAGGCGGATCGTGCCACTGCCACTCTTGGCCGCATCCGCTCGTTCCTGACCCTGGGGGATTCCATGACCACTCCGTACACGCCCGCGTCCGACCGCTACAACATCCTGGCGATCATCGGCTTCATCGCCTCGTTCTTCGTCTCCATCGTGGGCATCGTGCTGGGCTTCATCGCCCTGTCGCAGATCAAGCGCACGGGGGAGAAGGGCCGCGGCCTCGCCCTCGCCGCCGTCATCATCGGCTTCGTCGCGATCATCATCACCATCATCTCGTTCGTCGCGCTCTTCTCGATCGCGGCGACCATGCCCACGACCGGGTACTGATCGACACGCCTCCGAGGCTCGGGGGCGCCCGCACCACCAGGAGGACACCGTGACCGACGACACCGCGCCCGGACCGCAGACCGGACCGGCGCCCGCGCCGTTCGCCCCTCCGCTCGGCGAGCCGTCGGCGGCCTACCCGCCGCCGACGGCCGCCGCCGATCCCTACCCCGGTCTCCCGCCCCGCCGCCCGCCGATGAATCCGCTCGCGGTCGCGGCTCTGGTGTGCGGACTGCTGGGGCTGGCGCCCGCCGCCATCGTCCTCGGCCACATCGGCTTCGCCCAGGCCCGACGCTCCGGACAGCGCGGCCGCGGTCTCGCGGTCGCCGGCTTCGTGCTGGGCTACCTCGCGATCGTCCTCGCGGTGATCGCCTACCTCGCCTGGACGGCCTTCGTCGGCGACCTGCGCGACGGCGGGTACCTGCCCGCGTGAGCGGACGGAACCCCTCCGCCCTCGGCCGCGTCGCAGCCGTCGGTGCCGCTCGCCGACTCCGCACCGCCGGCCTACGGGTCGCCGCCGCCGCCCGCGTACCCCTCGGCGCCCGCCTACTCCTCCGCGCCCGGCCACCCCGCCGCCTATGCGGCCGCACCGGCGCCCGTCGTCCCCCGCACGCTGAGCCTCGTCGGGATGATCCTCGGCATCGTCGGCCTGGTCATCACGCTCTTCGCCGCCGGTTTCGGCTTCCTGCTGTCGGCTCCGGCCGTCGTGCTCGGCTTCCTCGGACGCCGGCGCGAGCCGGCCGCGCGCGGCTTCGCGCTGACCGCGATCATCACCGGGTTCGCCGGCATCGCCGTCTCGCTGATCTACCTGGCGGTCTTCCTCGTCTTCGTCGTGGTCGCCCTCGCCGCCGGCACCTCCGGCTACTGAGCCGGCGCGGGCCGCTCGACGCGCTCCGCGAGCAGCGCGCGGTGGCGCCCGGCGATCCGCGTCAGGATCAGCACCGCGCTGCCGGTGCCGGAGAGGCCCAGCCGCTTGCGGAAGCGGGCGGGGTCGACGTCCACCCCGCGCTTCTTGATCTCGAGCACGCCGATGCCGCGGGTGCGCAGCTCCTTCGCCAGCGTGCGCTCGTCCAGCGGCAGCTCGGCGAGGACCCGGAAGCTGCGGAGGAAGGGCGAGGCGGCCGCATCGTCGCCCGTCAGGTAGGCGATGCCGGGCGAGAGCATCCGCGAGCCGCTGGAGCGCGCGAGCTCGCCCAGGAGGCGCGCGCGGATCGCGGAGCCGTCCGGCTCGTGCACGAACGCGCCGAGGGGGCCGACCTCCTCGTCCTCGCTGTCGCCCGCCGCGGTGAGCTCGGAGGAGCCGGTCGCGCCGAGCAGCAGAGCGGAGCGGCGCACGCCCGGGCGCGCCAGAGAACCGAACCAGAGCCCGGTCTCGACCAGCTCCCCGTCGACCGAGACCCACTGCGCCTCGGCGTCCCGCGGCAGGCGCTCGCGGTCGAAGCCGGGACCCACCTTCACGCCCACGGGACGCTGCTCGGCCAGGCCGAACGCGAAGTCGAGCGAGGGGGAGTAGTCGTCCGGATCGTCGAGCCGGCGGGTCTCGCGGTGGCCCGCCGTGCGGCGTGCCGGGTCCAGGTAGACGGCGTCGAAGCCGTCGAGGTCGAAGGCCTCGGCCGTCGAGTGCACGGCGCTCGCCGCGGGGAACGGGGCGAGGTTGAAGCTGGCCAGGGTCGCGGTGACCTCGTCGGCCTCGACGGCGGTGACCGCCAGGTCGATCGCGGCCATCGCGAGGGCGTCGCCGCCGATCCCGCTGCCGAGGTCGGCGACGCGCGCCGCTCCCGCCGCGGCGAACCGGCCGGCGTGCAGGGCGGCGACGCGCAGCCGCGTCGCCTGCTCGAGTCCCGCGTCCGTGAAGAGCATCGAGCGGGCGAACTCGCCGAACTTCGCCTCCGCCTTCTGCCGGAGCCTCGCCTGGGTGAGCACCGCGGCGACGAGGACGGGGGAGTGGCCGGCGGCCCGGAGGCGTGCCACGGCCCGCACCAGGTCGTCGGACCGGTAGCCGTCGAGGGAGTCGAGGAGCCGGAGGCCCTCGGGGGAGAGGAGCTCGACCAGCTCGTCGCGTCGCATCCGGCCATGGTAGGCCACGGCCTCCCGGCGGGTCCGCCGCCCCGCTTGGCACTCTGATTGCACGAGTGCCAGCGGAGCCCCTACGATGGATCTAGCACTCTCGGAGCGTGTGTGCCAGAACCGCGTTCCGCCCACATCGTCGTCAAGAAAGAGGTCAACCGTGTCGGTGTCCATCAAGCCGCTCGAAGATCGCATCGTCATCAAGCAGGTCGAGGCGGAGCAGGTGACCGCTTCCGGTCTCGTCATCCCCGATACCGCCAAGGAGAAGCCGCAGGAGGGCGAGGTCGTCGCCGTCGGACCCGGTCGCATCGACGACAACGGCAACCGCGTGCCGCTCGACGTCGCCGTCGGCGACAAGGTGATCTACTCCAAGTACGGCGGAACCGAGGTCAAGTTCGGTGGCGAGGACCTGCTGGTCCTCTCCGCTCGCGACGTCCTCGCGGTCGTCGTCCGCTAGGCAGCATCCCTCGGAAGGGCCCGTCGACCTCGGTCGGCGGGCCCTTCCGTCGTTCCCGGTCCTCCTCGCGGCCAGTGGCCTGATCCGCCCGCTACGGGGCCGTCTCCCCACCCCGCGGCTGCGTAGCATCGGGGGAGTGACCAGCTCCCGCACCCCTGCCGAGTCCGTCTCGCCGTCCCCTTCGGACGTGCCCGTCGGCGAAGGAGTGGAGGCGCTCGGAGCGGCGGGACGCCCGGGCGGGATGTCCGGCACGGGGCTGCTGTTCGCGTTCTCGGCCTACCTGCTCTGGGGTGCGATGCCCCTCTACTTCATCGCGATGGCGCCGGCGTCGCCGTTCGAGATCGTCGCGTTCCGGGTGCTCTTCTCGCTCGTCTTCTGCGTGATCCTGCTCACGGTCCTCCGCGGCTGGCGCTCCTTCGGCGCGCTGCTGCGCCGCCCCCGCCTGCTCGGCGTGATGGCGATCGCGGGCGTGCTCATCTACGTCAACTGGCAGGTCTACGTGATCGCCACGACCACGGGTCACGTCATCGAGGCGGCTCTGGGCTACTTCATGAACCCGCTGGTCACGGTGCTGCTGGGCGTCCTGGTGCTGCGCGAGCGCCTCCGGCCCCTGCAGTGGGCCGCGATGGGCGTCAGCGCGGTCGCGGTGCTGGTCATCGCGGTGGGCTACGGATCCTTCCCGTGGATCTCGCTCGCCCTCGCCTTCTCGTTCGGCCTCTACGGCCTGGTGAAGAGCCGCGTCGGCGGCACGGTGGACGCGGTCGGCGGGCTGACGCTCGAGACGCTCTGGCTGACGCCGCTCGCCGTCGTGCAGCTGGCGGTCGTCGGCTCCACGGTGGGGCTGACCCTGACGACGGAGGGGACGGGGCACGCCCTCATCCTCGCCTCGGCCGGGATCGTCACGGCCGTCCCGCTGCTCCTGTTCGCGGGCGCCGCCCGGCGCCTCCCGCTGTCGATCGTCGGCTTCGTGCAGTACCTGACGCCGTTCCTGCAGTTCCTCGTCGGGGCCTTCGTGCTGCACGAGGAGATGCCGCTCGAGCGCTGGATCGGCTTCGCGCTGGTGTGGGCCGCCCTGGCGATCTTCTCAGGCGACCTCGTCGCCGCGGAGCGCAGACGGCGCCGATCCTCCGTCTGATCTGCGGAACGCGTCGTCCTGGCGCGGCGCGACAGCGGAATGGTAACGATCCGGTCGCGAAACGTATTGGTAACACCCCTGTATTGTTCACGGCTGCTTCGAAGGTTAGGTTGGCCGAGCGGTTGCCACCGGCGCCGCTCCCACTGACACACACCTCTCAAGGAGCAACATGGGCGTTTACGCGAAGGCCGGCTCGGCCCGCGCGCGGTCCCTCCGGGCAACCCTCGGCGGCGTCGCCATTCTGGGCGCCAGCGCTCTCGTCCTCGCCGGCTGCGCCGGCGGCGGCGACAGCGGATCGGGCGGCGACAGCGGCTCGGGCGACCTGTCCCTCAAGATCGGCACGATCCTCCCGCAGACCGGCACCCTCGCCGTCCTCGGCCCGCCCGAGATCGCGGGCGTCGACCAGGCGGTCGTCGACATCAACGACGCCAAGGCCGGCATCACGATCGACGTGGAGCAGAAGGACTCGGGCGACACCACGACCGACATCGCGACGCAGTCGGCCACGTCCCTCATCGCCGACAACGTCTCCGCCATCATCGGCGCGGCGTCCTCGGGCGTCTCGAAGACCTTCATCGACCAGGTGACCCAGGCGGGCGTCGTCCAGATCTCGCCGGCCAACACCTCGCCGGACTTCACGACCTACGACGACGACGGCTACTACTGGCGTACCGCTCCCTCGGACGTGCTCCAGGGCCGCATCCTCGGCAACAAGATCCTCGGCGACGGCAAGACCAACGTCTCGATCCTGTACATGAACGACGCCTACGGCACCGGCCTCGAGAAGAACATCAAGGAGACCCTCGAGGCGGGCGGAGCATCCGTCGCGGCCGAGGAGATCTTCGAGCCGGCCTCGACCGACTTCAACTCGGCGCTGACCTCGGTCCTCGCCCCGAACCCCGACGCGCTGGTCGTCATCTCGTTCGACGAGATCAAGACCATCGCGGAGCAGCTCTCGGCCAAGGGCTTCGACTTCTCGAAGCTCTACGGCACGGACGGCAACTACGGCGTCATCGGCGAGTCCGACACCAACGTCGATATCGCCGGCGCCCAGTTCACCAACCCGGGCGTCCAGGCGTCCGAGGACTTCCAGGGCAAGCTGCAGTCGCTCGTCGAGTCGCAGGGCAACGACGCGCTGACCGTGTTCAGCTACGCGCCGGAGTCGTACGACGCCACGGTCCTGACCGCTCTCGCCGCGCTCCAGGGCAAGGCGACGGACGGTGCGACCATCCGCGACAACCTCATGTCGGTCTCGGAGGGCGGCACCAAGTGCACGACCTTCGCCGACTGCGCGAAGCTCATCGCCGACGGCGAGGACGTCGACTACGACGGCCTCTCCGGCCCGATCTCGTTCGACGAGAACGGCGACACCAGCGAGGCCTCGGTCTCGATCTACAAGTACGGCACGGGCAACACCACCTCCTTCGAGGAGACCGTCGAGGGTTCGCTGAACTGACGACGCGGTGACGCGGCTCCTGCCGCATCCCTGAGGGGGCTCGGTCTTCGGACCGGGCCCCTTCGCCGTCCCCGGAGCGCAGAGCCGGAGACGCGTCGTCGCGCGGACGCAGAGAGGCGCGGCGGTCGTCCGCGAGGGCGACCGCTGCCGGGTGCGGGAGGACGGCTCCGCGGCGTCCTGGGCCTCGCGTCGCGTCGAGGAGCCACTCCGGGGAGGAGCGGCTCGGACGGCCTGTACGCGCCTCCGAGCGCCTCTCCCGGCCTCGAGGGCGCCCTGCCGGACCGCGGGCGGGAGCGACGACGTCGAGCGGGAACGCAGAGGCGCGCGCCCTCCGGGGGGAGGACGCGCGCTCGTGGAGTGCGGAGGGCCTAGGAGGCGCGGAGCAGCTCCGCCTCCTGCGCCAGGCGGTACGTGACGAAGGAACGGCTGTAGTTGCGGCGCTTGCCGCCGGTGGTCTCGGCGATGACGACCTGGGCGTAGACGCCGACGACGCGCCAGCGCTCGTAGTCGCCGATCGCACCGGTGCCGAAGCCGGCTCCGAGTTCCACAGGGGCGGGGGTGTAGCTCTTCATGGTCGGCTCCTTCGAGGCGGACGACGCGGCGCTCGAGGCGCTGCGGGGAGGGGAGGAGATCGGCGACCGATCGCGGTCCCTACCGGGGGAGAGGGGAGCGGGACGTCCCCCTGCAGGGCTGTCCCGTGTCCCCAAAACTACGGCAGGAAGGGCGATCTCCTGTCCCCCTCGTGGGGGTCGCCGAAGCGGAGAGACTCTCGCTGTCCTGCCCTCGTCCCGCGGACAGGAGACCGAGGGTCCGGCCCGCCGTTCCGCCGACTTCCTGGGGGTTCGGCGGGCATCGCGGAGAGACCGGTGAAGGCCTGTCCGCGCCGGGAGAGCGGCCCCCCCGCCTCCCTTCTGCGGCACCCCGTGCCGGCGCGTCTCCGGGCATCGAGCCGCCTGCCTTCCCGCCCTGCTCGGAGTGGTCTCCGAGCCGCCCGGCGCCCTGGGCGAGCGGCCCCGCCTCCGCCCCGGAGCCGCACCGGCCCCTCGGCCCCGCTCGCGCCCGCTCCGCGCCCCGGCGACGACGAAGGGCCCGCCGTCCGGAGACGACGGGCCCTTCGCAGCGGGGGTCAGCCGCCGACGGTCGGGGTGCTCGTGGTGACCTCGTTGGTCGTCGCGAGCGTGCCCAGGTAGAGCTCGATGACCTTCGGATCGTTCATCAGCTCCCGGCCCGCGCCCTCGTAGGCGTCGCGGCCCTGGTCGAGGACGTAGCCGCGGTCGCAGATCTGCAGCGCCCGCCGCGCGTTCTGCTCGACGATCATGATCGAGACGCCCGCGCGGTTGATCCGCTGCACGTTGACGAAGGTCTCGTCCTGCCGCATCGGGGACAGGCCGGCGCTGGGCTCGTCGAGCAGCAGCATCGACGGGTCCATCATCAGAGCCCGCGACATCGCCACCATCTGGCGCTCACCGCCCGAGAGCGACCCCGAGCGCTGCTTGAGCCGCTTGCTGAGCTCCGGGAAGAGCTCGGTGACGAACTCGAGCCGCTCCTTGTACAGCTTCGGCTTCTGGTACATGCCCATCTCGAGGTTCTCCTCGATGGTGAGCGACGGGAAGACGTTGTTGTTCTGCGGCACGAAGCCCACGCCCTTGGACACCAGCTTGTCGGCCTTGAGGCCGGTGATGTCCTCGCCGTTCAGCAGGACGGTGCCCTGGCGGATGTTGACCAGGCCGAACATCGCCTTCAGCAGCGTCGACTTGCCTGCACCGTTCGGGCCGATGATCCCGACGAGCTCGCCGCGCTTCACGTAGACGTTCGAGCCGTTGAGGATGTTGACCCCCGGCACGTAGCCCGCGTGCAGGTCGTGCGTCTCGAGGGTGTTCGGAGTCGTCGTGTCGGCGGTCATCTCTCGTCCTTCTCGAATTCGACGGCCGGGGCGTCGGTCGTCGGGGCGACGCTCGTCGGCGCGGAGGCCGACGGGGACGCCGTTCCGGCGGCCGGAGCGTCGTGGCCGGGCGTCGGGATGCCGGCCTGCTCCGCCTGCCGCTCCACGTCCTCCCGGACGAGGTCGGAGTCCATCTCCTCGGCGATCTCGAGCTGGCCCTCGATCGTGCCCAGGTCGGTGTCGTGGTGCGCGCCCAGGTACGCGTCGATGACGGCCGGGTCGTTCATCACGGTCGAGGGCGGGCCCTCGGCGACGACCTTGCCCTCGGCCATCACGATCACCCAGTCGGCGATCGTGTTGACCATGTGCATGTCGTGCTCGACGAAGAGCACGGTCATGCCCTCGTCCTTCAGGTTCACGATGTGACCCAGGAGCGACTGCGTCAGCGCCGGGTTCACGCCGGCCATCGGCTCGTCGAGCATGACGAGCTCGGGCTCCGACATCAGCGCCCGCGCCATCTCGAGCAGCTTCTTCTGGCCGCCCGACAGGCTCGACGCGTAGTCGTCCCGCTTGGTGTCCAGCTTGAACTTCTCGAGCAGGCGGATCGCGCGCTGCTCGATCGAGTCCTCCTCCTTCGACCACAGCGGGCGGATGAGCGAGGTGAAGATGTTCTCGCCCTTCTGCCCCTTCGCGCCGAGCAGCATGTTCTCGAGCACCGTCATGCCGCCGAGCGCCTTGGTGAGCTGGAACGTGCGCACCATGCCCATCCGCGACACCCGGTAGGCCGGGACGTTGGCGAGGTTCTTGCCCTTGAAGTTCCACTTGCCGGTGTTGGGCTTGTCGAAGCCCGTCAGCAGGTTGAAGAACGTGGTCTTGCCGGCCCCGTTCGGGCCGATCAGGGCGGTGATGGATCCGCGGGGGATCTCGAGGTGCTCGACGTCGACCGCGGTCAGGCCGCCGAAGCGGCGGCTGACGTTGTCGGCGACGACGATGGGGTCCTTCTTCCTGACCCCGGGGACGATTGCTTCCTCGGTGATGTCCGAGACCGGCGTCTTAGGCAAAGTGCAGATCCTTCTTCTTGCCGAAGATCCCCTGGGGTCTGAAGATCACCAGGAGCATGAGGGCTACCCCCACCACGATGAACCGGATGGGTCCGGTCTGCACGGTGGTGAGGCGGATGAGGTCGTTGTTGAGGACCCCGGTGTCGATCCCGAGCGTGAGCAGTCCGTCGGTCAGACCGAGGACGACCCAGAAGATGATCGAGCCGACGACGGGTCCGAAGACCGTCGCGGCGCCGCCCAGCAGCATGATCGTGTAGAGGAAGAACGTGAGCTGGGTGCCGTAGTTGTCGGGCTGGAGCGAGCGGGGGAGGATGAACAGCGCTCCTGCGAGGCCTCCGAGCACGCCGCCCAGGATGAGCGCCTGGATCTTGTACGAGAAGACGTTCTTGCCGAGCGAGCGCACGGCGTCCTCGTCCTCGCGGATGCCCTTGATGACGCGGCCCCAGGGGCTGCGCATCAGGAGGAACACCAGGAGGCAGGCCAGGAGCACGAGGCCCCAGCCGACGATCCGCACCCACCACTGGTCCTGGCTGTAGGTGAGGACGCCGATGCCCCAGCGGCCCTCGGGGAGCGGGTTGAGGTCGTTGAACGCCTTCGCCGCGCCGTTGATGCCCTCCGAGCCGCCGGTGATCGCCGAGAACTCGGGGGTCTTGACCGAGAGCCGGATGATCTCCGCCGCCGCGATCGTGACGATCGAGAGGTAGTCGGCCCGCAGCCGCAGCGTCGGGATGCCCAGGATGAGCGCGAAGACGGTCGCCGCGACGATCGTCGCGAGGAAGGAGCCCCAGACGGGCCATTCGAACTTGACCGACGTGATGGCGAAGGCGTAGCCGCCCACCGCCATGAAGCCGGCCTGTCCGAAGTTGAGCAGCCCCGTGAATCCGAAGTGGATGACCAGGCCGATGGTCGCCAGCGCGTACGCGGCGACAGTGGGATCGACGATCTGCCCGATCGCCAGCCAGATGAAGTTGAGGTTCATGGTGTCCTAGCCGATCCGTTCCTTGCGGCCCAGGATTCCCTGCGGCCTGACCAGGAGGATGATGATCATGAGAACGAGCGGAGCCACGTACTTGAGGTTCTCCGGGATCCAGATCGTCGAGATGTTCATCATCAGTCCGATGATGAGCGAGCCGACCAGCGCGCCGTAGGCGGAGCCGAGTCCGCCGAGCGTGATCGCCGCGAAGATCAGCAGCAGGATCGACGCTCCCGTGTCCCAGCGCAGCGACTGGTAGTAGCCGATGTAGACGCCCGCCAGCGCGGCGAGAGCGCCCGACATCACCCAGACGACGCGGATGACGCGCTCGACGTTGATGCCCGAGGCGGAGGCGAGGGCCCGGTTGTCCGAGACCGCCCGCATCGCCTTGCCGATCTTCGTCTTCGTGAGGACGTAGGCCACGGCGACGATGCAGACGACGCCGACGACGGCGCCGACGATGTCGGTGAACTTCAGGCTGATCCCGAGCTCCGGCACCGTGAAGAACGGAGCGGTGCTGTTGGGGAGCGAGAGCCGGTCGGCTCCGAAGAAGAAGACGAACACGTAGCGCAGGGCCAGCGAGAGGCCGATCGTCACGATCATCAGCGGGATGAGCTGGATGCCCTTCTTCCGCAGCGGCTTCCAGAGCAGTCCGTCCTGGACGAAGCCGAAGGCCCCGCCGAGGATCACCGCGATCGGGATGGCCAGCAGCGCCGGGAGTCCGAAGACCCCGGAGAAGAGGTACGCCATCAGCGCGCCGAAGGTGACCAGCTCGCCGTGGGCGAAGTTGTTCAGGCCGGTCACGCCGTAGATCAGCGAGGCGCCGATCGCCGCGAGGGCGATCAGGAGCCCGAAGATCAGGCCGGTGACGACCTTCGGCCAGAAGATGATCCAGAACGTGTCGGCCGACACCGGCTGGTTCACCGCATTGGACGTGCCGTCGGGGTTCGTCGCGTCGTTGCCGGTCGTGCCCTCGGTCGCGGGGCTCGTCGGAGCCGCGGAGTCCGTCGGGACCGGGACGGTCGCTCCGGAGCCCTTCGGGTTGGCCGTCGAGACGATGAAGTTCACGATCTGGTTCTGCGAGGCGACGATCTTCACCTGCTTCGGGTTCTGACCCGCGGCGGGGTAGCCCTTGTCGGCGGGCAGGGACTCCTCGTCGACGGTCACCGTGTAGGTGCCCGCGGCGTCGAGGGGGAACGTGGCCCGGCCGTCCTCGCCGGTGGTCACGGTCGCGGAGGCGTCGCCGCCGATCTCGACGGTCACCCCCGTCAGGTTCTCGTTCGTCCCCTGCACGCGGACCCAGGCGATGATCGACTGGTCGGCAGTGGTGGCGGCGAGTGCGGCGGGGGCCGCCGCGGCGATCCCGGTGAGGGTCGCGGCGAGCAGACCCAGGGCCAGGAGCCGGTCTCGGAGCCTCGGGCGTCTCCTATCCACGGGGCGCCTCCCGGTCCGTCGGATGCAGGGTCGTCGAGCGCTGGCGGCGCATCGAACGGCTGGCTGTGAGCAAGACGTCTACCTCTCGTCAGGGTGCACAGACGGATGGGGTCTCCGGGCACGCCCGAATCGCCGTCGTCAAACAACGTTGGTTGACCATACGTTCCGCATGTGTCGGCGGTGTTTCACCGTCCGCACTTACGCGTGACGACATTATGAGGGAGAGGAGAGCGCTCCAGCGCCCATCCGCGGCCCGGCGGCCGCGCCGTCGAGGAATACCGCGGGCCCTGCGGCGCTTAAGATCGAACAACCGTGGCGCTCGTGAGCGGACTCCTCCCGTCCTCTCCGGGCTCCCGCACTCGACCTGCTAAGGGGCATTGATGGACCAGCCGGATCCCTTCGGATTCCTCGGACTCACCTACGACGACGTCATGCTCCTCCCGGGGCACACCGACGTCATCCCGAGCGAGGCCGACACGGCCTCCCGTCTCACCAAGCGCATCAGCGTGGCGACCCCGCTGCTCTCCGCGGCGATGGACACCGTCACCGAGGCGCGCATGGCGATCGCGATGGCCCGCCAGGGCGGCCTCGGCGTCCTGCACCGCAACCTCTCCATCGCCGACCAGGCCGACCAGGTCGACCGGGTGAAGCGGAGCGAGTCGGGCATGGTCTCGAACCCCGTCACCACCACCCCGGACGCCACCGTCGCCCAGGTCGACGACCTCTGCGGACAGTACCGGATCAGCGGCCTCCCCGTCGTCGACTCGACCGGCGTGCTCGTGGGCATCATCACCAACCGCGACATGCGCTTCGTCTCGCCGTTCGAGAAGGCGACCACGCTCGTCCGCGACGTGATGACCAGCACCGGCCTGATCACGGGACGCGTCGGCATCCCCGACAGCGAGGTCATCGCCCTCTTCGCGCAGCACAAGATCGAGAAGCTGCCGCTCGTCGACGCGCAGGGCAAGCTCGCCGGCCTCATCACGGTCAAGGACTTCGACAAGTCGGAGCAGTACCCCAACGCCACGAAGGACGACGAGGGCCGCCTGCGGGTCGGCGCCGCGATCGGCTTCTTCGGCGACGCCTGGCAGCGCGCCACCGCCCTGCTCGACGCGGGCGTCGACGTGATCGTCGTCGACACCGCCAACGGCGACTCCGCCGGCGTGCTCGACATCATCCGCCGCCTGAAGTCCGACTCCGCCTTCGCCGGCGTCGACGTCATCGGCGGCAACGTCGCGACCCGCTCCGGGGCGCAGGCCCTCGTCGACGCGGGCGCCGACGCCATCAAGGTCGGCGTCGGCCCCGGCTCGATCTGCACCACCCGCGTCGTCGCCGGCGTCGGAGTCCCGCAGGTCACCGCGGTCTACGAGGCGTCCCTCGCCGCGCGTGAGTCCGGCGTCCCCGTCATCGCCGACGGCGGCCTCCAGTACTCCGGCGACATCGCCAAGGCGCTCGTCGCCGGCGCCGACACCGTGATGCTGGGCTCGCTCCTCGCGGGCTGCGAGGAGAGCCCCGGCGACCTCGTGTTCCAGAACGGCAAGCAGTTCAAGACCTACCGCGGGATGGGCTCCCTCGGCGCCCTGCAGACCCGCGGCGAGCGGACCTCCTACTCGAAGGACCGCTACTTCCAGTCCGACGTGCCCACCGACGACAAGCTGATCGCCGAGGGCATCGAGGGCCAGGTGCCCTATCGCGGCCCGCTCGCGAACGTGGCGTACCAGCTCGCCGGCGGGCTCCGCCAGTCGATGTTCTACGTCGGAGCGCGCACCATCCCCGAGCTGAAGGAGCGCGGGAAGTTCGTGCGCATCACGGCGGCCGGGCTGAAGGAGTCGCACCCGCACGATGTGCAGATGGTGGTGGAGGCGCCGAACTACCGGCGCTGAGGGGTCTGGTGGGGTCCGGCGGCGGATCGGGATCGCGGCCCCTCTGCCCGATGGGCCTGCGGCCCATACGCCCACCACGCCGGAGGGGCCGCGATCCCGATCCGCCGCCTCCCTCCGGTAGACGAGCACCGATTCTCGGCTGAGGGGCGGGGGACGCAGCGCGAGCGGCGCGGGGCGCCGCCGCGACTGCGGGGGGAGGCTTCCGCCTGTGCCGACGGGGGAGTGGTCGTGCACCGCGCGCGAGCGCGACGGAGTGGGGACGGGCTTCCCGCTTTGCAGCGAATCGTGGTGGCGGCCGCGCTGGCTCCACCTGCTGGTGGTGTGCGCCCGCTGGCGTCGATCGCGGCCCGGTGCGGAGCCCGGTGCGAGCGGTAACCGGCGAGGAGCGCGCCACGGCTGACACCGCTGAGCGGTAGCCGGCGGTCCGCGTGCGAGCGGATCGGCGTAGCGCGGACGCGGGACGCTCCGCGGAACGCGACCGCCCGCTCGGGCCGACCGCGGGCGAGCGGCGAGCGGCGAGCGGAGCGAGCCACGGCTGACACCGCTCAGCGGTAACCGGCGATCCGCGTGCGAGCGGATCGGCGTAGCGCGGACGCGACCCGCTCTGCGGAACGCGACCGCCCGCTCGGGCCGACCGCGGGCGAGCGACGAGCGGAGCGAGGAGCGAGCCACAGTAAACTCAGCGTCATGGAGATCGAGATCGGTCGCGCCAAGCGCGCCCGCCGCGCGTACGCCTTCGACGACATCGCCGTCGTCCCGAGCCGCCGGACGCGCGACCCCGAGGTCGTGTCGGTGAAGTGGTCGATCGACGCGTACCAGTTCGCGACGCCGATCCTCGCCGCGCCGATGGACTCGGTGGTGTCGCCGGCGACGGCGATCCGGCTCGGGCATCTGGGGGCGCTGGGCGTCCTCGACCTCGAGGGCCTGTGGACGCGGTACGAGGACCCGGAACCGCTGCTCGAGGAGATCCGTCGGCTTCCGGCCGAGACCGCGACGCAGCGGATGCAGGAGATCTACTCCGCTCCGATCCGCCCCGAGCTGGTGACCGCGCGCCTGGCCGAGATCCGCGCCGCGGGCGTGACCGTCGCCGGGGCCCTGTCGCCCCAGCGGACCGCGGAGCTGTACCAGACCGTCGTCGACGCCGGGGTCGACGTGTTCGTCATCCGCGGCACGACCGTCTCGGCCGAGCACGTCTCGCGCGACACCGAGCCGCTGAACCTC
Organism: Rathayibacter sp. AY1E2; assembly: GCF_002932325.1. Taxonomy (NCBI): domain Bacteria; kingdom Bacillati; phylum Actinomycetota; class Actinomycetes; order Micrococcales; family Microbacteriaceae; genus Rathayibacter; species Rathayibacter sp. AY1E2. The sequence continues at coordinate 33,505 of NZ_PSVO01000016.1, forward strand.
AAGAAGTTCATCTACGAGCTCGACGTGCCCGTCATCGTCGGCGGCGCCTCCACCTACACCGCGGCCCTGCACCTCATGCGCACGGGCGCCGCGGGCGTCCTCGTCGGGTTCGGCGGCGGTGCCGCCTCCACCACCCGCACGACGCTCGGCATCCAGGCTCCGATGGCGACCGCGGTCGCCGATGTCGCCGGCGCTCGCCGCGACTACCTCGACGAGTCGGGCGGACGCTACGTGCACGTCATCGCGGACGGCGGCCTCGGCACCTCCGGCGACATCGTGAAGGCCGTCGCGGTGGGCGCGGACGCCGTGATGCTCGGCTCGGCGCTGGCGCGCGCGACCGACGCTCCGGGCGGCGGCTGGCACTGGGGCGCGGAGGCGCACCACCCGCAGCTGCCGCGCGGCCGCCGCGTCGAGGTCGGCACCGTCGGCACCCTCGAGCAGGTCCTCTACGGCCCGGCCACCGGCGCCGACGGCACGGCGAACCTCATCGGCGCCCTGCGCCGCTCGATGGCGACGACCGGCTACTCCGACCTCAAGGAGTTCCAGCGGGTCGAGGTCGTCGTCGCGCCGTACCAGCCCAGCTGACGCTCACCGACCGAGGCGATCCTGACCGTCGAGGCCGCCAGGAACAGCGGGCTCCCTCGACGGCCCGGGGGTCCGTCGACGCGGCGGACGCGGGCCCGGGTCGGCCGGACGATCAGCGGGCGGGCATCGCAGGCCTCGCGTCGGCCCCAGCGGACGACGCTGCGGACCCGCGCGGAGCCGATCCTCCCGGCAATTCACGGCGAGAAGCACGTGCTCGGGCGAGCGGCCCCCGAGGAACGCCGGGTCGGTTCGGATCGACGGCGGTCTGCGCGAGATCCGAGACGGCGAGTCCGTCGATCAGTGCGGGTGAGGGCGGACGCGCGCTCCGCGACGCCGTTCCACGTCCGGCTGCCCAGGTCCGTCGCCCCTCGACATGCACGGTCTCCGCGAGCGGCTCGACCAGGGGGAGTCCCGGACCGCCGCCGCCGACTCGTGGAGGACGAAGGGCGCGCTCCAGGTCGCGGCCACGGCGTCGATCCGCGCCCGCTGCCGCTCGTCCGCGGAGGCCCTCGCCCACTCGCCGGTCCGCGCGTACCGCGGCGCAGCCGCACGAACTCGTCCGACCGGCCTCACGCCCCGTCTGGATAGATCCCCACTGCACGCTTCCGCCCACCTTCCCCTCCCGCCCGCTCCCTCTGTGGAGACTCCCCTCCACTCCCTGCGGACAGCGGTGGAGCCCGGACCGTCGAGGCCGCCGGGAAACTGCGGGATCCCTCGACGGGTCGGGGTTCCCTCGGCAGGAGGGCTCCGCACGCGCCTAAGCTGGAAGTCCCGAGTGGGAGCGCCGCACGGCGCGGAGGGAGCACGCATGGTCGAGGTCCGCAGGGTCAAACTGCCCGGTGTCGGCGTTCTGCACACGTTCCTGACGGCGGACGGCGGCAAGGTCGGGGTCATCGCCCACCGCTCGGGCCACAGCGACCTGATCACGTTCGCCGAGGGCGACCAGGACGGCGCCAAGGTGTCCCTCCGCCTGAGCGACGACGAGGCGCATACCCTCGCCGAGCTGCTCGGCGGCACGCAGATCACGGAGTCGCTGACCGCGCTCGACCAGATCCCGGGCCTCTCGATCGACTGGTTCACCGTCGACTACGACGACCACATCGCCGGACAGCAGCTCGGCAAGCCCGCCGACCGCGGGATCGTCGGGCTGACCGTCGTCGCCGTGGTCCGGGGCGACGCCGCCAATCCGGCGCCGGCCCCCGACTTCCGCGTCTTCCCCGGCGACACCCTCGTGGTCGCCGGCAGCCCCGAGAAGGTCGCCAAGGCGTTCGCGTTCTTCCGCACCGGCAGCTTCGCCAAGACGGTCGACGCCCCGCCCGGAGCCTGAGGATGCACCACGGCGAAGACCTCATCGTCCTCGGCGTCCTGTTCGTCGTCGCCTACGTCCTCGGCCGGCTGGGGAGGACGATCGGGCTCCCGGCCATCCCGATCTACATGGTCGTCGGGCTCCTCGCGAGCCCGAACTTCCACCTCTTCCCGCTCGACTTCGAGTCGAGCTACATCGAGCTGACCGCGGTCTTCGGGCTGATCCTGCTGCTGTTCAATCTCGGCCTGGAGTTCGACCAGGACGAGTTCTTCGGGAACGCCGGCCGTCTGATCCTCTCCGGCGGCTCCTACATCGCGGTCAACATGGCCGTCGGCCTCGGCTTCGGCTTCGCGCTGGGCTGGGGAAGCCGCGAGGCGCTGATCATCGCCGGCATCACGGCGACGAGCTCGAGCGCGATCGTCACCAAGCTGCTGATCGAGCTCAAGCGCCTGGCGAACCCCGAGACGCCGATGATCCTGGGCGTCACGGTCGTCGAGGACATCTTCATCGCGGTCTACCTGGCGATCGTGTCCGTCGTGCTCTCGGGCGAGACGGAGCCGTGGCCGGTGGTGCTCAAGCTCGTCATCGCGTTCGCGTTCCTCGTGGTGATGTTCGCGATCGCCCGCTGGGGCGGGAAGGTCGTCTCCCGCTTCTTCCGCACTCGCGACGACGAGCTGTTCACGATCCTGTTCTTCGGTCTCGCCATCCTGTTCGGCGGCATCGGCGAGGTCCTCGGAGTGACGGACGCCATCGGCGCGTTCCTGATCGGACTGGTCATCGGAGCGACGCGGTTCCGGTCGAGGGTCGAGCACATCGCGATCCCGCTGCGCGACGTGTTCGGAGCCTTCTTCTTCGTCAACTTCGGTCTCGGGCTGGATCCCGGCGCGTTCCCGAGCGTCGTGGTCCCGGTGCTGATCGCCGCGGTGATGACCATCGTCCTCAACCTCGGCGCGGGGCAGTTCGTCGCGTGGCTCAACAAGCTCGGACCGCGCGCGGGCCTGAACGCGGCGTTCATCCTGCACAACCGCGGCGAGTTCGCGCTCATCCTGGCGACGCTCTCGCTCTCGGCGGGGCTCGACGAGCGGATCCAGCCCTTCGCCGGCCTCTACGTGCTGATCATGGCGATCGTCGGGCCGATCCTCGCCTCGCGCTCCGAGAGCATCGGCGCGTTCCTCTCGCGGCGGCGGCACCGCCCGGCACCCGCAGCGGCCACGGCCATGGACGAGGAGGACTTCGCGCTCGTGGAGGCGGCGATGGCCGCGCCCGCCGTCTCCGCGGAGGAGGCCCCCGCTCCTCCGAGGCGCCCCGCGGAGCCGGACGAGCTCGACGACGAGTTCCCCGATCCGATGCGCCAGGCGCTCATCGACCAGGCGATGCAGCAGTCCGACGGCGCCGACGACGCCCGGCCCCGCCGCCCGAGGGAGCCCGACTACTGATCCCACGGAGCTCCCACACTCACGGGTTAGGCTCGATCCGGCCCGCGGGACACCGCACGGATCGAGGGCGGACGAGGGACGAATGACGCAGAGCACGGTCGGGCAGGTGGCCCGGCGCCCGCGCTGGATCGCCGCGCTGGCGCTCGCACTCCTGATCGCCGGGCTCTTCGCCGCGCTCGGGCAGTGGCAGGTCGGCCGCGCGGTCGAAGCCGCCGCGCCCGACTCCGGAGTGTCGGAGACGACGCTCCCGCTCGCCGAGGTCGCGACCCCCTCCCGCTCGATCACGGCGACCGCCGACGGACAGCGCGTGGAGGGCTCGTCCGTCTTCGTGCCGGGCGGTGCCGAGATCCTCGGCGGCCGCCTGAACGGCGAGCAGCCGGGCTGGTGGGTCATCGCCCGCACCCGCACCGCCGACGCCGACCTGGTGCTCGCCTACGGCTGGACGCAGGACGAAACGCAGGCGCAGTCCGTCGCGGACGCGCTCAACAGCGGGAGCGAGCAGGCGCCCTCCTCCTTCACCGGCCGCCTCGTGGCCAACGAGGCCGCGGAGGCGCCGGCGGAGGGCCTGGACCCCGCCACCCTCACCGCTCTCTCCGTCCCCGCGCTGATCAACCGCTGGCCGGACCCGCCGCAGGACGTCTACCAGGGCTACGTCGTCGTCGACGAGCCGGTCGCCGGACTCGGGGCCATCGACTCCCCGGCGCGCGTGAGCGACGTCTCGCTGAACTGGCTCAACGTCTTCTACGCGATCGAGTGGGTCGTCTTCGCCGGCTTCGCCCTCTACCTCTGGTTCCGCCTCGTCAAGGACGCGTGGGAGCGCGAGGCCGAGGAGGCGCTCGACGCCGAGGAGCGCGCCCGCGCCGACCTGGGCGACCGGGCCGAGGCCCCCGCCCCCGCACCGTAAACTGGTCGTCATGCCCCTCGAGCCCAAGCCCGCGCAGTTCCCTGCGATCCGGAGCGCGCTGCGCTTCTACCGGGTGACCTCGATCATCACCGGCGTGATGCTGCTCCTGCTCTGCGCGGAGATGCTCCTCAAGTACGTCTTCCACCTCGAGCTGTTCGCCTTCGGCCAGCAGGGCGTCCTGCACTTCGCCCCGATGTACGAGGTGCCCGGAGGCGAGTTCAGGTCGAGCGGCACCGGCGCGAACCTGTCCACCGGCATCCTGATCGCGCACGGCTGGTTCTACGTCGTCTACCTCTTCGCCGACTTCCGCCTGTGGAGCCTCATGCGCTGGCCGTTCACGCGCTTCGTGCTCATCGCGCTCGGCGGCGTGGTGCCCACCCTCTCCTTCTTCGTCGAGACCCGCATCGCCCGCGAGGTCGAGCAGTACCTCGAGCGCCGGACCGCCGGCACCGACCCGAAGACCCCGACCGACTCCGTGGAGGCCCCCCATTAGCGAGCAGCCCACCGCTCCCCAGCCGCACCTGGCCGCGCAGCCCGTCCTCGTCGTCGACTTCGGCGCGCAGTACGCGCAGCTGATCGCCCGCCGGGTCCGCGAGGCGAACGTCTACTCCGAGATCGTGCCCTCCAACGCCACGGCCGCCGAGATCGCCGCGAAGTCGCCCGTCGGCATCATCCTCTCGGGCGGCCCCTCCAGCGTGTACGAGGAGGGCGCCCCGCAGCTCGACCCCGCGATCTTCGACCTCGGGGTCCCGGTCCTGGGCATCTGCTACGGCTTCCAGGTGATGGCGAAGACGCTCGGCGGCGAGGTCGCCAACACGGGGCTGCGCGAGTACGGAGCGACGGACGCCGCCCTCTCGACCGACGGTGGCGTGCTCCTCGGCGAGCAGCCCGCCGACCAGACGGTGTGGATGAGCCACGGCGACTCGGTCGCACAGGCGCCCGAGGGCTTCGAGGTCCTCGCCTCCACGAGCTCCACCCCGGTCGCCGCCTTCGGCAACGACGAGCGCCGCCTCTACGGCGTGCAGTGGCACCCCGAGGTCAAGCACTCCGCCTACGGCCAGGCCGTCATCGAGAACTTCCTCCACCGCGCCGCGGGCATCCCGGCCGACTGGAACTCCTCCAACGTGATCGACGACCAGGTCGCCGTGATCCGCGAGCAGGTCGGCACCGGACGCGTCATCTGCGGCCTGTCCGGCGGAGTCGACTCCGCCGTCGCCGCTGCGATCGTGCACCGTGCCATCGGCGACCAGCTCACCTGCGTCTTCGTCGACCACGGACTCCTCCGCAAGGACGAGCGCCGCCAGGTCGAGGAGGACTACGTCGCCGCGACCGGCGTCCGCCTGGTCACCGTCGACGCGCGCGAGCAGTTCCTCGACGCGCTCGCCGGCGTCAGCGACCCGGAGCAGAAGCGCAAGATCATCGGCCGCGAGTTCATCCGCACCTTCGAGGCCGCCGCCGAAGCGCTCGTGCTCGAAGCGCAGGGCGAGGGCGAGACGATCGACTTCCTCGTCCAGGGCACGCTCTACCCCGACGTCGTCGAATCCGGCGGCGGCACCGGCACCGCCAACATCAAGTCCCACCACAACGTGGGCGGACTCCCCGAGGACCTGCAGTTCGCGCTCGTCGAGCCGCTCCGCACCCTCTTCAAGGACGAGGTCCGCGCGATCGGCCGCGAGCTCGGCCTGCCCGAGGTCATCGTCGGCCGCCAGCCCTTCCCCGGACCCGGCCTCGGCATCCGCATCGTCGGCGAGGTCACCCAGGAGCGGCTCGACCTGCTCCAGGACGCCGACGCCATCGTCCGCGCCGAGCTCACCGCCGCCGGCCTCGACACCGAGATCTGGCAGTGCCCCGTCGTCCTCCTCGCCGACGTCCGCTCCGTCGGAGTCCAGGGCGACGGCCGCACCTACGGCCACCCCATCGTCCTGCGCCCCGTCTCCTCGGAAGACGCGATGACCGCCGACTGGACCCGCCTGCCCTACGACCTCCTCGCCAGAATCTCCAACCGCATCACCAACGAGGTGAGCGGCGTGAACCGGGTGGTGCTGGATGTGACGTCCAAGCCCCCCGGCACCATCGAGTGGGAGTGATTCCGCGGGTCTCCGCACGGTCATCTGCGGCGTTGTCGGCGGTTGCGATACCTCCGGTATCGCGCCCTTCTCCGCCTTGCAGCTGACCGCGCGGAGACCCGCGGAACGTCAGGAACGGCTCCCTTCGAGGGGGCCGTTTCTTGTTAAGGGGAGAGTGTGTGGGAACGAGCCCCTGCGGGGCCGTTCCCGGGTGCAGGTAGAGGGGAACGAGCCCCTGCGGGGCCGTTCCCGGGATGCAGGTCGGGGAACGAGCTCAGGTGGCTGTTCAGGGAACGGGTGGCCGCGGTTCGGCCGGGGGATCGGCCGGGGGATCGGTCGGGGTTGACCGGTGCCTGGCGAGGCGTTCCGAGTGGCGGTCAGCGGGACGAGGCCCTGCGGGGACGTTCCTGGGGTGCCGGCGGAGAAGCGAGCTCCTGCCGAGTGGTCGGGGAACGCGGGTCGGCGCTGGTCCGGGGGCCGAGGTGCAGGCGGCAGGCGCGCGAGCGCGGGTCAGGCGGGGGTGTCGAGCACGCCGATGAAGCGGGTGCCGATGCCGTCGTACTCGTCGCGGCGGTGGCCCTCGGGGTGGTGCGGCCAGGAGGCGGGGGAGTGGTCCTCGCAGACGAGGAACGTGAACTCGGGCCACCACTTCTTCGGGCGGGCGGCCTCGGAGCGGCCGCAGACGGCGCAGTTCAGGGTCACCCACACGGGACGCCTGCCGGTGCGGTTCGCGCGCGACTGGACGAGCCAGGCGGGCGGATCCTGCTCGAGGGCGGCGAGCTCCTCCTCCGACAGACGGGTGGGGATGCCGTGCCGCGTCGCCATCTCGAGGGGGATGTCGAGGCGCTGAGCGGCCTCGCGACGCGTGATCATCCGGCCACCCTAACCCAGCGCCGCACGCGGACCCCGAGGCCGCAGCGACGCGCGCGCGAGGAGCCACTCCAGCGGGCCCTGCCCCACGAGCCGCCTCCAGAGGAGAGCGGCGACGATCGAGCCGACCACGAAGACGCCGAGCAGCGCCCAGCTGCGCCACGCCTCGAAGTCGAACGGCTCGTACGGGACCAGATACACCGCCAGCGCCACGAGCTGCAGCGAGTAGATCGTCAGCGGCATCGCACCGACGGCCGCGATCGGAGTCGCCGCCCGCGCCAGGAGCGGCAGCCGCTGCAGAAGAGCCGTCAGCGCGCCGAGGACGACGCAGGCGACCCCGCCCGCCCCGAGCAGCTCGGCAGTGGTGCTGGCGTGCGCCTCCACCGCCTCCGGACCCCCGAGCAGCAGCCCGCCGCCGTAGCCGAGCACGGCCGAGACGGCGCCGCCGACGACGACCCAGCGCTGGGTGGTCGCGGACCGGATGTCGCAGCGCGCGATCAGGAGGCCGAGGACCACGTACGCCAGCCACGACGGCACCGGGTAGTACTGGGTGAGCCAGATGAGGGGCTGCGCGGCCAGGAGCGCCTCGTCGGGCGACAGGGTCGGGAGCCAGGAGCCGCCGGCGCTCGTCAGCGCGTCGACCGCGAGGGGCCCGGCGATCGCCGCGACCGCGACCAGCAGGGCGAGGACCGCCCGCGGCAGGAAGAGCAGCAGCGCCGCGACGAGGAACATCACCCCGTAGTGCGGCAGGATCACCGCGATCGGCGTCCCGAGCAGGGTGAGGGCGACGCCGATGACGAGCAGGTACAGCCCGCGGAGCAGGATCGATCCAGTGTCCTGCCAGGGCCGCGAGGAGCGCTGTGCGCCGCCCGTCATCAGCCCGATCGACACTCCCGCCAGCACGGCGAAGAGGACGGAGCTGCGGCCGTTCCAGAGCATCTCGCTCTCGACGGGGGCGAGGTGGGCGGCGAACATGCCGAGGACGGCCAGGCCGCGTGCGACGTCGAGGCCGACGATCCGGGAGTCTGCGGCGCTCATCCCTCCATCGTGCCAGGCGCTCCCGGCAGTGCACCGGGAACGGCGCTGGGGCCGGGAACGACGACGGGCGCCCGACCGGGAGGTCGAGCGCCCGTCGGGCGTGGTGCGCCGTGCTACTCGCGGAAGATCGCGACGAGGCGCAGGATCTCCAGGTACATCCAGACGACGGTGACCAGGATGCCGTAGGCGCCGGTCCAGCCGTAGATGCGGGGGAGGCGGTTGCGCACGCCCTGCTGGATGAACTCGAAGTCCATCACGAGCGAGTACGTGGCGAGCGCGACGGCGATGAGGCCGATCACGATGCCGATGAAGCCGGTGCGGAGACCGAAGCCGCCGCCGACGCCGAAGAGGCCGAGGCCCAGGTTCACCAGCGAGAACACCGCGTAGCTGATCATGCCGATGAAGAAGATCTTGTTGAGCTTCGGCGAGGTGCGGATCTTGCCGTTCATGAACAGCGCCAGGGTGACGCCGATCACGATGACGGTCGCCATGAGGGCCTGGACGACCGCTCCGGCGTACGCGCTCTCGAAGAACTTCGAGATCGCGCCGACCGCGATGCCCTGGGTCGCGGCGTAGCCGAGGATCAGGGCGGGCGACGGCTGCTTCTTGAACGCGTTGACGATGCCCAGCACCAGCGCGACGAGCACGGCGGGGAGCATCAGGCCCGGGACGAACCAGCCGACGGCCGCACCCGCGAGGAGCACGACGAAGGCGAGGGCGGTCTTGGCGAGGGTGTCCTCGACGGTCATCCGGTCGGTCTCGACGGAGCCGGCGGCCGGACGGGAGTACATCTGGTCGAGCGTGCCGGGGGAGACGTCCGGGAGGTCCTGCACGCGGCCGGCGTAGCCGCGGTTGCTGAACTCCGGGCGTCCGAAGGCCGGATTGTTGCTTGCCATGGTTCCTCTTCTCTCAGGTGCGCTGGTCTCCGAGGGAACTCGCGGATCTGAGTCGCTGTGGGTGCGGGGTGCGCCGCGGATCCGAGAGGACTGCGACGATGGACACCACCTTATCTGAGAGCACCTCTCAGAGTCTGGCTGTTCTCTTCGAGCGGACCTCGACTCCGCTGCGAGCCGTGCAGAGCCGCCCGTAGGATCGCGGCATGCCCGCGCGCCAGTCACCGCTCGTCATCGGCCACCGCGGAGCGAGCGGCTACCGACCGGAGCACACCCGCTCCGCCTACGAGCTGGCGATCGCGCTGGGCGCCGATGCGCTCGAGCCCGATCTGGTGGCGACCCGCGACGGCGTGCTCGTCCTCCGCCACGAGAACGAGATCTCCGGCACGACGGACGTCGAGAAGCGCCCGGAGTTCGCTGCGCGCCGCACCACCAAGCGGATCGACGGCCGCGAGATCACCGGCTGGTTCACCGAGGACTTCACCTGGGACGAGCTGTCGGAGCTGCGGGCCCGCGAGCGGCTGCCGGCGGTGCGCGGCTCCAGCGCCACGTTCGACGGGCAGTTCCCGCTGCTGCGCTTCAGCGAGCTGCTGGCGCTGCTGGACCGGGCGGCGGAGGACGATCCGCTCGCTCCGCCGGGGCTCGTCGCCGAGATCAAGCACGCGACGTACTTCGCCGGGATCGGGCTGCCGCTGGACGTGCTGCTGCGCGAGGAGCTCGCCGCCGCGGGCTGGGGTCCGCGCGACCCGCGGCTCACGATCGAGAGCTTCGAGAAGACCGTTCTGGAGCGGCTCGCGGTGAGCGGAGTCGGCACCCGCCGGATCTACCTGCTCGAGTCGCGGGGCGCCCCGCCCGACCTCGTGGCCGCCCACGGCGCCGCCGCGGCCCCCTACTCCGCCTTCACCACGCCGGCGGGACTGCGGAACCTCGCCGGAGTCGTCGACGGGATCAGCGTCGACAAGAGCATGCTCTTCTCGCGGGACGCGGCCGGCCGGGCGACGGGGACCGGTCCGCTCGTCGAGGACGCCCACGCGGCCGGGCTCGAGGTCTACTGCTGGACGCTGCGCGCCGAGAACCGATTCCTCGAGAAGGTGCACCGCCGCGGGAAGGACCCGGCGGAGTACGGCGGCTGGCAGGAGGAGTTCGCGATGATCCTCCGCTCGGGAGTGGACGGCGTCTTCGCCGACCAGCCCGATCTGGCGATCGAGGCGCGGGCGGCCGAGCAGGAGCGTCTGCTCCGCGGCTGAACCCGGATCGTGATCGGGCGCTCCTCCGGCGCGTGCCGAGCGGACGCGGAGGCTGCGCTGGCATCATCGGCTCACCACCGCCCGCCCGACCCTCGAGAGGAGGCCCCGTGTCCACCCGAGAGCGCATCACCCGCCGCTGGATCACCACCGCCGTCCTCGCCGTGATCGGCGTCGCCGTCGTCTACTGGCTCGCCGTGCTCACCCCGCAGGGCCAGGGGGTCGAGAACTCGGGGCTCCGGGGCGCCGACCTCGTCTTCGGCCGCGCCACCGGCGCCGCCGCGGGGGCGCTCGCGGACGTCACCCCGCTCTCCATGGTCGTCGGCGCCCTGCTCGTCGCGGCGATCGCACTGATCCGGAGGCGCCCGGCGCTCGCCGTCGCCTCCGTCGGCTCGATCGTCGTCACGGCCGGGCTCACCCAGCTGCTCAAGAACGTGGTCCTCGAGCGGCCCGAGCTGGTCGACACCGACTCCTGGTACACCGGCGGCAGCTTCCCGAGCGGGCACACCGCGGCGGCCGTCTCGGTGGTCTTCGCCCTGGCGATGGTCGTGCCCGGGCGGGCGCGGACCGTCGTGCTCGCGCTGGGCGGCGCAGTCGTGGTGCTGGTCGGCAACCTGACGATGGCCGCGTCCTGGCACCGGGCGAGCGACGTCCTCGGGGCCGACCTCGTCGCGCTCGCCTCCGCCTCCGCCGCCTGCGCGTGGCTGACCACCAGGGCCCAGGTGGGCCGAGCGCCGAAGAGGCCCGCGCGGCGCGGGGTGAACCGGCTGCTCCTGGTGTGCTCGGTGATCGTGGTGGTGCTGCTCGCGGCTCTCGCCGTCCAGGGCATCCAGTACTACCCCGACGACACGAAGGACCTCACCGCCTTCGCGCTCCTGCAGCTCCTGGCGGTGTCGACGTCGGCGCTCGCCGTGCTCGGCTTCTCCCTCGCGTGGCGCGGACTGGACGTCGGTGGGGCGCTCACCTCGCCCGCGCCGCGTCAGCGGACCGCCTGACCGCTCCCGGTGTCGGAGGGGCGATCTACACTCGGAGGGACATGAGCTTCCTCTTCGATCCGAGCGACTCCCGCGCCACCCCGGTCATCGTCGGTCCCCCCGGCGGCCCCGGGGACGCGCCCCGCACCGACCCGGCGCACGAGCAGCTCGTCGCGGGGCTGAACCCCCAGCAGCGCGAGGCGGTCGAGTACCGCGGAGACGCGCTGCTCATCGTCGCGGGTGCGGGCTCGGGCAAGACCAGCGTCCTCACCCGGCGCATCGCGAGCCTCCTGGGCAACGGCGAGGCCTGGCCGAGCCAGATCCTCGCGATCACGTTCACCAACAAGGCCGCGGCCGAGATGCGCGAGCGCGTCGAGAAGCTGGTGGGGCAGAGCGCCGAGGGGATGTGGATCTCGACGTTCCACTCCGCGTGCGTGCGGATCCTGCGCCGCGAGGCCGAGAACTTCGGCATGACCAAGTCGTTCACGATCTACGACTCGGGCGATCAGCGCGCCCTGCTCAAGCGCATCGTGAAGGACCTCGAGGCCGACTCGCTCGGGATCACCGTCGCGAGCGCCTCCGCGAAGATCTCCAAGCTCAAGAACGAGCTCGCCGACGTCGACTCCTACGCCCGCACCGCGAACCTCAGCGACCCGAACGAGGAGATGTTCCTCCAGGTCTTCCGGGCCTACTCGCGGGCGCTCGAGGGGGCGAACGCGTTCGACTTCGACGACCTGATCGCGCAGACCGTCTACCTCTTCCGCGCTTTCCCGCACGTCGCCGCGAAGTACCAGCGGCGCTTCCGCCACGTGCTGGTCGACGAGTACCAGGACACGAACCACGCCCAGTACTCGCTGATCCACGAGCTGACCCGGCCCGTGCCGCCGGCGACGATGGCGGCGGCGCAGTTCGACCGCCCCTACCGCGGACCGGTCACGGCCGACGGCTCCATCCCGGGGGCCTCGCTCACCGTCGTCGGCGATTCGGACCAGTCCATCTACGCGTTCCGCGGCGCCGACATCCGCAACATCGTCGAGTTCGAGCGCGACTTCCCGGGCTGCCGCGTGATCCTGCTCGAGCAGAACTACCGCTCGACGCAGAACATCCTCTCGGCGGCCAACGCCGTCATCTCGAACAACTTCGACCGTCGCGCGAAGAACCTCTGGTCCTCCAGCGGCGACGGGGAGAAGATCGTCGGCTACACCGGGTACTCGGGTCACGACGAGGCGCAGTTCGTGGTCGACGAGATCGCCCGCCTGCACGCGGCGGGCACGGGCTACGACGAGATCGCGGTCTTCTACCGCACCAACGCGCAGACCCGCGCGCTGGAGGAGATCTTCATCCGCTCCGCGCTGCCCTACCGGATCCTGGGCGGCACGAAGTTCTACGAGCGCGCCGAGATCAAGGACGCCCTGGCGTACCTGATCACGGTGGCGAACCCGGCCGACGTGCTGGCGCTGCGGCGCATCATGAACACTCCGAAGCGGGGCATCGGCCCCGCGACGGAGGCGCAGCTGCAGTCGTTCGCCGACACCAACGCGGTGACCCTGCGCGAGGCGATGCGCAACGCCGGCTCACTCGGGATGGGCCCGAAGGTGACGAAGGCGATCGTCGACCTCGCGACCCTCCTCGACGAGTGCGCGCTGATGCTCGACCCCGCACGGGAGGGCGGCGAGGCGAAGGTGCACGAGGTGCTGACGGCGCTCCTCACCCGCAGCGGCTACCTCGACATGCTCCGCGCCAGCCGCGACCCGCAGGACGAGGCCCGCGCCGAGAACGTCGACGAGCTCATCGCCGTCACCAAGGAGTTCGCGCGCAACAACCCGGACGGCGGGCTCGTGGACTTCCTCACCGAGGTCTCGCTGGTCGCCGCGGCCGACGACCTCGACGACGACTCCGGCACCGTCTCGCTGATGACGCTGCACACGGCGAAGGGCCTCGAGTACGACGCCGTGTTCCTCACCGGCATCGAGGAGGACCTGCTCCCGCACCGCATCTCGGCGAACGAGCCCGGCGGCCCGGCCGAGGAGCGGCGGCTGTTCTACGTGGGGATCACCCGGGCCCGCAAGCGCCTCTACCTCTCGCTCGCGATGACCCGCGCGCAGTACGGCGAGACGTCGGTCGCGATGCCGAGCCGTTTCCTGCAGGAGATCCCGGGAGAGCTGATCCAGTGGCGCCAGTCGCCCGGCGCGGCGACCTCGCGCGGCGGCACGCAGCCCCGGGCCCTGAACGCTCAGCGGCCCGGCTTCGGCAAGTCGCGATCGAACACCGAATTCCGGGAGGCGCTCGCCGCGGCGCCGAAGGCCAAGGGCGAGTTCCCGAACCGGATCACCGGCATGGTGCGCGACAACGGCGACCTCGAGCTGATCGCAGGCGACCGCATCCGGCACACCGACTTCGGTGAGGGGCGCGTGAACGCGGTGACGGGCGAGGGCTCGAAGCGCGTCGCGCACGTGCTCTTCGACCAGGTGGGCGCGAAGAAGCTGCTGATCAAGGTCGCGCCGATCGAGAAGATCTAGTCCGGTGGCGGCCGGATCGGCGGCCGCGCGGCTCGCGACGGAGGTGTTCTCCCCGGCGGTCCTCGCGGTGCTCGTGCCGGTCGTGGTCGGCGCGCGCGTCGCGGATCCGCCCCTGCTCGGCGTCGCCTGGGGAGCGCTCGCGGCGCTCTTCGTCGGCGTGGTGCCCTACCTCGTCATCCGCCTGCTGATGCGCACCGGCCGGATCCACGGCGACCATCACGTGCCCGACCGGCGCGAGCGGGCGCTGCCGATCGCGCTGGCGCTGGTGTCGATCGCGGCCGGCCTGGTACTGCTCGCCGTGCTCGGCGCTCCTGCCGCGGTGACCACGTTCGGCGTGGTGACGGTGGCCGTGGTGCTCGCCGTCGGCGTGGTCAACCTGGTCTGGAAGCTGTCCGGGCACGCGGCGGTGGTCGCCACCTGCGCCGTCGTCGTGCTGATCGCCTACGGACCGCTCTCCCTGCTGATCAGCGTGCCCATCGTCCTCTGGGTGCTCTGGTCGCGGGTGCGCCTCGGCGCGCACACCCCCGCCCAGGTCCTCGCGGGCGCCGCCGTCGGCACCGTCCTCGCCGGGACCGTCTGGTCCCTGCTCGGCTGACGTCCGTCCCTTCCCGTGTGCCCTCTGGTCGCCTTCCGCGAGATTCCACTCGAGTGGGAGGCACGCCGTGGCGGGCTCACCCGAGTGGCATCTCGCGAAAGGGGTCAGCCGGCGTAGCGCGCGACGAGCTCCCGCTTGAGGATCTTGCCGCTGGGCCCGAGCGGGAGGGCGTCGACGAACTCGACGCGGCGGGGGAACTTGAAGGCGGCGAGATGCTCGTTCGCGTAGGCGATCAGCTCCTCCGCGGTGGCGGTCGCCGACGGGGCGAGGATCACCGCGGCCATCACCTCCTGGCCGTGGCGCTCGTCCGGGATCCCGAAGACCGCCGCGTTCTGCACGGCCGGGTGCCCGATCAGCACCTCCTCGACCTCGCGCGGGTACACGTTGTAGCCGTTGCGGATGATCATGTCCTTCGTGCGGTCGAGGATGCGGATGTAGTCCTCCTCGTCCTTCGTGCCCAGGTCGCCGGTGCGGAACCAGCCGTCGATCACCGCCTCCGCGGTCGCCGCCGGGTTGCCGAGGTACCCCTTCATCAGGTTGTGCCCGCGCACCACGATCTCGCCGAGCTCGCCCCGGGGGAGCAGCTCGACTCGGTCGGTCACGTCGGGGCGGGCGACCTCGACCTCGACGCCCCAGATCGGCGTGCCGACCGTGCCCGGCCGCGGCGGGACTCCGACGTGGTTGAAGGTGGCGACCGGGGAGGTCTCGGTGAGCC
Source organism: Rathayibacter sp. AY1E2 (assembly GCF_002932325.1). NCBI lineage: Bacteria > Bacillati > Actinomycetota > Actinomycetes > Micrococcales > Microbacteriaceae > Rathayibacter > Rathayibacter sp. AY1E2. Next base: position 48,650 of record NZ_PSVO01000016.1, read on the forward strand.
CGTAGCCCTCGTAGATCTCGACGCCGAACACCTCGCGGAAGCGCTCGATCACGGCGACGGGCAGGGCAGCGCCTCCCGAGACCGCGTAGCGCAGCGGCGGCCGGTCCTCGCGCCGGGTCGCGGCGTCGAGCAGGGCGACGTACATCGTGGGCACGCCCTCGAAGACCGTGCAGCCGTGGGCGATCATCGCCTCGAGCGCGGCGTCGCCGTCGAACTTCGGCACCAGGACGACCGTCGCGGCGGTGCGGAAGGCCGTGTTCATCGCGCAGACCTGCCCGAAGGTGTGGAAGAGCGGCAGCGCCCCGAGCACCACGTCGCCGCGGTGCAGGTCGAACGTGTTCATCAGCAGCACGTCCGACTGCGAGACGATCGCGAAGTGCGTCCCCTCCGCCCCCTTCGGGCGGCCGGTGGTGCCGCTGGTGTAGAGGATCGTCGCCGTGTCGGAGGGGGAGCGGGGCACGTAGCCGTCGATCGGGGTCGCCTCCGCGGCGAGGTCCTCCAGGCGCGGAAGGGGCGAGCCGGAGCCGTCGGGTACCATCACGCTCAGCACGGGGACGCCGGCGAGGTCCGCTCCGGCGGCCCCCTCGGCGAGCAGCGGAGCGGCGCACACGAGCGCGACGGCTCCGGAGTCGCGCAGGACGTAGGCGATCTCGTCGTGCTTGAGCAGGGCGTGCACCGGGACCACCACGGCGCCGAGCGCGAGGACAGCGAAGTAGCCGCGGGGGAAGTCGGGGACGTTCGGGACGAGCAGGGCCACGCGGTCGCCCGGTCCGATCCCCTGGGCGCGCAGGGCTCCGGCGTAGGCACGGGTCTGCCGCCAGAGGGTCGCGTAGTCGACGGCCTGCTCGCCGACGCGGATGGCGATCGTGTCAGGGGTGCGCCGCGCCGCCTCCGCCAGGATGGCCGCGACGGAGAGGGTGCCGAAGCCGGCGGCGGGCGGGGGAGCGGCGGGGGCCTCGGCCGTGCGGGGTTCGGTGATGCTCATCAAGGCTCCAGTCGTCGTTGACCGCCGCGGCGGATGCCGGGTGCTTCACCGTAGATCCGCCGGGCGGCCGCGTCGAGCGATCCGCATCGGATGTTCAGCACGGACGGGCGGGGAGTGCGCATCTCGGCGCCGAGCGGAAGGGGGTGCGGGAGGCGCGGGCGGCTGCCTACAGTCGGACTGCTGCGGCCCGGTCCCGCGGGTCGGACGACGGGAGGCGCGATGCGCGGCGAGGCGACGCTCTACACGGATGCGGTGGTGACGGCTCCGTTCGCCCTCGCGGTGATCGCAGAGGCGACCGGCTCGCGAGTGGTCGGCGCGCGGACCGCGGACGCGCACGTCCCGCTCTACAGCGGTCCGACGAGCGCGCGGGTCGAGATCGCGGGGTTCGGCGACAGCGTGCCGGTCACCGTCGACGTGCGCGACGAGCGCGGGATCGACGAGGCGCGCGCGGCCGCGCAGGCGCTCGGGCTGGAGCTCGCCGCCTACGCGGGCTGGGAGGTCGTGGCCGGCTTCTGAGCGTCGCGTCGGACCCGGGCGAGGTAGTAGCGGCTGGGCGCCGTCCTCACGATCGCGGGAAGCAGGCGGTAGACGGCGAAGGTGCGCGAGAGCGCCCGCTCGAACCGCGCCTCCTGCCGTGCGGTCCAGTGGAAGCCGAAGGGCTCGCGGAGCGCCGCCGGGAGCAGACCGGCGGTGATCAGGCGGAGGTAGGGGCCGAGCGGGCGCAGGTACCAGGCGGCGATGCTCGGGCCCAGCAGGTCGTGGGCGACCCGGCGGGCCGCGGGCGTGACCTCGAGGCGCTCCAGCTCCCGCTCCCAGTAGGCGTCGAATGCGGTGCGGGAGTCGGGCCAGAGGTCCGCGGGCATCTGCAGGGCCGCGCCGACGACGACGGAGCGGCGCACGATGTCGTCCGCCTCCTCCTCGCTCAGCGCACCGAAGGCGCCCTCGTAGAGCTGCAGCATCGACTGGGTGAGCGTCGCCGCGACCCAGCGCTGCAGCTCCGGGTCGAAGGCCGTGTAGCCGGGGCCGCGCACGGGCACGTGCGCCCTGTTCACGCGGCGGCGGACGGCGCGCACGTCCTCGGGAGTGCCGTAGTGCAGGACGTAGAGGTAGGAGAGCGTCCCGTGCAGGCGGTTCACGGCCCGGTGCACGAAGTCGGAGTGGTCGGCGACGCCCTGCCCGACCGCCGGGTGCGCGATCTGGAGGAGGATCGCGCGCGCGCCCGCCAGCAGGAACACGCCCTCGCGGAAGACGTCCGGGGTGCGGGAGGCCGACGACATGGCTCCACGCTACGCGGGAGCGGCCGGCGGAGGAGGAGCCGGTGCCCCCGGCGGGCGTCCGGCGGGCGCGGAGCGACCGCACGGGAAGCCCCCGGCGGGTGCGGAGTAGACTCGGCGCGGCCCAGGGACAGTGCCGAGACTCCGGCGTCGTCCGGGCCACCTCGAACTCGAAACGCAAGCGCGCTCGGCGCGGAATGGGAATGCAGCGTGGATCTCTTCGAATACCAGGCCCGTGATCTGTTCGAGAAGTACGGCGTCCCCGTGCTCCCGGGCATCGTCGCCGACACGCCGGAGGAGGTGCGCGCCGCGGCGGAGAAGCTGGGCGGCGTCACCGTCGTCAAGGCGCAGGTCAAGATCGGCGGCCGCGGCAAGGCGGGCGGCGTGAAGGTCGCGAAGACCCCCGAGGACGCTTTCGCCGCGGCGCAGTCGATCCTCGGCCTCGACATCAAGGGCCACGTCGTCAAGCGCGTCATGGTCGCCGGCGGTGCGCGCATCGACCGCGAGTTCTACTTCTCGGTGCTGCTGGACCGGGCCAACCGCTCCTACCTCTCGCTCACCTCCTACGAGGGCGGCATGGAGATCGAGCAGCTCGCCGTCGAGCGCCCCGACGCCCTCGCGCGCGTCGAGGTCGTCCCCGGCCAGGGCATCGACCAGGCCAAGGCCGAGGAGATCGCCCGCGCGGCGAAGTTCCCGGAGGAGCTGATCGCCAAGGTCGCGCCCGTCCTGGTGAAGCTCTACGACGTCTACACCGGCGAGGACGCCACGCTCGTCGAGGTGAACCCGCTCGTGCTCACCGAGGAGGGCGACATCGTCGCGCTCGACGGCAAGGTCTCGCTCGACGAGAACGCCGGCTTCCGCCACGCGGACCACGCCGCGCTCGAGGACAAGGACGCCGCCGACCCGCTCGAGGCGAAGGCCAAGGAGAACGACCTCAACTACGTGAAGCTCGACGGCGAGGTCGGCATCATCGGCAACGGCGCGGGCCTGGTCATGTCGACCCTCGACGTCGTCGCCTACGCCGGAGAGAGGCACAACGGCGTGAAGCCGGCCAACTTCCTCGACATCGGCGGCGGAGCCTCCGCCCAGGTGATGGCGAACGGCCTCGACGTCATCCTCGGCGACGAGCAGGTCAAGAGCGTCTTCGTCAACGTCTTCGGCGGCATCACCGCGTGCGACGCGGTCGCCAACGGCATCCTCCAGGCGCTCGAGATCCTCGGCGACTCGGCCACGAAGCCGCTCGTCGTCCGCCTCGACGGCAACAAGGTCGAGGAGGGCCGCGCGATCCTCCAGGCCGCCGCCAACCCGCTCATCACGCTCGCCGCGACCATGGACGAGGGCGCCGACAAGGCCGCCGAACTCGCCGCCGCGTAACGGACCCGACGACTCAAGGAATCAGAGAACAAGCATGTCGATCTTCCTCACCAAGGACTCCAAGGTCATCGTCCAGGGCATCACCGGCGGCGAGGGCACCAAGCACACCGCGCTGATGCTCAAGGCCGGCACGAACGTGGTCGGCGGCGTCAACGCCCGCAAGGCCGGCACGACCGTCACCCACGGCGACGTCGAGCTCCCCGTCTTCGGCACCGTGAAGGAGGCGATGGAGGCCACCGGCGCCGACGTCTCCATCGCGTTCGTGCCGCCCGCCTTCTCGAAGGACGCCGTCATCGAGGCGATCGACGCCGAGATCGGCCTCCTCGTCGTCATCACCGAGGGCATCCCGGTGCAGGACTCCGCGGAGTTCTGGGCGTACGCGCAGGAGAAGGGGAACAAGACCCGCATCATCGGCCCCAACTGCCCCGGCATCATCACGCCGGGCGAGTCGCTCGTGGGCATCACCCCCGCGACGATCACCGGCAAGGGCCCGATCGGCCTCGTCTCGAAGTCGGGCACCCTGACCTACCAGATGATGTACGAGCTGCGCGACCTGGGCTTCTCGACCGCCATCGGCATCGGCGGCGACCCGATCATCGGCACGACCCACATCGACGCGCTCGCCGCGTTCGAGGCCGACCCCGAGACGAAGGCGATCGTGATGATCGGCGAGATCGGCGGCGACGCCGAGGAGCGCGCCGCGGACTTCATCAAGGCGAACGTCACGAAGCCCGTCGTCGGCTACGTCGCGGGCTTCACCGCCCCCGAGGGCAAGACGATGGGCCACGCCGGCGCCATCGTCTCCGGCTCGGCCGGCACCGCGCAGGCCAAGAAGGAGGCCCTCGAGGCCGCGGGCGTGAAGGTCGGCAAGACGCCGTCCGAGACGGCCGCCCTGCTCCGCGAGGTCTACGCGGCGCTCTAGCGCCCGTCCTCCCCGCACCACCGTCGGAACGGACGGTGCCCCTGCTCCGGCGGGCGGCGCCGTCCGTTCCGTCGTCGGGGCGGGCCTGGCCGGAGTAGCGTCGCAGCGTGACCCGCCGCCTCGGACTCGACCTGCTGACCTTCGTGCCGTACCCGGAGGGCCCCGAGCAGCCCGGCGACGCCGCGCGGAGCCTCGAGGACGGGCTGGCCCTGCTCGAGCTCGCCGAGGAGCTCGGCTACGGCACCGGCTGGGTCCGCGTGCGGCACTTCGAGCGCTACCTCGCGTCTCCGATGACCTTCTTCGCGGCCGCCTCCCAGCGGACCCGCCGCCTCCGCCTCGGGACCGCGGTCATCGGCGCCCGCTACGAGTCGCCCGTGCGCCTCGCCGAGGACGCCGCGACCGTGGACCTGCTCTCGGGCGGACGCCTCGACCTCGGCGTCAGCAGCGGCTTCGCGCATCTCGCCTCCGTCTTCGACGGGGTGTTCGGGCAGGCCGAGCGCGACTTCCGCGAGGAGGCGCAGGAGCGCATCGCGCGACTCCGCGAGGCGCTCTCGGGCGCCGTGCTCGGCGTCGCGGAGTCGGCCCTGATGTCGGTCCCGGTCGGCGCTCCGCTCGTCCAGCAGCCGCACGCGCCCGGCCTCGCCGACCGGCTCTGGTACGGGGCGGGAACGGTGTCCTCCGCGGTCCGGGCGGGCGAGCAGGGCATGCACCTGCAGGTGTCCACGCTCAACACGGAGGAGACGGGCCTGCCGTTCGCCGAGCAGCAGGCGGTGCAGATCCGCGCCTACCGCGAGGCTTTCGCCGCCGCGCACCCGGGGCGCACGTCGAGGGTGACGGCGGGCCGGATCGTGCTGCCGCTGCTCGACGCCGCCGACGAGGAGGCGCACCGCCCCTTCATCGAGGGCTACCTCGCGCGGATGGACGACGACGGCCGCCCCCGCACGGCCGACCGGTCGATCATCGCCGCCCCGATGCGCTTCAGCCCCCTCCACGTCGGGAGCCCGGAGCGGATCGTCGCATCGCTCGCCGCGGATCCGGCGCTCGCGGAGGCGGACGCGCTCACGGTGACGCTCCCGGCGGTCGGCGGGGTGGAGTCGCACCGGCGCATCCTGCGCGCCGTCGCCGAGCGCATCGCCCCGCAGCTGGGCTGGACTCCCGGCGCTTGAGGATCAGCGCCGCGCGAGCAGTGCCCGGACGGGCCGCTGCAGCAGGAGCAGGAGCAGCCACCAGAGCCCGACCGACGGGACAAGCAGCGCCAGCGCCAGTGCGACGAGGAGCAGCGCGAAGGGCAGCAGGGCGGGCGCGAGCGGCAGGGGCCCTGCGCCGGGCCGCCTGAGCTCCGGGTGCCGGGAGAGGCGCAGCTCGATCAGGACCAGCGCCCCGCTCATCGCGGCCATCGTGCCGATGTAGAGCCCGATCGTCGCCCGGGAGTCCGGGAACAGCGCCAGCGCGCTCGTCGAGAACGGGAAGAACGCCAGCGCGGCCAGCCAGAGCAGGTCCAGCCACACCAGGGCGCCGTCGTAGTCCCCGGCGATCTCGAAGACGCGGTGGTGGGGGATCCAGAAGACGGCGATGACCGCGAAGGAGAGCGCGAAGGCGAGGACCGAGTCCAGGTGCTCCGCGAGCAGCGCCGGGACTCCGCCGCCCTCCCGGGCGACCTCGGGAGCCAGCTGCACCAGCGGCAGGACGAGGACGGTGATGGCGATGGCGGCGGTCGCGTCCGAGAAGTTGACGAGCCGGTCGAGCCCGCGCTCCGTCCGGCGGTGGGCCGCTCGTCCTCCGGGGCGACCGCGGTGCACCAGGCGCTCGATCGGACCCGAGAGCAGGAGCAGCAGGAGCGCGAACATGTTGACGGCCGGCACGGCGACGGCGAGCACGAGGGCCGCGAGGAGGACGCTGATCACGATCAGCGACCTCGAGAGGGAGCGCCGCGGTTCCGCCCCCGGGGCCAGGAGATCCGGGTCGCGGCGCACGATGAGCTGCATCGCGAGGGTCGCCGCGCTCGCCGCGATCATCGTGCCGATGTAGAGCGCGATGACGCTGCCGTCGGTGTCGAGCACGTTCGAGATCAGGTTCGCCGCGAAGGGGAGCAGGACGACCGCGGCCAGCCAGACGAAGTTCGCGACGACGAGCGCGGGCGAGTACCGGGCCACGCCCTCGAAGACGGAGTGGTGGACCGCCCACAGCCGTCCGATCACGGCGAACGTGATGAAGAAGGCGGAGAGGGTGCCGTAGTGCCCGGTGAGGAGGGACCCCAGATCGGCCGCGCGGCCCTCCTCGACCACGTCGACCAGGGGGAGGACGAGGAACGTGATGGCGATGGCGACGACGGCGTCGGAGAAGTTCACGAGGCGGTCCAGGCCGCGCTCCGTCCGTGCGTCCGAGGTCCCCGTCATGGCTCCGACACTAGAGGGCCGGGCGGCGCGCCCCTGACCCGCCTCCGAGCGCGCCGCCGCTAGGCTCGTCAGGCCCATGAACCGGATCACCGTCGCCCTCCTCGCCGCCTTCGACGCCGCGCTGTCGGCGCTGATCGGGATCGCGATCCCGCTCGTCCCGCTGACCGTCCTCTGGGCCGTGCAGTACGACACGACGGTCGACTTCGGCGTGTTCTGGCGGGTCGCCGCCGACGCCTGGCTGCTCGGCCACGGGGCCGACCTGCAGGCGGCGCTGGCCCCCGACTCCGCCCTCGCCGTGGCGCTGCCCGGAGGCGCGGACGCCTTCCCGGTGACGATCGCTCCGCTGGCGTTCGCACTCCTCACCGTGCTGCTCGGCGCGCGCACCGGCCGCCGCGCCCAGGAGTCGCCGTTCCGGGCCATCGGCGTCCTCGTCGCGATCGCGACCTACCTGGCGATCGCGCTCCTGGTCTCGCTCGGATCCGCGGACCCGGCCGCCACCGTCGATCCCCTGCAGGGGACGCTGCTGCCGCCGCTCGTCTTCGCGCTGGGGGTGCTCGTCGGAGCAGCGCTCCACTCCGCCCGCAGCGACGAGGCCGACCCCCTCGGCGAGCTGGCCGCCTCCGCGCTCGACCGCGTCCCCGCGCCGGGGCCCGGGCTCGTCCTCGCGTCGCTGCGCGGGGGAGCGCTCGCCGCGGCCGGCGTGGTCGGAGTCGCGGCGGTGCTCGTCGCCGTGCTGCTGGTCGTGCACTACACCTCGGTCGTCGCGCTCTACGAGAGCCTCGGCGCCGAGGCGCTCGGCGGCCTGGCCCTCACTCTCGGACAGCTCGCGTTCCTCCCGAACCTGGTGATCTGGGCGGCGAGCTGGCTGATCGGCCCGGGCTTCGCCCTCGGCACCGGCTCCTCCGTGAGCGCGGCCGGAACGCTGCTCGGACCGATCCCGTCGATCCCGGTCCTCGCCGCACTGCCCGCAGGGGACTCGGCCTTCGGCTTCCTCGGGCTGCTCGTGCCGCTGCTCGCCGGGTTCGCCGCGGGATGGCGGCTGCGGCGCGGCGTGATCGAGGCGCTCGATGGACGCTCGCTGCTGCGCTGGGGCGCCACCGCGGCCGGCGGGATCGGCGTGGTCGGCGGCCTGCTGCTCGGGCTCCTCGCCTGGTTCTCGGCGGGCGCCGCCGGGCCCGGGCGGCTCGCCCAGGTGGGCCCGGACCCGCTCGTCGTCGGGGCGGTCGCCGCCCTCGAGCTCGCGCTGGCCGCGGGCCTGGGCCTCGCCGCGGGTCGCAGCCGACGCGGCTGACGCCGGCGGAGGCGTCCCCCTAGACTTGCGCAGTGCTGAAGTTGGTCGTGCTCCTCTCCGGCGGCGGATCGAACCTCCGCGCCCTGCTGGACGCCACCGGCGACGAGGGCTTCCCCGCCCGCATTGTCGCGGTCGGCAGCGACACCGACGCCGAGGGCTTCCGCCACGCCGAGGAGCGCGGAGTCCCCGCCTTCACGGTCGCGCCGCGCGACTTCTCCTCCCGCGACGAGTGGGGCGCCGCCCTGCTCGGGCGCATCCAGGAGTGGGAGCCCGACCTCGTCGTCTGCGCGGGCTTCATGCGCATCCTGCCGCCCGTGGTGGTGGACGCGCTCAGCCCGCGGATGATCAACACGCATCCCGCCCTGCTGCCCCTCTTCCCCGGCGCCCACGCCGTCCGCGACGCCCTCGCCGCCGGCGCGACCGAGACCGGCGTCACCGTGCACGTGATCGACACCGGCGTCGACACGGGACCCGTCATCGCCCAGGAGAGCCTCGCCGTGCTCCCCGGCGAGAGCGAGGACGCGCTGCACGAGCGCATCAAGACCATCGAGCGTCGCCTGCTGGTGCAGACGGTGCTCGACATCGCCCACGGAACCGTCGACCTCGAGGAGCTCGCCCGCGCATGAGCATCACCGCCCACGACCCCAGCAGCTACGACGACCGCGACCGGGTACCCGTCCGCCGGGCGCTGATCTCGGTCAGCGACAAGACCGGCCTGCTCGAGCTCGGAGCGGCGCTCGCCGCGGCCGGCGTCGAGCTCGTCTCCACCGGCTCGACCGCAGCGACCCTCCGCGGCGCCGGCCACGACGTCACCGACGTCTCGGCCGTCACCGGGTTCCCGGAGTCGCTCGACGGCCGCGTGAAGACGCTGCACCCGGCCGTGCACGCGGGCATCCTCGCCGACCTGAGGCTCGCCTCGCACCGCGAGCAGCTGGAGCAGCTCGACATCGCCGCGTTCGAGCTGGTCGTGGTGAACCTGTACCCGTTCCGCGAGACCGTCGCCGGCGGCGCCGACCCGGCGACCGTGGTCGAGAACATCGACATCGGGGGCCCGGCCCTCGTCCGCGCCTCCGCGAAGAACCACGCCAACGTCGCGATCGTCGTCGACCCGGCCGACTACTCCGGGATCGCGACCGCCCTCGCCGACGGCGGCACGACGCTCGCCGCGCGCCGCACCCTGGCGGCCCGCGCCTTCGCGCACACCGCCTCCTACGACTCCGCCGTCGCCGCCTGGTTCGCCGGGCAGGAGGCGGCCGAGGGCGTCGAGGGCTCGGTCGAGATCCGCGGGACCCTGCAGCAGGTCCTCCGCTACGGCGAGAACTCGCACCAGAAGGCGGCCCTCTACGTCTCTCCCGACGGCACCGGAATCGCGCAGGCGACGCAGCTGCACGGCAAGGAGATGTCCTACAACAACTACGTCGACGCCGACGCGGCCGTCCGCGCGGCCTACGACTTCGTGCTCCCTGCCGTCGCGATCATCAAGCACGCGAACCCGTGCGGCATCGCGATCGCGAGCTCGAAGGCGATCGACCCCATCGCCTCCGCCCACCGCCGCGCCCACGAGTGCGACCCGGTGTCGGCCTTCGGCGGCGTCATCGCCGCGAACCGGCCCGTCACCCTCGCCATGGCCGAGACGGTGAAGGAGATCTTCACCGAGGTGCTCGTCGCCCCCGGCTTCGAGCCCGAGGCGCTCGAGGTGCTGAAGACCAAGAAGAACCTGCGCCTGCTGCAGCTCCCCGACTTCTACGCCCCCGTCGAGCGCGAGTTCAAGCAGATCTCCGGCGGCCTGCTGCTGCAGGAGCCGGACCGCTTCATCGGCGGCCCCGGCGAGGTCAGCTCCGGCTGGCAGCTCGTCGCCGGCGAGCCCGCCGACGCCGACACGATGCTCGACCTCGAGTTCGCATGGAAGGCCTGCCGCGCCGTCAAGTCGAACGCGATCCTCCTCGCCAAGGGCGGCGCCTCCGTCGGCGTCGGCATGGGCCAGGTCAACCGCGTCGACTCCTGCCACCTCGCCGTCACCCGCGCCGGCGACCGCGCCCCCGGCTCCGTCGCCGCCTCCGACGCGTTCTTCCCCTTCGCCGACGGCCTCGAGGTGCTCCTCGCCGCCGGCGTGAAGGCCGTCGTCCAGCCCGGCGGCTCCGTCCGCGACGCCGAGGTCATCGACGCGGCCGCTCGCGCCGGCGTCACGATGTACACGACGGGGGAGCGGCACTTCTTCCACTGAGTGACGGGCGCTCCGCGCCCGTCACTCGGTGGAAGAAGTGGTGTTCGATCTCCCCGCCGCTCCCTGCGCGGCGGGGCGCGGTCGGCTTGGCGATGTGGTGCGTTCCGTAGAGCGGGGTGCGTCGCCGGTCGCGGGAATCGCTTGGCACGCGATTCCCGCTGAACCGGCTCTGCCTTGCGGTGCTCGTCTTCCCCGCCGCTCCCTGCGCGGCGGGGCGCGGTCGGCTTGGCGATGTGGTGCGTTCCGTAGAGCGGGGTGCGTCGCCGGTCGCGGGAATCGCTTGGCACGCGATTCCCGCTGAACCGGCTCTGCCG
>NZ_PSVO01000016.1:59438-75079 GCF_002932325.1 Rathayibacter sp. AY1E2
GCGCGGTCGGCTTGGCGATGTGGTGCGTTCCGTAGAGCGGGGTGCGTCGCCGGTCGCGGGAATCGCTTGGCACGCGATTCCCGCTGAACCGGCTCTGCCGTGGCGTGTTCGTCTTCCCCGCCGCTCCCCGCGCGGCGGGGCGCGGTCGGCTCGGCGATGTGGTGCGTTCCGTAGAGCGGGGTGCGTCGCCGGTCGCGGGAATCGCTTGGCACGCGATTCCCGCTGAACCGGCTCTGCCTTGCGGTGTTCGTCCTCCCGGCCGCATCTTGCGCGGCGGGGCGCGGTCGGCTCGGCGACGGAGTGCGTTCCGTGAGCGGGTCGCGTCGCCGGTCGCGGGAATCGCTGGGCACGGGACGCCGCTGAAACCGCTCTGCGGTGCGGTGGGCGGCTCTTAGGGGGCTGCTAGGGGATCGACAGGCGGGGCGCGGGCGGGGGCGCGTAGGGTCACCGGGTGCCTTCCGACTCGACGCCCGCGTCCACTCCCGACACCCCGACCGCCGCGACCACGATCGCCCCGAACCGGGACCGCGCGCCCGGGACGGGCCGCCGGATCCTCGTCGCGCTGCTCGCCGCCGCGGCGACCGCGCTCGTGGCGCACCTCGCCAACCTGCTGGCCTTCTTCATCGGCAACCAGCTGCAGCCCGGCTCCATCCCGCAGGTCAACGCCTACTTCCTGCTCTCGACCGTGCTCGGCTTCGTGGTCGCCCTCGTCCTCGCCGTCGCGGGGATGCTCGGACGCACCTGGAGCGCCGCGCTCGCGGGACTCGTCGCGGGTGTGGTCGGAGCCGTGTTCGGCACGCTGGTCCAGGCCAGCGCCACCGGCGAGGCCGTCACGGGCGCCGTCTGGGCCTCCATCTTCCAGACCTTCGCCGGACTCAACCTCGTCTTCCTGCTCGCGTTCACCGTCTCGGCGGCGAGCGTCGGCCGCGCGCTCTGGAACCGCCTCCGCACCACGGGCGCTCCGGCCGCCGTCGTCACCGACCGCCGCATCGCGATCGTCCGGGCCCCGGCCGCCGACCTCTCGGCGGGCGAGCTCACCCACCTCGAGCGCGTCCCCGTCGACCAGCAGCGCGCCCAGCAGCAGTGGGAGGCGTACGTCGACCTGCTCGAGCGGGCCGGCTGGGAGACGGTCGAGGCCGCACCGGCGCCCGGACTCGCCGACTCCGTCTTCCTCGAGGACGCGGTCGTCGTCTTCGGCGACCACGCCGTGATCGCCCGGTCCGGAGCGGAGTCCCGCCGCGGAGAGACGGCGGGCGCCGAGGAGGCCGTCCGCGCCCTCGGCCTGACGGTCGACCGCATCGAGGAGCCGGGCACGCTCGACGGCGGCGACGTCCTCAAGGTGGGATCGACGGTCTACGTCGGCCGCGGAGGCCGGACCGACGCGGCGGGGGTCGCCCAGCTGCGCGCGATCCTCCGGCCCCGCGGGTACGACGTCGTCGCGGTCCCGCTGACGAAGGTGCTGCACCTCAAGAGTGCCGTGACCGCGCTGCCCGACGGCACGGTCATCGGCTGGGAGCCGGTCGTCGACGAGCCGCGCCTGTTCCCCTCCTTCCTGCCGATGCCCGAGGAGCCGGGCGCCCACGTGGTCGTCCTCGACGACGACACCCTCCTGATGGCCGCCTCCGCTCCCCGGAGCGCCGAGCTGCTGCGGAGTCTGGGCTACCGCGTCCTCACCGTGGACGTCTCGGAGTTCGAGAAGCTCGAGGGCTGCGTCACCTGCCTCTCGGTCCGCGTCCGCTGACGGCGGAGGCGGGGGAACCGCCGGATCGCGGCGGCCGCTGGACGGAGCACATAGCCCGGGTATAGCCTTCAAGGCTGCCCGGAGCTCTCCGGCCCGGTGGCGCCTCCCGCCTCCCCGCCCACCCGGCAGGGGAGGCTCCGTCCTCGTCGCGAAAGCCCTCCGCCGTGTCCGCTCCCGCCCTCCCGTCTCCCGGCGCCCCCGCGCAGAAGCGCCCGAGCACGCTGCAGACGCTGCTGCGCCTCGTCCCCTTCGTCGGCGACTCCCTGCCCCGGCTGGTCGGCGGCATCGCGGTCGCGCTCGTGGCGAGCCTGGTGTCGCTGGTCATCCCGATCGTCCTGCAGCAGCTCGTCGACGGACCGCTCGGGGACGGGGCGGCCTCCGCCGGCTCCGGCGACCTCGGGCCGCTGATCGGCCCGGTCGCCGTCATCCTCGTGCTCGGCGTCGTCGAGGCCGGTGCCATCGCGCTGCGGCGCCGGATGGTCCTCACCCCCAGCACGCGGATCGAGGCGCGCATGCGCTCGGCGCTCTACAGCCGCCTGCAGGACCTCCCCGTGTCGTTCCACGACCGCTGGCAGAGCGGGCAGCTCCTGTCGCGGGCGATGAGCGACCTCAGCCTCATCCGCCGCTGGATCGCCTTCGGCTTCGTCCTTCTCGTGGTCAACGCGCTGACGATCGTCGTCGGCTTCGGCGTCCTCGTCTACTGGAACCCGATCCTCGGCGTGCTCTTCGTCGTGTGCTCGATCCCGGTCTGGATCTACGGGTTCGCGTTCGAGAAGCGCTACTCGAGCATCGCGCGCCGCAGCCAGGACCAGGCGGGCGACCTCGCCACGACCGTCGAGCAGTCGGTGCACGGCATCCGCGTCCTGAAGGCCTTCGGCCGCCACCAGCACGCGCTGGAGAACTTCGCCGGCCAGGCCGAGAAGCTCCGCGGCACCGAGATCGACAAGGCCCGCGCCATCGCCGGGATCTGGCTCGTCCTGCTGCTGGTGCCGGACATCGCGTTCGCGCTCTGCCTGCTCGGCGGGGTCTGGCTCGCCGCGGCCGGCCAGCTGAGCGTCGGCGAGCTGTTCGCCTTCTTCGCCACCGCGACCGTGCTGCGCTGGCCGGTGGAGTCGATCGGCTTCCTCCTCTCGATGACCTTCGACACCCGCACGGCGGTCGACCGCTACTTCGAGGTGATGGACAGCCGGAACACCATCACCGACCCGGAGGACCCCGAGACGATCCTCGAGCCGCGCGGCCGGGTGCGCTTCCGCGACGTCCACTTCCGCTACCAGGACGCCCCCGAGCGCTACCGCGACCTCCTCGACGGCGTCGACCTCGAGGTCGAGCCGGGCGAGACGATGGCACTGGTCGGCATCACCGGCTCCGGGAAGACGACGCTCACCGCGCTGCTCCCGCGCCTCTACGACGTGACCGGCGGAGCCATCGAGCTCGACGGCGTCGACATCCGCCGGCTCCGCCGCGACGAGCTGCGCACGCACATCGGGATGGCGTTCGAGGACGCGACGCTCTTCTCCACCAGCGTGCGCGAGAACGTCCTCCTCGGCCGACCCGACGCGACCGAGGAGGAGCTGCTCGAGGCCCTCGAGATCGCGCAGGCCGACTTCGTCCACCGCCTTCCCGAGGGCCTGGACACGAAGGTGGGCGAGGAGGGGATGAGCCTCTCCGGCGGCCAGCGCCAGCGCCTGGCCCTCGCCCGCGCGGTGGCCGCGCGTCCGGCGGTGCTCGTCCTCGACGACCCGCTCTCGGCGCTCGACGTCGACACGGAGGCGCGCGTCGAGGCAGGGCTGCGCCGCGTGCTCGGCGACACCACGGCGATCATCGTCGCCCACCGCCCCTCGACGGTGGCGCTCGCCGATCGCGTGGCACTGATGGAGGAGGGCCGCATCACCGCGGTCGGCACCCACAGCGAGCTGCTCGCGAGCAGCCCGCACTACCGCTTCGTCATCTCGAGCCTCGAGGAGGACGAGCTGACCCGGCCCGCCGGGACCGAGCGCATCGGCTCCCGCCCCACGACGACCCACCAGGAGACGCGATCATGAGCACGCTCGGTTCCTCCGAGGAGCGCGACGACCTCAGCAGAGCGGAGTCGGCGGCCCTGCGCCGGCGCTCGCTGCGGCTGCTCGGCTCTCTGCTGCGGCCGCTCCGGCTGCGGCTGGTGCTCACCGCGGTCGTGGTCGTCGTCGCGACCGCTGCCCAGGTCGCGGGACCGGCGCTGATCGCGGCGGGCATCGACAACGGTCTGCCCGCGGTCCTCGCGGGGAACGCGGTCCCGCTGGCGGTCACGGTCGGCGCCTACATCCTCACCGGACTCGTCGGCGCGCTCCTGGTCGCCTGGTACACCGTGCTCTCCGCGAGGGTGAGCCAGGCGATCCTGATCGACCTGCGCAAGCGGGTCTTCCTGCACACCCAGAAGCTGAGCCTGGAGTTCCACGAGAACTACACCTCCGGCCGGATCATCTCGCGCCAGACCAGCGACCTCGACTCCATCCGCGAGCTGCTCGACTCCGGCATCAACCAGCTGGTGCAGGGTGCGCTCTACATGGGCTTCGTCGCGATCGCCCTCGTCTCCCTGGACGGCGTGAGCGGCATCGTGCTCGCCTGCGCCCTGGTGCCGCTCGCGCTGCTCACCCGCTGGTTCCAGAAGCGGTCGCAGGCGCTGTTCCGCGGCACCCGAGTCGCCTCGTCGCGGCTCATCGTGCAGTTCGTGGAGTCGATGACCGGCATCCGCGCCGTGCAGACCTTCCGCACGCAGAAGCGCAACGAGTCCGTGTTCGGCGGGGTCGTCGAGCAGTACCGGCTCGCCTACAAGCGCGTCTTCGGGGTGTTCGGCACCTTCGACCCCGGGCTCGTGCTGATCGGCAACGTCACCGTCGCCGTGGTGCTGTTCATCGGCGGCGTCCGCGTGCTCGACGGCGGGCTCGAGATCGGCGCGCTGCTGGCGGTCCTGCTCTACACCCGGCGCTTCTTCGACCCGGTGCAGGAGATGGCGATGTTCTACAACTCCTACCAGTCGGCGGCCGCCGCGCTCGAGAAGATCTCGGGCGTGCTGGCCGAGGAGCCGAGCGTCCCGGATCCGGCCCGCCCGGTCGACCTGCGGCAGGCGCGGGGCCGCCTCGGCTTCGAGGGCGTCCGCTTCGCCTACACCGCCGACCGCGAGGTGCTGCCGCGCTTCGACCTCGACATCCCCGCCGGGCAGACCATCGCCCTCGTCGGGTCCACGGGCGCCGGCAAGACGACGCTCGCCAAGCTGATCTCGCGCTTCTACGACCCGAGCGACGGCGTGGTGACCCTCGACGGCGTGGACCTGCGGCAGCTGCACCCGAAGGACCTGCGGCGCGCGATCGTGATGGTCACCCAGGAGGCGTACCTCTTCTCCGGATCCGTCGCCGACAACATCGCGATCGGGCGGCCGACCGCGTCCTACGACGAGATCGTCCGGGCCGCGCAGGCGGTCGGCGCGCACGAGTTCATCCAGGCGCTTCCGGACGGCTACGACACCGATGTGAACAAGCGCGGCGGCCGCGTCTCGGCCGGTCAGCGCCAGCTGATCTCGTTCGCCCGCGCGTTCCTGGCCGACCCGGCGGTGCTGATCCTGGACGAGGCGACCTCCTCCCTCGACATCCCGAGCGAGCGCCTGGTGCAGCAGGGCCTGCAGACGCTCCTGGCGGACCGCACGGCGGTCATCATCGCGCACCGCCTCTCGACGGTCGCGATCGCCGACCGGGTGCTGGTGATGGAGCACGGCCGCATCGTCGAGGACGGCACTCCGGAGGCGCTCATCGCCGGCGAGGGCCGCTTCGCCACCCTGCACGCGGCCTGGCGGGACTCGCTCGTCTGAGCGGCTGCCGCTCGCGACTAACGCACTTGAGCCGATCCCGGCTCAGGGGCGCCAGCGTGCGCTGCGCACGTCGACGCGCCAGCCGCCCGGCGTGACGACGAGGGGCGTGCCCTCGCGCTCGTACTCCCGGCGGGCGCGCTCCTCGTGGCCGACCGGGGGCGCTCCTCCCGCGCGGACGACGCGCCACCAGGCGGTGTCGGAGCCGTAGCGGGCCATCACCGTGCCGACCGCGCGTGCCGCACGCGTGCCGAGGACCGCGGCGATCTCGCCGTAGGCCATCACGCGTCCGGGCGGGATCGAGGCGACCACCTCGAGGACGGCGGAGACGAAGTCGGCCGGCTCCGCTGCCTCCGGCGCCGCGCTCAGAGCGTCAGCGCCCCGATGTTCTCGCCGTACTGCGTCTCGCCGACGACCTCGAAGCCGATCCAGCGGAAGAACTGCTCCGGGCCGTCCTCGCCGGACTCCCAGATCACCGTGAGGGTGTCGAAGCCGCGAGCGCGCGCCTCGTCGGCGGTGGCGCGGACGGCGAAGGTGCCCACGCCGCGGCCCTGCTTCGCCGCGTCGATGTTGATGCGCCAGATGCAGCTGCGGAACTCCTCCGCCGCCTCCGGGTCGAAGTGCGCGTGGATGAAGCCGACCAGCTCGTCGCCGTCCATCACGGCCCGCTGCCAGGAGGCGCCCGGGTCGATCACCGCGGCGGCGGCGGAGTAGGAGACCGGCGCGATGAACTGCTCCTGGCCGGGTTTGAGGCTCAGACCGTTCACGGCGGAGATGTTCGAGGCGGACAGCTCTTCCAGGCGGAGGTCACTCATGCCGTCACTGTACCGGCGGCGCAGGACGGCGGGCATCCTCCTGTCGGGCGACGTGCGCCGGCCCCGGCGCGGACGATCGAGAACTGTCTCGACATCGAGACAGTTCGGGCCTCGGGTAGGCTGGCGGAGGCCATCCGGAGCGGTGCAGAGCCGCCCGTCCCGCACAGGTGCGGGGTCATCGACACCATGGGAGAGCAATGTCCAAGATCAAGGTTGAGGGAACGGTCGTCGAGCTCGACGGCGACGAGATGACGCGCATCATCTGGCAGAAGATCAAGGACACCCTCATCCACCCGTACCTCGACGTGAACCTCGAGTACTACGACCTCGGCATCGAGTACCGCGACGAGACGGACGACCAGGTCACGATCGACGCGGCGCACGCCATCCAGAAGCACGGCGTCGGCGTGAAGTGCGCGACCATCACCCCCGACGAGGCCCGCGTCGAGGAGTTCGGCCTCAAGAAGATGTGGAAGTCGCCCAACGGCACGATCCGCAACATCCTCGGCGGCGTGATCTTCCGCGAGCCGATCATCATCTCGAACATCCCGCGCCTGGTCCCCGGCTGGAACAAGCCGATCATCATCGGCCGCCACGCGTTCGGCGACCAGTACCGCGCCACCGACTTCGTCTTCAAGGGCAAGGGCACGCTGACCGTCGAGTTCACGCCCGAGGACGGCTCCGAGCCGATGAGGTTCGAGGTCTACAAGGCCCCGGACGACGGCATCGCCCAGGTCCAGTACAACCAGGACGCGTCGATCCGCGACTTCGCCCGCTCGTCGCTGAATTACGGCCTCTCGCGCAACTACCCGGTCTACCTCTCCACCAAGAACACGATCCTCAAGGCCTACGACGGCCGCTTCAAGGACATCTTCGAGGAGATCTTCGAGACCGAGTTCAAGGAGCGCTTCGACGCCGCGGGCCTGACCTACGAGCACCGCCTCATCGACGACATGGTCGCCTCGGCCATGAAGTGGGAGGGCGGCTACGTCTGGGCCTGCAAGAACTACGACGGCGACGTCCAGTCCGACACCGTCGCGCAGGGCTTCGGCTCGCTGGGCCTGATGACCTCCGTGCTCTCCACGCCCGACGGCAGCGTCGTCGAGGCGGAGGCGGCGCACGGCACCGTCACGCGCCACTACCGCCAGCACCAGGCCGGCAAGCCCACCTCGACGAACCCGATCGCCTCGATCTACGCCTGGACGCGCGGCCTCGCGCACCGCGGCAAGCTCGACGGCAACCAGGAGCTCATCGACTTCTCGCTCACGCTTGAGGACGTGGTCATCAAGACGGTCGAGTCCGGGAAGATGACGAAGGACCTCGCCCTGCTCGTCGGCCCCGAGCAGGGCTGGCAGACGACCGAGGAGTTCCTCGCGACCCTCGATGAGAACCTGAAGGCCCGCATGTCGGCCTGATCTCCGGCTTCAGCAGACGCGTCCGGCCCGCACGATCCTCGGATCCTGCGGGCCGGACGCGTCTGAGGGCCCGGTGGGACGCGCCCGGGCCGAGCGCTTCAGAGCGCCCGGGCAAGCTCCTCCATCGCGTGGAGCGGATCGGGCCCCGACGGCATCAGCACGACGCTCGACGCACCGGCCTCGTGCAGCAGGCCGATGCGGCGACGAGCGTCCTCGGGGGTGCCCACGACGGCCAGCTGGTCGACCCAGGCGTCGGGCAGGTCGCGGACGAAGGCGGCGCGGTCGGCGCTCTCGGCCCGCAGGCGGGCGAAGTCCTCCGCGAAGGGGAGCGGCTCGATGTGCGGCGCCCAGTCCGGCTCGCCGATCCACTCGAGTCCCGGCCGGACCGCGTCGCGCGCGGCGGCCGCGTCGTCGTCCACGGCGGCCACGTTGTAGGCGATGATCCGTCCGGTGCCGCCGAGGTGGCTGCGGGCCGCCGCGAGGTACTCCGGAGTGACGGGCTCGGCCAGGACGACCCCGTCGGCGATCCGGCCCGCGAGCGCCAGCGACTTCGGTCCACGGACGCCGGCCAGCAGCGGCGGCACGACGGATGGCGGCGACTCCAGGACGAGGCCGTCCACGTGCACGTAGCGGCCGGAGCGGTGGGTGCGCTCGCCGGAGAGCAGCGAGCGGATCGCGTCGAACTGCTCCTCGAGCAGGGTGAGCGGGCTGCGCGGCCAGACGCCGAGGCCGCGCATCCAGTGCGGCATCCCGTGCCCGATGCCGGCGTGGACGCGGCCGGGGAACAGTTCGGCGAGAGTGCCGAGCTCCATCGCGGTGAAGGCCGCCGTGCGGACGGCGGCGGGCATGATGCCGATGCCGACGACGATCCGCTCGGTGGCGGCGAGCACCGCGCCGGCCTGGGCGATGCCGCCGCGGAAGCCGAGGTCCTCGACCACCCAGAGCTCGTCGAAGCCGAGCTCCTCGGCGCGGCGGGCGTAGCCGAGCACCTCGGAGGCGGGGAGATCGCAGGGGAGCAGGACGCCGACAGCGGTGTCGGAGGAGGAGGCGCGCATCCGGCCAGCGTAGGGCGTGCGGACAGGCGGAGGGCCCGCCCGCACGATCGCGGACGGGCCCTCGCTCGTCGTCCTACTCGGCGGCCGCCTCGCCGATCCGCACCTGCTCGGGGCGGGCGGTCGAGACGACCTCGATGCGGCGGGGACGCGCCTTCTCGCTGACCGGGATGGTCACCGAGAGCACGCCGTTGTCGTAGGACGCGGCGATGCGCTCGGTGTCGACGCCCTGGCCGAGGCTCAGCTGGCGGACGAAGGTCGCCGACTGGCGCTCCCGGGTGATCCAGGCGACGTCGTCGCCGCTCGCGACGGTGCGCTGGGTACGGATGGTGAGGAGCTGCCCGTCCACGTCGACGTCGACGGACCCCGGGTCGATGCCGGGGAGGTCGGCGGTGAGGACGTAGTGGTCGCCGTCCCGGTACAGGTCGATCGGCATCCGGCGGGGCCCCTGACCGGAGCCGAGGAGGGCGGTGGCGAGGCGGTCCAGCTCGCGGACGGGGTCGTAGGTGACAGCCATGAGATCACTCCATTCAGTCGTGCAACGAAGAGTTCCAAGAGTTGAGCCGACCCGGCTCAACGCGAATAAATTAGCACTCGCGGAGGGGGAGTGCCAACGGATCGGCCCCTTTCGGTGTCAACTTCGTTACCTGTTCGTAACAAAGCTGAGCAATCGAGTTCGTAGGGTCGTTTCTGTGTGGAAACCGATCCGGTTCCCAGCGAATGTGAGTAAGGACATCGATTGCCGATCCACCTGTCCCACCGACCACCCGTCCGCCGCGCTGAGAGGCGCATCCTCGCGGGCCTCGCCGTCCTCGGAGTCGCCGCGACCGCGGCCTTCGCCACCACCGGCGCCAGTGCCGCCCCTCTCGCCGGCAGCGCCTCGCTCGTCGGCGGGCTCTCCGTCGGCCAGAGCTTCGACGACGGCGACTACGTCGTCACCCTCGTCGAGCCCTCCGCGGCCACCTACCAGGGCAGCGATGCCCGCTTCGCCCGCACGGCGCCCGTCGACGGTGCGCAGCTGCAGGCCGCCTCGGCTCCGGTGGAGGACTACTCCGCCCACCTCGAGCAGCGCCAGGAGGACGTCGCCTCCGCGGTCGACGCCGCCATCGGCTACCACTACACCGTCGCCCTCAACGGCTTCTCCGCGACCCTCTCGGGCGAGCAGGCGGGCGAGCTCGCGAGCCGCCGCGACGTCGCCCAGGTCCGCAAGGTCGAGAATTTGAAGGTCGACCGCGCCGCGCAGGCCTCGCCGCTCGCCGCGGCCGCCGCCGGTACCCCCGTGCCCGACACCGGACAGCAGCGCTCCACCGACTTCCTCGGCCTCGAGGGCGAGAACGGCGTCTGGCAGAAGCTGGGCGGCATCGACAAGGCGGGCGAGGGCGTCGTCGTCGGCGTCATCGACTCCGGCATCGCGCCCGAGAACCCCTCCTTCGCGGGCGCGCCCCTGGCGACCTCGCCCGGAGCGGCCCCCTACACGGACGGCACCACCACCTCCTTCGTGAAGTCGGACGGCGGCACCTTCGTCGGCTCCTGCTCGCCGGGGCTCCCCGCCTCCGAGCAGTGGGACGGCGACGAGTGCAACCAGAAGCTCATCGGCGCACGTTGGTTCCTCGCGGACGAGGAGGTCGGCTCGACGGACAACCCCGAGTACCGCTCCCCGCGCGACGCCGACGGACACGGCTCGCACACCGCGAGCACGGCAGCCGGCAACAACGGCGTCGAGGCGAGCGTCGACGGCTACGACTACGGGAAGATCTCCGGAGTCGCCCCGGCCGCCAAGGTCGCCGCGTACAAGGTCTGCTGGAACGGACCCGACGAGGGCACCGACGACGACGACTTCTGCTCCGGAGCGGGCATCCTCGCGGCCATCGACGCCGCGACCAAGGACGGCGTCGACGTCATCAACTTCTCGATCGGCGGCGGCTCGGCCACCTCGACCCTGACCGCGATCGACGAGGCGTTCCTCAACGCCGCCGCCGCGGGCGTCTTCGTCGCGGCCTCGGCCGGCAACTCGGGTGCGGGCGCCTCCACGCTCGACCACGCGTCGCCCTGGTACACCACGGTCGCCGCGTCCTCCATCCCGACCTACACCGCGACCGCCGCTCTCGGCGACGGCCAGAAGTTCGTCGGAGGATCCATCTCGGTCCACGAGGACGTCACCGGACCGCTGGTGAACAGCGCCGACGTCGTCCGCTCGGGCGCCGAGAACCCCGCCATCTGCGAGACCGGCACCCTCGACCCCGACAAGGTGAAGGGCACGATCGTCGCCTGCACCGCGGGCGTCACCGCGCGCGTCTCCAAGTCGGCCGAGGTCGAGCGGGCCGGCGGCATCGGCATGCTGCTGCTCAACCCGACCCCGAACGCCCTGCACGTCGACGACCACTCGGTCCCGAGCATCCAGATCGACTCGCAGGCCTACCAGGCGATCACGACCTACGCCGGCACCGCCGGTGCGACCGTGACCCTCTCCGAGGGCAACTCGTCCGGAGCCTCCATCCCCGTCCCGCAGGTCGCCGGCTTCTCGTCGCGCGGACCCGCTGAGGCGGACGGCGCCGACGTGCTGAAGCCCGACCTCACGGCGCCCGGCGTCGCGATCCTCGCCGACAGCTTCAACGCCGAGGGCGACGACCCCGCCTTCGCGTTCGAGTCCGGCACCTCGATGTCGTCGCCGCACGTGGCGGGCCTCGGCGCGCTGATCCTCGGCGCGACCCCGAAGGCCTCCCCGTCCGCGGTGAAGTCGGCCATGATGACCTCCGCCTACGACAGCGTCGACCAGTCGGGCGCCGCGTCCGAGGACGTCTTCGCCCAGGGCGCGGGACACGTCGCCCCGGCCGCGTTCCTCGATCCCGGACTGCTCTACCAGAGCGGCACGGAGGACTGGATCGCGTTCCTCAAGGGTGCGGGCTACGTCTTCACCTCGAACCCGGTGATCGACCCGATCGCCGCGATCGACCCGTCCGACCTCAACCAGGCCTCGATCGCGATCGGCGCCCTCGCGGGCACGCAGACCGTGACCCGCACGGTCACCTCGACCGGCGCGGGCACCTACACCGCCTCGGTCGACGGCCTCGCCGGGATCGACACCGTCGTCTCGCCCTCGACCCTCTCCTTCACGGGTGCGGGCCAGACGGCGGAGTACACGGTCTCCTTCACCACCGGCTCGGCGGCGCTCAACCAGTTCGCCACCGGCTACCTGACCTGGGCGAGCGCGGAGCACGACGTCCGCAGCCCGATCGCGGTGCGCCCCGTCCTGCTGGACGCGCCCTACGAGGTCTCCGGCACCGGCTCGACCGGCACCGGCACGGTGACGGTCACGCCCGGCATCACCGGCGCGCTGCCGCTCACCGCGAGCGGTCTCGCCGAGGGCGTCCTCGCCGAGGACGCCACTGCCGCTGACGGCCACTCGGCGACGCTCCCCACGGGGAAGTCGCTGACGACCACCGTCGTGGTGCCGGAGGGCGCCGAGTTCGCCCGCTTCGACCTCGACTCGCTCGACGACGCGGCCGACCTCGACCTCACCGTCACCAGCGAGAGCACCGACACGGTCTTCACCTCGGCGACCGGCTCGGCCGACGAGCGCGTCGACATCGCCGACCCCGCTCCGGGCGAGTACACGGTCCAGGCCGATGTCTACTCGACCGCTCCGGGATCCTCGACCGTCACGTTCGACTTCCGCAGCTTCGTCATCACTCCGGAGAACGGTCTCGGCTCGCTGAGCACCGACCCCGCCGTGGTCGACGCCGTGCAGGGCGAGCCGATCGCGTACGCGGTCTCCTGGTCGAACCTGGCGGGCCCGGCCCGCTACCTCGGCCGTGTCGCCTACACCGACTCGGGACTCGCGACGCTCGTGAGCGTCGACGTCACCGAGGCGGTCACCCCCACCCCGACGCCGACCGCGACTCCGGAGCCCACGGGCACCCCGGAGCCGACCGCGACGCCGACGGCCGGCCCCACCGCCGGACCGGGGGAGCCCACCTCCACGCCGACCGCCGGACCGGGCGCGCCCGGCCACGGCGCCGGCGGCCTCCCGTCGACGGGCTTCGACGGCGGTCTCCTCGGAGCCGCCGCCCTCGCCCTTCTCGGTGCAGGTGCTGTGATCACCGGCCGCCGACGCCGCGCCCTGGCGCAGCGTGAGGCGGGCGCCGCGGAGTAGTCCTCCGAGACCGCCGCGAACGGCCGTCCCCCTGCTCCTTCCGGAGCGGCGGGGGCGGCCGTTCGCCGTTCCCGGTCGGGGAGGCGGAGACGGGGCGGATCGTGGTGCGGGCCGGGAGCAGGACCGGCCCGGCTGCGTGGGGGAACGGCTCGAGAGGGGAGGCGGGAGCGGGTCGGGGAGAGATCGACGATCAGGCGGGGCGGAGCACCTCCGACTGGGGGCCCGGCGGCGCGATCGGCCCTGGATCCCGCTGCGGTAGCGCATCGCCGGCGGCGCATCGACGGGAGAGCGCAGTGGCGACAAGCGGCTGCGAGCCTGGACGACGCATTCGGTTCCGCTCCGGGGCGGCGGCGAGCGCACGGGGACAGCGGTGCACCCTCGGGGACAGCGGTGGACGGCTCCGAGCGAGCGCCCCCTCGGCCTGAGCGGCCGCCGTCCGGATCAGAGGGAGCGGCGTCCCGCGATGACGCCGGAGACGACGGCGAGGACGCCGAAGACGATCGCGACGACCGGCTGGCCGAGGTCCAGCCACGCCAGCGCGGCGGCGCCCATCACGAGCAGCTCGATCAGCGAGCGGCCGTAGACGTCGATCGCGAGGACCGCGCGCGGCGACAGGAAGAGCGCCCAGACCAGCGCGGCGACCACCGGAGCGCCGATGCCGAGGACGATGTTCCACGGGAGGTCCCACGACGCGAAGCCCCAGAGGGCGAAGGTCGCCAACGCGACGAGCTCCAGGAGGAACCGGAGGATCGCGTTCGGGCCGATCCTGATGTCGGTGCCCGCGGTGTCCGCTCCTGCTCGATTCACGCCGACCATGTTAGCCGCCGGAGGTCAGCGGAAGATGATGGTGCGGGCCCCGTCGAGGAGCACCCGGTCCTCCGCGAACCACTTGACCGCCTGCGTGAGCGTGCGGCTCTCCTCGTCCTGCCCGATCGCCACGAGCTGGGCGACCGAGTGCGAGTGGTCCACGCGCACCACGTTCTGCTCGATGATCGGCCCCTCGTCGAGGTCGCTGGTCACGAAGTGCGCGGTCGCCCCGATCAGCTTGACTCCGCGGGCGTGCGCCTGCTTGTACGGGTTCGCGCCCTTGAAGCCCGGCAGGAACGAGTGGTGGATGTTGATGGCGCGGCCGGCCAGTCGCGCGCAGAGCTCGGGGGAGAGGATCTGCATGTAGCGCGCCAGGACCACGAGCTCGACGTCGTGCTCCTCGACGACCTCCAGCACGCGCTCCTCGAACCCGCGCTTCGACTCCGGCGAGACCACGGGGCGCGACTCGAAGGGCACGCCGTAGAACTCGGCGAGGTCGCGCAGGCTGCCGTGGTTGGACAGGATCATCGGGATGTCCACCGCGAGCTGCCCGGCGCGCTGGCGGAAGAGCAGGTCGTTGACGCAGTGCGCGGCCGTGGAGGCGAGGACGAGGGTGCGCAGCGGCCGGCCGACGACGTCGAGGCGCCAGGTCATCCCGTAGTGCTCCGTGATCGGCAGCAGGGCGGCGGCGAACTCCTCGCGGCTGATCGGCGACTCCACCTGCAGGCGCATGAAGAAGCGGCCGGTGTCGGCGCTCGAGAACTGCTGGCTCTCGGTGATGTTGCCGCGGGCCTGGACGACGGCACCGGACACGGCGTGCACGATGCCCGGCTGGTCGGGGCAGGCGAAGGTCAGGGTCCAGTGGTTTCCCGCGGGCCGGGCGCCGGACCACGCGGCGTCGCTGCCCGTCGGACGGGTGCTCGCGGAGGCGGGCCGGGGAGTCGCGGACGCGGCGGGTTCGGGCTGCATCCGCCCAGGATAACGGTGGGGCACGGGGCGGTCCGCGCGCCTCAGCCCGCGTCGACGGACACGACGGCGACGGGTCCCGTCCGCCCGTCCGGGGAGGAGTAGCGGACGCCGATCGTGTGCCTCCCGGGACCGACCTCCAGGCTCGCGGCGAGGACGGGGGCTCCGGGAGCGAGGGACCGCACCTGCCCGCCGTCGACCAGGAGGTCGAGGCCGTCCGCGTCGGGATCGGCGAGCACGAGCACGCCGACCGCGCCCCCGCTCGACGCGGCCCGGGCGAGGAGCACCGGAGCGCGCAGGTCGACCGTCTCGAAGGTGCTGACTCCTGCGGCGGTGCGCGCCAGCACCGTGGTCCTGCCCGCGGGGAGGGGGAGGGCCGGCGCGGTCCAGGAGCCGTCGGCGTCGGCGGTGGCGGAGCCCACGCGGCGTCCGTCGGAGGCGTCCTCGAGGAGCACCTCGGCGCCGGGCGCGGCGGTGCCCCGGGCATCGGGCAGCAGCCGGCCGTCGGTGTCGAGCGCGAGGGTCGGTGCGGCCGGAGCGGGGGGTGCGGCCGGAGTGGGAGTCGTGACCGGTGCGGGAGTCGAGACCGGAGCGGAGGTGCTCGGCGCCTCTGTCGGGACCGGCGCCGGAGTGCTCGGTACGTGCGTCGCTGCCGGAGCCGGAGTGTCCGGTGGGGGAGTCACGGTCGGAACAGGAACAGGAACCGGAACAGGAACCGGGACCGGAGTGCTGGGTGCGGGGGTCGGGACCGGAACGGAGGGCAGGCCCGGGCCGTTGCCGATCGGGCCCGGCGCGGAGCTCCCGGTCGTGGTCCCCGGGGGCCCGGAGGGGGCCGGAGCCTCGGTGACGGC
>NZ_PSVO01000017.1:0-66993 GCF_002932325.1 Rathayibacter sp. AY1E2
GGGGGAGGAACGGGGGCCGGCGAGGCGCTGCAGCTCGGCGACCAGGTGCGCCCGGAGGGCGGGCTCGGCCACGCGGAGGTAGCTGTCGACGGTCTCGTCGCCGCGGGGCGACCAGGAGATCACGAGCAGGCCGCCCTCCTCGACGACGCGGTCGATCACGTAGCTGCCCTGGCCCGCTCCGCGCAGGAGGGAGGCCGGGATCACCGTCTCGCGCTCGCCGACGGGGGCGATCACGACGCCGCGCTCGTGGAGGCGCAGCACCGCGTTGCCGCGGAAGCCGAGCCCCGGCAGCACGACGCGCTCGAGCGGCTGCTCGAAGCGGGTCGTGGCCACGTACGGGAGGTCGACGCGCTCGACCTCGGCGCCCAGCGAGGACGCGGGCACGGGCTCCGGCGCGAGGGCGGCCGAGCGGCGGCGCCGCGCGCGCCAGGAGAGCAGCATGCCGACGAAGACGAGGACGACGACCGCGGCGATGACGATCGTGATCGCGGCCCTATCCACGGGAGGCCTTCGCGGAGGCGGCGACGACCGCCGCGTCGACGAGCTCGCCGTCCAGCACGGTCGGGAAGCCCCGGTGGAGGGTGGCGACGACGCGGCCCGGCAGCTCGCGACCGAGGTACGGGGAGTTGCCGCTGCGGCCGCGCAGGTCCTCGACGGAGAAGCGGCGTCGCGCCTCCGGGTCGTAGAGCACGACGTTCGCGGCGGCCCCGACGGCGAGGCCGCGGTCGTAGCCGTCGAGCCGGCCGATGCGGGCGGGGGCGGAGGAGAGCACGCGCGCGACGTCGGACCAGCTCATCCGCCCGTCCTCGACGACGGCGGCGTGCACCACGCTCAGCGCGCTCTCGAGGCCGACCATGCCGAACGCCGCGGCGTCCCACTCGCAGTCCTTCGCCTCGACCGGGTGCGGCGCGTGGTCGGTGGCGACGATGTCGATGGTGCCGTCGGCGAGGGCCTCGCGGAGGGCGAGCACGTCCTCGTCGCGGCGCAGCGGCGGGTTCACCTTGAAGCGGGCGTCGTAGCTCGGCCCGTCCTGGCCGGCGACGGCCTGCTCGGTGAGGAGCAGGTGGTGGGGGGTGACCTCGGCGGTCACGTCGATCCCCCGGGCCTTCGCCCAGCGGATGACGTCGACCGAGCCCGCGGTCGAGACGTGGCAGACGTGCAGGCGGGAGCCCACGTGCTCGGCGAGGAGCACGTCGCGGGCGATGATCGCCTCCTCGGCCACGGCGGGCCAGCCCTGCAGGCCGAGGGCGCTGGAGACGGCGCCCTCGTTCATCTGCGCGCCCACGGTGAGCCGCGGCTCCTGCGCGTGCTGGGCGACGACTCCGTCGAACGCCTTGACGTACTCGAGAGCGCGGCGCATCAGCAGCGCGTCCGAGACGCACTTCCCGTCGTCCGAGAAGACCCGCACGGCCGCGCGGCTGCGGGCCATCGCGCCGAGCTCGGCGAGCGACTCCCCCGCCAGACCCACGGTCACCGCGCCGATCGGGCGGACCGTCGCGTAGCCGGCGTCCTCGCCCAGGCTCTGCACCTGCTCGACCACGCCCGCGGTGTCCTGCACCGGCGAGGTGTTCGCCATCGCGAAGACGGCGGTGAAGCCTCCGGCGGCCGCAGCTCGCGTGCCGGTGAGGATCGTCTCGCTCTGCTCGAACCCCGGCTCGCGCAGGTGGGTGTGCAGGTCGACCAGGCCGGGCAGCGCCAGCAGGCCGTCGGCGTCGATCACGCGGGCCCCGCGCGAGTCGAGGTCGGCGCCGATCTCGACGATCACGCCCCCGTCGATCAGCAGGTCGGCGGTCGACTCGTCGGCGAGCGTCGCTCCCGAGATCAGGATCCGCTCCGGCGCCGTGCTCTGAAGCGGCTGGGCAGTGCTCATCAGTGGACCTCCCGTTCGCCGGACAGCAGCAGGTAGAGCGCGGCCATCCGGACGGACACTCCGTTCGTGACCTGTTCGAGCACCGTGGAGCGGCTCGAATCGGCGGCCGCCGAGGAGATCTCGACGCCCCTGTTCATGGGTCCGGGGTGCATGACGATGGTATCGGGACCCAGCCGGGCGAGCCGCTCGTCGTCGAGGCCCCAGATCCGCGCGTACTCCCGGCCGTTGGGGAAGAACCCGCTCGACATCCGCTCGAGCTGGATGCGCAGGAGCATCACGACGTCGGGGAGCCCGGTGTCGATCGCCTCGTCCAGATCGAAGCGGATGGTCGCGGGCCAGTCGCGCGTGTCGACCGGCACGAGGGTCGGCGGTGCGACCAGGGTCACCTCGGCGCCCAGCGCCGTCAGCAGCCAGACGTTCGAGCGCGCCACCCGCGAGTGCAGGACGTCGCCCACGATCGTGACCGCGACGCCGTCGAGGCTCTTGCCGCGGGACGCGGAGGCGCCGTGCAGGCGCCGGCGGATGGTGAACGCGTCCAGGAGCGCCTGGGTCGGGTGCTCGTGGGTCCCGTCACCGGCGTTGAGGATCGACGCGTCGATCCAGCCGCTCGCCGCCAGAACCGCGGGGGCTCCGGAGGCGCTGTGGCGGATGACCACGCCGTCGGCGCCCATCGCGGCGAGCGTCTGCGCGGTGTCCTTCAGGCTCTCGCCCTTGGAGACGCTGGAGCCCTTCGCGCTGAAGTTGATGACGTCGGCCGAGAGCCGCTTCGCCGCCGCCTCGAACGAGATCCGCGTGCGGGTGGAGTCCTCGAAGAAGAGATTGACCACGGTCTTCCCGCGCAGGGTCGGCAGCTTCTTGACCTCGCGGTTCTGCACGTCCGCCATGTCCTCGGCGATGTCGAGGAGGGCGATCGCGCTCGCGCGGTCGAGGTCCCGGGTCGAGAGCAGGTGCTTCACGGAGCCGTCTCCTCGCCGGTGGCCTGCGACTCGATCGCGACCAGGTCCTCACCGTCCGTCTCGACGAGCCGGACGTTGATCCGCTCGCTCAGGCTGCTCGGCAGGTTCTTGCCGACGAAGTCCGCCCGGATCGGGAGCTCGCGGTGTCCGCGGTCGACCAGCGCGGCCAGCCGCACGGCTCGCGGACGGCCGATGTCGCTGAGGGCGTCCAGGGCGGCGCGGATGGTGCGGCCCGAGAAGAGGACGTCGTCGACGAGGACCACGGTCCGGCCGTCGATGCTCGCGGGGACGGCGGTGCGCGCGGGGGTACGGACCGGGTGCCGGGAGAGGTCGTCGCGGTACATGGTCACGTCGAGGGAGCCGGCGAAGACGGGGGGACCGTCCGGCTCGATCCGCGCGATCGTCTCGGCGATGCGCCTCGCGAGGGCGACGCCGCGCGTCGGGATGCCGAGGACGACCAGCGACTCGGGGCCGCGGTTCGACTCGAGGATCTCGTGGGCGATGCGCGTGAGCGCTCGCGTGATGTCAGCGCCGTTGAGCACGATTCGTGCCGTCACACCGACCTCCTTCCCCGCCTCACAGGACGGCTGTTAAAGGAAAAGCCGTGTCAAGTATAGGGGCCGTCGCGCGGCCCGCCGGACGGGCAGCCCGGGAACGACTTCGGCCCGCCCGATCACGGGGATCCGGCGGGCCGAGCAGGTCTCCGGGGCGGGTCAGGCCGTCGTGCGGGACTCCGCGACGGAGGCGAGGAGCCCGTTGATGAAGCCCGCCGAGTCGTCGGTCGACAGCGACGTGGCGGCCTCGACGGCCTCCGAGATGGCGACGCCGTCGGGCACCGCGTCGTTGTGCAGGATCTCCCACACCCCGATCCGGAGGATCGCGCGGTCGACCAGCGGCATGCGCGAGAGGGTCCAGCCCTGGGCGAGCCGGGCGATCAGCTCGTCGATCTCGTCGGCGTGGTCGATGACCCCGTCGACGATCTCGCGGGCGTAGAGCCACGAGGCCTCACGGGCCGGCTCGTTCGCCGCTCGCTCGGCCTCGGCGCGCAGCGACTGGGCGAAGCTGATCTGCCGGACGTCGGCGTTGTAGAGGATGTCGAGGGCGCGCTTGCGCGCCTTCGTGCGAGCACTCACGGGAGGCCCGGCTCAGCTGACGCGGCCGAGGTAGTCGCCCGTGCGGGTGTCGACCTTGACCTTCGTGCCCTGCTCGAGGAAGAGCGGGACCTGGATCTGGTAGCCGGTCTCGACCGTCGCGGGCTTGGTGCCGCCGGTCGAGCGGTCGCCCTGGAGGCCCGGCTCCGTGTAGGTGATCTCGAGGACGACCGAGGCGGGGAGGTCGATGTAGAGCGGGTCGCCGTCGTGCAGGGCGAGGGTCACGTTCTGGTTCTCGAGCATGAAGTTCGCCGCGTCGCCGACGACCGCCTCGGGGACGGTGATCTGGTC
Source organism: Rathayibacter sp. AY1E2 (assembly GCF_002932325.1). NCBI lineage: Bacteria > Bacillati > Actinomycetota > Actinomycetes > Micrococcales > Microbacteriaceae > Rathayibacter > Rathayibacter sp. AY1E2. Next base: position 4,269 of record NZ_PSVO01000017.1, read on the forward strand.
GTAGTCGCTGGTGTCCATGAACACGAAGTCCGCGCCGTCGCGGTAGAGGTACTGGAAGTCGCGGCGGTCGACGTTGGCCGTGTCGATCTTGGCGCCCGCGTTGAAGGTCTTGTCGACGACCTTGCCCGTGAGGACGTTCTTCATCTTGGTGCGGACGAAGGCGCCGCCCTTGCCCGGCTTGACGTGCTGGAAGTCGATGACGTTCCAGAGCTGGCCGTCGATGCTGAGGACGGTGCCGTTCTTGATGTCGGTGGTAGAGGCCATGCGAAGGGGGATCCGTTTCGGTGGAAGTCTGCGCCGGCGAGCCCGGTACGCGGGCGCGGCGATATCGGCCGGTCCGGCTGACCCGTCGAGTGTAGTCGACGCGGCCCCGTCGGCAGAGGAGTCTGGACGCCGCGTGCGAATCGTCCCACCGGTCCGCGGGAGCGCGAGACGGTGGAGGACCGACCCCGAGGAGGAGGACAGGGACGCCGTTCCCGCCGACACCGTCGTGCCGCCCTGGTACTCGATCGCGTTCATCGCCGTGCCGATCGTCATCGCCGTCGTGATCGTGCTCGTCGTGGTGCTGATCGTCGTGAACGTGCGCCGGGCGCGCTCGCTCGGAGTGGATCCGCTGACCCTGCGGACCGAGGTCGCGGCCCGCTTCGCGCGCGAGGGTCCCGGCTCCGCCCGCCCGCTGGCGGACCGGCTCGCCGAGCTGGAGGCGCTGCGAGCGGCGGGCACGATCACCGCGGCCGAGTACGCCCAGGCGCGGAAGGCCGCCCTGGGTGGAGGCTGACGGCGCCGCCCGGGCTCAGCCGAGACGGACCTACGATCCGATCTCCTGGTACGCCGCGAACAGCAGCGACGTCTCCGGCCCCTGCAGGATGCTCGGGCGGGCGATGTCGTCGAGGACCACGAAGCGGAGCATCCCCGCGCGGGTCTTCTTGTCGCGCTGCATCGCGGCGAGGAGCGTCTCCCATCGTCCGAGCGGGTAGCTCGTCGGCAGGGTCAGCGACTCGAGGACCCGGCGCTGGCGGTCCACGACCGCGTCGCTGAGCGATCCGGTCAGGCGCGAGAGCTCGGCCGCGAACATCATCCCGACGGAGACGGCCGCGCCGTGGCGCCACTGGTAGCGCTCGGCGTGCTCGACCGCGTGCCCGAGGGTGTGCCCGTAGTTCAGGATCTCGCGCAGGCCCTTCTCGGTGAAGTCCTCGCCGACGACCCGCGCCTTGATCCCGATCGACAGCTCGACCAGGCTGCGGAACTCCTCCGACGTCGGGTCGGTGGCCAGGTCGATGTCGGACTCGATGATGTCGAGGATGCGCGGCTCGGCGATCATCCCGTACTTCACGATCTCGCCGAAGCCGGCGAGGATCTCGTTGCGCGGGAGGCTGGTCAGCACGTCGAGGTCGGCGACGACCGCCCGTGGCGCGTGGAAGGCGCCGACGAGGTTCTTGCCCTCGGCCGTGTTGATGCCGGTCTTCCCGCCGACGGCCGCGTCGACCATCCCGAGCACGGTGGTCGGCACCTGCACCAGGTCGACCCCGCGGAGCCAGGTGGCGGCGACGAAGCCGGCCAGGTCGGTGATCGCGCCGCCGCCGAAGCCGACGACCACGTCCGTGCGGGTGAAGTCCGACTGCCCCATCACCTGCCAGCAGAAGGCCGCCACCTCCACGCGCTTCGCGGCCTCGGCGTCCGGGACCTCGGCGAGCAGCACCTCGTAGCGCTCGAGCAGGCTCTCGCGGATCTCGGCGGCGAGGACCGCGAGGGTCGGCGGGTGCACGATGAGCACCTTCGCGGCCCGGGGGCCGATCGCGTCGGCGAGGCCGTCGAGGAGTCCGCGCCCGACGTGGATGTCGTAGCCGTTCTCTCCGGCGACGGGGATGGCGGTGGTGCCGTCGTTCATGACTGTCTTCCGCTCGGGCGGCTCGCGGCCGCCGGGTCCGATGGTGCAGGGGTGGCGGAGGGGCGCTGCGCGCGCACCCACTCCGCGATCTCGGCGGCGATCAGGGTGATCGGCCGCCGGGAGGTGTCGACCACGGTGTCCGCGAGGGACTCGTAGACCGGGCGCCGCTCGTCGAAGATGCGGACCCAGTCGCCGACCCCGCCGCGCACCAGCGGGCGGGAGCCGGAGCCGAGCCGGTCGCGGACGGCCTCGGCCGTGGTGGTGAGGAGCACGACGGGGACGTCCGCGAGGTCGGCGCGCGTCGCGGGATCGAGCACCGCTCCCCCGCCGAGGCTCAGCACCACGTCGCGGCGGACGGCGCGCTCGACGACACGGCGCTCCTCGCGGCGGAAGGCCGGCTCGCCGTGGGCGTCGAAGTAGGGGGCGATCGGGCCGTGGGTGCGCACGAACTCCGCGTCGGAGTCGACGAAGCCGGCGCTCAGCGCCTTCGCGACCCGCTTGCCGATCGTCGTCTTGCCGGCCCCCATCGGACCGATCAGGACGAGGCGGGCGCGGGCCGCGCCGGTATCGTGACCCGCCATCAGCGGGCCGCCGAGGACGCGGCCATCAGGCGAGCCCGAGAGCCGGGTCGCTCGCGGCGGCCGTGCGGAGCTCGTCGGGGATGGCGGCGAGGTAGCCCTGCAGGTTGCGACGGGTCTCGGTGACGCTGTCGCCGCCGAACTTCTCGAGCACGGCGTTCGCGAGCACCAGGGCGACCATCGCCTCCGCGACGACACCGGACGCCGGCACCGCGCAGACGTCGGAGCGCTGGTGGTGGGCGCCGGCCGCCTCGCCGGTGGCGACGTCGACGGTGCGCAGCGCGTGCGGCACGGTCGCGATCGGCTTCATGCCGGCGCGGACCCGCAGCACGGTCCCCGTGCTCATCCCGCCCTCGGTGCCGCCGGCCCGGTCGCTGGACCGGGAGATGCCGGCGTCGGACTGGAAGAGCTCGTCGTGCGCCTCCGAGCCGCGGCGGGTGGTGGTGAGGAAGCCGTCGCCGACCTCGACGCCCTTGATCGCCTGGATCCCCATCAGGGCCGCCGCGAGCTGGGAGTCGAGACGACGGTCCCAGTGCACGTAGGACCCGAGTCCGGGCGGGAGATCGTACGCGAGGACCTCGACCACGCCGCCGAGGGTGTCGCCGTCGTCGTGGGCGCGGTCCACCTCGGCGACCATGAGGGCGCTGGTCGCGGCGTCGTGGCAGCGCAGCGGATCCGCGTCCAGGGCGGCGACGTCGGCCGGGCCGGGCAGCGGCGAGCCCTCGGGCACGCGGACCGGCCCGATGGCGAGGGTGTGGCTGACGAGCGAGACGCCGAGCTCGCCGAGGAAGCGGCGGGCGACGGCGCCGAGGGCGACGCGGGCCGCGGTCTCGCGGGCGGAGGCGCGCTCGAGCACGTTGCGGGACTCGGGGAAGCCGTACTTCTGCATCCCGACGAGGTCGGCGTGGCCCGGGCGGGGCCGGGTGAGCGCGGCGCCGCGGCCCTTGGGCAGGCTCTCGGGGTCGCGGGGCTCCGCCGACATGACGTCGACCCAGCGCGGCCACTCCGTGTTGCCGATGCGCAGGGCGATGGGGCTGCCCATCGTCGCTCCGTGCCGGACGCCGGAGGAGATCGTCAGCTCGTCCTGCTCGAAGTTCATCCGGGCTCCGCGGCCGTAGCCGAGCTTCCGACGCGCGAGATCGGCGCGGATGTCGTCGAGGGAGACGGGGACGCCCGCCGGCAGTCCTTCGAGGACGGCGACGAGTTCGGGACCGTGGGATTCCCCGGCCGTGAGCCAACGGAGCATCCTCCGATTCTGGCACACGAGGTCAGTGCGCCGGACCCGCCGAGACGGCTCGGCGCATCGCCGCGAGCACCTCGTCCTCACGATCGAGAGGCAGGGCCGGGTCGCCGCCGACGAAGATCCGCACCTGCACGAGTGCCTGGTGGAGCAGCATCCCGAGCCCGGAGACGACCGGGGAGCCGCCCTGCTCCCAGCGCTGGGCGAGAGCGCTCGGCCACGGGGAGTACGCCACGTCGAACAGGGTCGAGCCCGCGACCGCCGCGTCGGGCACGTCGAGGCCGTCCACCGCTCCGCCGGGGAGCGTCGAGATCACCAGCGGCGCTCCGGTGGACCAGTCGGCGAAGGAGCGGACCGAGATCAGGACGCCGAGCGACTCCGCGAGCGGAGCGAGCTCGACGGCCCTCGACGCCGTCCGCAGGACGAGGTCGACCCGCGCCGCGCCCAGCTCGGCGGCGGCGGCCAGGGCGGAGGCGGCGGTCGCTCCCCCGCCGAGCACCTGGACGCGCTCCGCCGAGACGACGCCCGCCTCGGCGAGGGCGCGCACGATGCCCGCGACGTCGGTGTTGAACCCGCGGAGGCGGGGTGCCGGGCCGGAGCGGTCGACCAGCACGGTGTTGACCGCGCCGGTGGCCCGGGCGACCGCGTCCTCCTCCGCCAGCAGCGGGCGCACCGCGTGCTTGAGCGGCATGGTCAGCGACAGGCCGTGCCACGGCTCACCGGACACGACCTCGGAGAGGGTCGCCTCCGTCGTCTCGACGGCGCGGTAGCTCCAGTCGAGTCCGAGCACCCGGTACGCGGCCGCGTGCAGCGCGGGCGACTTCGAGTGCGCGATCGGCGCGCCGAGGACCGCGAGGCGGTACCCGGCGACCGTCACTGGTACTCCGGGTGGTCCCGCATCCAGGCCTGCCACTGGTCGACGGCCGCGTTGTGCTCGGCGTCGGTGGTGGAGTAGACCGTCTCGCCCGTCTCGAGGTTCACCGTGACGAAGTACATCCAGGTGCCGTCCGCGGGGTGCATGACCGCGTCGATCGCCACGTCGCCCGGGTTCGAGATCGGCGCGGGCGGCAGGCCGTCGCGCTGGTAGGTGTTGTAGACGTTGCCGGCGTCGTTCCGCTCGGCGTCCGTGGTCGAGACGCGGTCGGTCGCGCCGGTGCCGTACGCCACGGTCGCGTCCGACTGCAGGCGCCACCCCTGGTCGAGGCGGTTCTGGAACACGCGCGCGACCTTCGGGAAGTCCTCGGCGACGCGGGCCTCGCGCTGCACGAGGGACGCGAACACCACGACGCGGTAGCGGTCGTCCACCGGCACGCCGGCCTGGTCGAGCGACTGGTACATCCGGTCGACCAGGGTCTTCAGGATGTCGTGCGCCGGCGTCGACGGGTCGATGTCGTACGTCGCGGGGAACAGGAACCCCTCGAGGCTCGTCGCCCCGGCCGGGAGCCCGAACGAGCCCCAGTCGGCGGCGGCCGCCTCGAGGTCCGTCAGCGCGACCCCGGTGCCGTCCGCGATGAGCGGCAGCGCCTCCTTGAGCGCCGTCCCCTCGGGGATGACGAAGGTGTTCGCGAGGCGCGTCGACTCGGAGTCGAGCAGCGCCGACAGTGCGGCCTTGGCGCTCATCTCGGCCTTGAGCGAGTACGCGCCGGGCTGGAAGACGGGCTCCGGGCTCTGGGCGAGGAGCAGGTCGTAGAAGGGGTCGTACGACTTGATGACCCCGTCCGAGACGAGGTTGTTGGCGATGTCGCTGCCGCCGTCGCCCTGGTGGATCGTGAACAGCACCTCGCTCGAGCCGGTGCCGGTGAAGTCGGTCGGCTCGGGCTCGGCGAACAGGCCGCGCACGGGCTCGAGGAAGATCGTGACGGCGATGGCGACGAGCGCGGCGAAGACGCCGAAGGCCAGAAGCCCGCCGATGAGCCCGCGGCGGCTGCGGCGCTTCTTCGCGCCGCCCGTCGCGCGAGCCGCGCGGCGACGCTTCGGGCGCGCGTCCGGGTCGAACGCGGCCGCGTCGTCGCGGCCACGGGGCTCGGGCACGTCGGGCCCGGTGAAGAGGCGGCCCAGCGGATCGTGCGCCTCAGTCGGCGCGGGCTGCTGCTCCGGAGTCGGGTCGGGCGGAGTCGGCTGCGCCTGCTCGGCGGCGCGGGCGTCGCGGCGGCTCGGGGGGACGTCGGTCACGAGGAGGTCCTTCGTTCGGTTCGAGCAGGACCCCGGCCGGGGTGCCGGCCGAGCGCTCGGAATCGATGGCGTGCTGCAGGATCACCACGGCGGCGACCTGGTCGATCACGGCTCGGGAGCCGCGGGTGGTGCGTCCGGAGCGGTGCAGGGCGCTCTGAGCGGTGACCGTCGACAGCCGCTCGTCGACGAGCCGCACCGGAGCGGTGGGCACCGCCTCGGCGAGCAGTCGAGCGAATCCGCGCGCGTCCTCCGTCGAGGCCGTCTCGGCCCCCGACAGCGACAACGGCAGTCCGACGATGATCGCCTGGGCATCGTACTCGGCGGCGAGGTGCGCGATCCGGGAGACGTCCGAGGATCCGCCGTCAGTGCCCGCCCGCGCGACCGTCTCGACGGGCACCGCGAGCAGGCCGTCGGCGTCGCAGCGGGCGACCCCGATGCGGGCACGGCCCACATCGATGCCGAGCCGGACGCCGAACCGGCCCATTCAGCTGGTCGCTTCCTGCACCACGGCCTCGAGCGCCGCGCCGATGGCGGAGACGTCGGAGCCGCCGCCCTGGGCGAGGTCGTCCTTGCCGCCTCCGCCGCCACCGAGGATCCCGGCGGCGCGCTTGGCGAGCGCACCCGCGCGGCGGCCCTGGTCGCGGGCGGCCTGGTTGGTGGCGACGATCACCGCGGGCTTGCCCGAGACGTCGGCGGCGAGCGCGACGACGGCCGGCTCCTGGCCGAGCCGCTCGCGGACGGAGGTCACGAGGGAGCGCAGCTCGTCGGTCGATCCGGCGGAGCCGATGCTCTCGGCGACGACGGTCGTGCCGCCCACGGTGCGGCGGGTCGCGGCGAGGGCGGGCACCCGGTCGGCGAGGGCCTTGGCCTCGAACGCGGCGATCCGCTTCTCAGCGGCCTTGAGGCTCGCGACGAGCTCGCCGATCCGCTCGGGGAGCTGCTCGCGCGGGGTCTTCAGTGAGGACGAGATCGTGCTGACGAGGGCGCGCTCGGCGGCGAGCTCCTGGAAGGCCTCGCGGCCCACGAGCGACTCGACGCGGCGGTTGGTCGATCCGACCGAGGACTCGCTGACCAGGCTGATCACGCCGACCTCGGACGAGCGCCCGACGTGGGTGCCCGCGCAGAGCTCGCGCGACCAGGGCCCGCCGATGTCGACCACGCGGACGACGTCGCCGTACTTCTCGCCGAAGAGGGCCATCGCGCCGAGCGCCTTCGCCTCGTCGATCGGGAGCTCGCGCGTGACGACCTCGAGGTTGTCACGGATCGCCGTGTTGGCGATCTCCTCGATCTCGCTGCGGGTCTCGAGCGAGAGGGCCTGGTTCCACGAGAAGTCCAGGCGCAGGTAGCCCGCCTTGTTGTAGGAGCCGGACTGGTGCGCCTGCGGACCGAGCACCTGGCGCAGCGCGGCGTGGATGAGGTGCGTGCCCGAGTGCGCCTGCGTGGCGCCCCGGCGCCAGTCGCGGTCGACGACGGAGGTGGCGGCGTCGCCCACTCCGACCTCGCCGCTGGCGACCTGGACCTTGTGGCTGATGAGCCCCTTGACGGGCTTCTGCACGTCGAGGACCTCGAGATCGAAGCCGGAGCCGACGATGCGGCCGGCGTCGGCCTCCTGGCCGCCCGACTCCGCGTAGAGGCTGGTCGCCTCGAGGATCACCTCGGCGATGTCGCCCGCGACCGCCTTCGTGACGGAGTGCCCGCCGACGATGAGGCCGAGGATGCGCGTCTCGGTGTCGAGCACGTCGTAGCCGGTGAACAGCGTCTCGCCGTGGGCGCGGAAGTCGGCGTAGACCGAGAGATCGGCCAGCGCCGACTTCTTCGACTTCGCGTCGGCCTTCGCACGCGTGCGCTGCGCGGTCATGAGGGAGTCGAACGCCTCGCGGTCGACCGTCAGACCCGACTCCTCGGCGATCTCGAGGGTGAGGTCGATCGGGAACCCGAAGGTGTCGTGCAGGAGGAACGCGGTGTCGCCCGGCAGCGTCGGCGACTCGGCCTTCTTCGTCTTCAGGACCGCGAGGTCGAGGATCTCGGTGCCGGCCGCGAGGGTGCGGAGGAACGCCTCCTCCTCGCCGTAGGCGCTGGTCGAGAGGCGCTCGAACTCCGTGGACACCTCGGGGTAGGCCGACGCCATCGCGTCGCGCGAGGCGGCGAAGAGCTCGGGGAACGTCGCGGTGTCCACTCCGAGCAGGCGCATGGCGCGCACCGTGCGGCGCATCAGGCGGCGGAGGATGTAGCCGCGCCCCTCGTTGGACGGCGTCACGCCGTCCGACAGCAGCATCAGCGAGGAGCGCACGTGGTCGGCGATGACGCGCATGCGGACGTCGTCCTCGTGGACGGCTCCGTAGCGGCGGCCCGAGAGCTCGGCGGCGCGGTCGAGGACCGGACGGACCTGGTCGATCTCGTACATGTTCTCGACGCCCTGCTTGAGGAAGGCGACGCGCTCGAGGCCCATGCCGGTGTCGATGTTCTTGCGCGGCAGCTCGCCGAGGATGTCGAAGTCGACCTTGCTCGTGCCCTCGCCGCGGAGGTACTGCATGAAGACGAGGTTCCAGATCTCCACGTAGCGGTCGTCGTCCGTCGCCGGGCCGCCGTCGATCCCGTAGGCGGGGCCGCGGTCGAAGAAGATCTCGGAGCAGGGGCCGGCAGGGCCGGGCTGGCCGGTCGACCAGTAGTTGGTGTCCTTGTCCAGGCGCTGGATGCGCTCGTCCGGCAGTCCCGCGATCGTCTTCCAGAGCGCGATCGCCTCGTCGTCGTCCTTGTAGACGGTGACCCAGAGGTCCTTCTCGTCGAAGCCCAGTCCCCCGTCGCTCTCGGCGCCGGTGAGCAGCTCCCAGGCGTAGCCGATCGCCCCCTCCTTGAAGTAGTCGCCGAAGGAGAAGTTGCCGTTCATCTGGAAGAAGGTGCCGTGACGAGGCGTCTTGCCGACCTCCTCGATGTCGTTGGTGCGGATGCACTTCTGCACGCTGGTGGCACGCGGGTAGGGCGCGGGGACCACTCCGGTGAGGTAGGGCACGAACGGCACCATGCCGGCGACGGTGAAGAGGAGGCTCGGGTCCTCGCTCACGAGGGAGGCGGAGGGGACCACGGTGTGGCCGCGGCTCCCGAAGAAGTCGAGCCAGCGGTTGCGGATGTCTGCGGTCTGCATGGGTTCCGTTACGGTTCGGTCGGTGACGACGCGGATGTCGGGCGGCGGGGCGTCAGCCCTCGCCGATGGCGGCCTTCAGTTCGGCCTCGCGCTGGTGGTAGCCCTCGGAGACGGCCTCGCCGAGCTCCTTCGCGGTGCGGTTGATGTCGGCGAAGAGCCGGGAGCCCGCCTCGGTGCGCGAGACCTGGTGGGCGACCGCGAATCCGAGGCCGATCCCGATGACGATCAGGAGGATGTTCTTCACGGGGTGTCCTTCCACAGCGGCGGGGCGGGCGCGACGGCGCGACGACCCGTTCGATTCTAGGGCGCGGGCGCGGCGCTACTTCGAGCGCGGGCGCTTCGTGCGCTTCGCGGCGGAGCGGCCGACCGCGGCTCCGGCCTTGTCAGCCGTCCGTCCGGCGACGAGCACGGCGCGGACTCCGGCGGTGAAGCCGGCGAGCTTGATGAGCGGACCGCCGACGGTCGCGGCCGTGAGGGCGACGAGCGCGTTGACGTTGCCGGTGACCTCGGCGACGTCCTTGGTGATCGTGTCCACCCGCGCGAGCTGGTGGTTGGCCTCGCGGAGGGTGGAGGCCGACTCGTCGAGGATCGGCGTCAGGCCGTCGCTGGCCTGCTTGATGGCCTCGCTCGTGCTGTCGAAGACGCGCCCGAGCTTCCAGAGCGGGACGGCGGTGATCGCCACCAGGATCGCGAACACCCCCGCGGCGATGAGCCCTGCGATGTCTCCACCGGTCACGGTGACCTCCGTTCGATGCCGCCCAGCGCGGCACTCCAGCCTACCGACGGGCCGCGACAGGGGCGGACCCGGGGACCGGCGCTCGGCTCGGGCGCGACGGCCGGATCGGACGCAGCGCGGGTCTCTTGGAGCGCGGCGGGCACTCCGGATCGGGACCCCGGGAACGGGAAAGGCCCCGGTGCGGACACCGGGGCCTTTCTCTGCGGGGCTGGACTCAGCGGGCCGCGTAGTACTCGACGACGAGCTGCACTTCGCAGGTCACGGGGACCTCGGCGCGCTTCGGGCGGCGCAGGAGCGTCGCCTGCAGCTTGTCGATCTCGACCTCGAGGTAGCCCGGGGTCTTGGGGAGGACGTCGACGTGTCCACCGGCGGCGGCGACCTGGAAGGGCTCGGTGCCCTCGGAGCGGGTCTTGACGTGGATGACCTGGCCCGGCTTCACGCGGAAGGAGGGGCGGTCGACCGTCTTGCCGTCCACCATGATGTGGCGGTGGGTGACGAACTGGCGGGCCTGCGCGGTGGTACGGGCGAAGCCCGAGCGCAGGACGAGGGCGTCGAGGCGCATCTCGAGGAGCTCGACCAGGTTCTCACCGGTCAGGCCCTGGGTGCGGCGCGCCTCCTGGAAGGCGATGCGGAGCTGCTTCTCGCGGATGCCGTACTGGGCGCGCAGACGCTGCTTCTCACGCAGGCGGACCGCGTAGTCGGAGTCGGCCTTGCGCTTCGAGCGGCCGTGCTCGCCGGGAGCGTAGGGACGCTTCTCGAGGTAGCGGGCGGCCTTCGGGGTCAGGGGGATGCCGAGGGCGCGCGAGAGGCGCGTCTTCGAGCGGGTGCGGGACGTGGTCGACACAGTGGTCCTTCCAAGGTCTGAGAGGTTCGGTCGCAGCTCTCGACCGCCGACTCCGGGAGGAGGGCGGACGCCGCGGTCGTGTCCTCCGCGGGTGCGGGGGAAGGGTGACCGCAGTGGCGGGCTGCGCGATTCAGAGGGATGCGCTGCTCCGCTCGGCTACAGAGCGGTGGGCAACCTCGCAAGACTATCAGGCCACGGCCTCCCGTGCGGGTCGCGCGAGTTCGCGGTCGGCGCGGTCAGCCCCGGTCGCCGCGGATGATGCGCAGGAGCTTCGCCAGTCGTGCGGAGACGTCGCGCTCGTTGCCGTGCTCGGTGGGCCGGTAGTACCGCGCGCCCTGGAGCGGGTCCGGGAGGTACTGCTGCTCGAGGACGCCGAGGTCGGCGTCGTGCGGGTACCGGTAGCCCTTCCCGTGGCCGAGCTTCTTGGCGCCGGGGTAGTGCGCGTCGCGCAGGTGCGCCGGCACCCGGCCCGCGCGGCCCGCGCGCACGTCCGCGATGGCCGCGTCGATGGCGGAGTAGGACGCGTTCGACTTCGGGGCGGTCGCCAGGTGCACGACCGCCTGGGCGAGCGGGATGCGCCCCTCCGGCATGCCGATGAACTGCACGGCGTCGGCCGCGGCGATCGCGACGACGAGCGCCTGCGGGTCGGCCATGCCGATGTCCTCGGACGCGGAGACGATGATGCGGCGGGCGATGAACCGCGGATCCTCCCCCGCCTCGATCATCCGGGCCAGGTAGTGCAGCGCCGCGTCGACGTCCGAGCCCCGGATGGACTTGATGAAGGCGCTGATGACGTCGTAGTGCTCGTCGCCGTTGCGGTCGTAGCGCAGCAGGGCGCGGTCGACGGCGCGCGCGACGACCTCGGTCGTGATCACGGGGAGCGCGGGCTCCTCGGCGGCGGCCTCGACGGGAGCGCCCTCGTCGTCCTCGTCGTCCTCGTCCGGGTCCTCCGCGGCGGCGGCGCGGGCGACCCGGTCGGCCTCGCGGGCCTCCGAGCGGGCGGAGGTGGCGGCGGCCTCGAGCGCGGTCAGCGCCCGCCGGGCGTCTCCGGAGGCGAGCCGCACGATGCTCGCCCGAGCCTCCTCCTCCAGCGTCACCGAGTCGCGCAGACCCCGCTCGTCGTGCAGGGCGCGGTCGACCAGGACGCCCAGGTCGTCGTCGCTGAGCGGCTCGAGGGTCAGCAGGAGCGAGCGCGAGAGCAGCGGCGCGATCACCGAGAACGAGGGGTTCTCGGTCGTGGCCGCGATGAGGATGACCCACCCGTTCTCGACGCCGGGCAGCAGTGCGTCCTGCTGCGCCTTGGTGAAGCGGTGGATCTCGTCGAGGAAGAGCACGGTGGACGTGCCGTAGAGGTCGCGGGTGGAGAGTGCCTCCTCCATCACCTGCCGCACGTCTTTCACGCCCGCCGTGACGGCGGAGAGCTCGACGAAGCGGCGGCCGCTGGAGTGGGCCACCGCCTGCGCGAGCGTGGTCTTGCCCGTGCCGGGAGGGCCCCAGAGGATCACGGACACCGCTCCCCGCTCCCCCGTCGTGTCGGCGGCGAGGGCGACCAGGGGCGAGCCGGGCGTCAGGAGGTGGCGCTGGCCGGCGACCTCCTCGAGGCTGCGCGGCCGCATCCGCACGGCGAGCGGAGTCGCCCCGGAGCGGAGTCCGGCCTGCTGCATGGTCATGCCCCCAGCGTAACGACGGCCTCCGACAGAGCCCCGGCCCGACTGCCCGGCGCGACGGAGCGGCGTTTGTCGCGCCTCCGGCGGTTCTCGTAGGCTCGACGCGGCCTGCGTGCGCGGGCCGCCGCGCCGAAGCCGCGCGGACGAGGACGTCGGAGGAACACGTGGCCCAGGGCAAGTCGAACGACCGCGAGGCGCGCACCCGGCTCCGGGCCTACCAGGCCCGTCAGAGCCTCCACCGCTCGAGGCAGAAGCGGCGCGTGCGCGACAACGTGATCGCGGCGATCGCCGCCGTCGTCGTGATCGGGCTCGCGGTCGTCGCCCAGATCCTCTACTTCTCCGGCGGCCCCGGCACCCCGGTCGCCGAGCCGACCTCCTCCTCCTCCGCGACCCCGACGCCCGAGGCGACGGGGTCGAACACCGGCGACGTCCCCTCCTCCGACATCGCCGAGGGCCGCGACTGGACGGGCACGCTCACGATCGGCCAGGACCCGCTGGGCATCACGCTCGCCGGCGCCGCCGCCCCGCAGGCGGTGTCCTCCTTCATCTCGCTGACGCAGTCCGGCTTCTACGACGGCGTCTCCTGCCACCGCCTCACCACGGAGGGCCTCTACGTCCTCCAGTGCGGCGACCCGGACGGCGACGGCACCGGCGGACCGGGCTACAGCTACGGTCCCGTCGAGAACGCGCCCGAGGACGGCGTCTACCCGGCCGGGACCATCGCGATGGCCCGCCAGGGCGGCAACGGCTACAGCCAGGGAAGCCAGTTCTTCGTCGTCTACCAGGACACGACCCTGCCCGCCGACGCGGCCGGCGGGTACACCGTGCTCGGGCAGGTCACCTCGGGACTCGACGCCCTCGTCAGCGACGTCGTGTCGAAGGGCACGGCCGACGGATCGGGTGACGGCGCCCCCGCCGAGCCCGTGACCATCACCTCCGTCTCCGTCCAGTAGCCGCACCCGCGGCGTCGTCACGGTCCGCCCGCGCGGGGAGTGCAATAGGCTTGTCGTCACTGCCCGTTCGCGGCCGAGCGCGGTCTTCGGCCCTCCGGCCGTCGAGCCCCACCGGCCGACGACGCGACGGGCACCGAGAAGCACGACATCGAACAGCAAGGTGAGGCTCCGAGCGATGAGTGACCAGCAGCCGTGGGGACGGGTCGGCGACGACGGGACGGTCTACGTCCGCGTCGGCGACGGGGAGCGAGAGGTCGGCCAGTACCCCGATGCGACTCCCGAGGAGGCGCTCGCCTACTACGAGCGCAAGTACACGGAGCTCGCCGGGCAGGTCTCCCTGCTCGAGCAGCGCGCCAAGCGGGGCGCACCCGCCGGAGACGTCGCCCGCACGGTGCAGTCGCTGTCCGCGGCCATCGCGCAGGCGAACGCGGTCGGCGACCTCGAGTCGCTGCAGACCCGGGTCGACGCGCTGAGCGGCTCCGTCGAGGATCTGACCGAGCAGCAGGCGGCCGAGTCGAAGGCCGCGCTGTCCGAGGCCCTCGCCTACCGCGAGGCCATTGTCGCCGAGGCCGAGGCCCTGGCGGCGGTCGACCCGGCGAAGACGCAGTGGAAGCAGGCCAGCGCCGCGATCGACGACCTCTTCGCCCGCTGGCAGAACCACCAGCAGCAGGGTCCGCGCCTGCCCAAGAACGATGCGAACGAGCTGTGGCGCCGGTTCCGCGGTGCGCGCACCACGATCGAGCAGAACCGCAAGGCGTTCTTCGCCGACCTCGACTCCGCGCACCGCGAGGCCAAGCAGGCCAAGCAGGCGCTCATCGACCAGGCCGAGGCGCTGGTGCCGCAGGGCGCCGACGCCATCCCGGACTACCGCGCGCTCCTCGAGCGCTGGCGGGTCGCAGGCCGCGCAGGCAAGCGGTTCGACGACGCGCTCTGGGCGCGCTTCAAGGCCGCCGGCGACGCGATCTACGGCGCCAAGGCCGAGATCGTCGCGCAGGAGAGCGTCGAGTACACCGAGAACCTCGACCTCAAGCTCGCCCTCCTCGAGGAGGCGGAGCCGCTCCTGCAGGAGCAGGACCGCGAGAAGGCCAAGCGGGTGCTGCTCTCGATCCAGGAACGCTGGGACGCCGTCGGCCGCGTGCCGCGCGAGCAGGTGCGCACCGTCGAGGACCGCCTCCGCAAGGTCGAGGCGCACGTCCGCAAGCTCGACGAGGAGCACTGGAACCGCAGCAACCCGGAGCGCAAGGCCCGCTCCGAGGGTCTCGCCTCGCAGCTGACCGCCGCGATCCAGAAGCTCCAGGACGAGCTCGACGAGGCGAAGGCGCGCGGCGACCGCGACGCGATCGCCCAGGCTCAGGAGGCGCTCGACGCCCGCAAGGTCTGGCTCGACGCGATCGGCTAGACCCGCTCCGGCGGATCCCTCCACAGATCCGCTCGCGACGCTCCGGAGGGGAGGTGCATCGGCCAGCATGGCCGGATGCGCCTCCCCTCCGTGCTCCTCCCCGGGCACCTTCCTCTCGCGGAGCTGTGCGCCGCCCGCCTCGACGGCGAGCTGGTCGCGCTCGACGAGGGCTTCCTCGTCGCGGACCTGCCCCTGGGGGCGTCCGAGCGGGCCGCCTCCCTGCGCTCGCTGCTCCCCCGCGGCGCCGTCGCCGATCGTCTCTCCGCCGCATGGGTGCACGGAGCGACGCACCGTCCGCCGCCGGTGCACAGCGCCTCGATCGACCGGCGGAAGCGCCGGCAGGCGCCGTCGAACCCCCGCCTGCGCTGCCACGAGGTCCTGCTCGACGAGGACGACGTCGTCCTCCTCGGCGGCGCGCCGGTCACGTCGCCTGCCCGCACCCTGATCGACCTCGCCCGGACGGAGGACGCGGGCGCGATCCTCCGGGCGCTCTCTCGGAGCACCCGGATCGGCCTCGACGCCGTCCTCGCGAGGCTGGAGGAGGGCAGCGCCGTCGCCGGACGGAGGATCGTCGGACGACGGCTGCGGGCGGCGCTCGGCGAGGCGCCGCCCGGGGATCAGCCCGCGTTCACTCGGTAGACGTCGTAGACGGCGTCGATCCGGCGCACGGCGTTCAGCACGCGGTCCAGGTGGGTGGTGTCGCCCATCTCGAAGACGAACCGGCTGATCGCCAGCCGGTCGCTCGAGGTGGAGACCGTCGCCGAGAGGATGTTGACGTGGTGCTCCGAGAGCACGCGCGTCACGTCGCTCAGCAGGCCCGAGCGGTCCAGCGCCTCGACCTGGATCTGCACGAGGAAGATGCTCTTGGAGGACGGCGCCCACTCGACGTCGACGATCCGCTCCGGTTCCTTCAGCAGCTCCTGCACGTTGTGGCAGTTCGCCTGGTGCACGGAGACGCCGGCTCCCCGCGTCACGAATCCGACGATCTGATCGCCCGGAACCGGAGTGCAGCACTTCGCGAGCTTCACGAGGATGTCCGGCGCGCCCTTCACGAGGACGCCCGACTCGCTGCTCCGGCTCCGCGGCCGGGGCGAGCGCGGGAGGGTGACCTCGTTCTCGTCCGACTCCGGATCGCCCTGGATGGAGGAGACGACCTTCTCGAGCACCGACTGGGTCGAGACGTGGCCCTCGCCGACGGCCGCGTAGAGCGCCTCGACGTCGTTGTAGCGCAGCTGGCTGGCCACCTCGGTGAAGGTGTCCTGGCTCATCAGCTTCTGCAGCGGCAGGTTCTGCTTCCGCATCGCCCGGGCGATGGAGTCCTTGCCCTGCTCGATCGCCTCGTCGCGCCGCTCCTTGGTGAACCACTGCCGGATCTTGTTGCGGGCCCGGGGGCTCTGCACGAAGTGGAGCCAGTCCTGGCTCGGTCCCGAGTCGGGGTTCTTCGAGGTGAAGACCTCGACCACGTCGCCCGTCGTCAGAGCCGACTCCAGCGGCACGAGGCGCCCGTTGACCTTGGCGCCCATCGTCCTGTGCCCGACCTCGGTGTGCACCGCGTAGGCGAAGTCGACCGGGGTCGCACCGGTCGGCAGGCCGATCACGCGTCCCTTCGGGGTGAAGACGTAGACCTCCTTGGCGCCGATCTCGAAGCGGAGGGAGTCGAGGAACTCGTTCGGGTCGGTGGTCTCCGACTGCCAGTCCGAGAGGTGCGCGAGCCAGGCGAGGTCGGTGTCGTTCGATCCGGAGGTGGGCACCTTGCCGGTGGCCATCTGCTCCTTGTACTTCCAGTGCGCCGCGATGCCGAATTCCGCGTGCTGGTGCATCTCGTTGGTGCGGATCTGGATCTCGACCGCACGCCCCTTCGGCCCGACGACCGTCGTGTGCAGCGACTGGTAGAGGTTGAACTTCGGAGTGGCGATGTAGTCCTTGAACCGGCCCGGCATCGGCGTCCAGCGGGCGTGGATCGAGCCGAGCACGGCGTAGCAGTCGCGCACCGAGTTCACGAGGACGCGGATGCCGACCAGGTCGTAGATCTCGTCGAACTCGCGACCGCGGACGACCATCTTCTGGTAGATCGAGTAGTACTGCTTCGGTCGGCCGACGACGCGACCGCGGATCCGCCCGGCCCGCAGGTCCTCGCTGATCAGGTCGATGACGTTCTGCACGAACTCCTCGCGCTGCGGCGTCCGCCGCTTCACCAGGCTCTCGATCTCGTTGTAGATCTTGGGGTAGAGCACCGCGAAGGACAGGTCCTCGAGCTCCCACTTGATCGCCTGGATGCCGAGGCGGTGCGCCAGCGGCGCGTAGATCTCGAGGGTCTCGGTGGCCTTGCGGGCCGCGGACTCGGCGGGGACGAAGCCCCAGGTCCGCGCGTTGTGGAGGCGGTCGGCGAGCTTGATGATCAGGACGCGGATGTCCTTCGACATCGCCACGATCATCTTGCGCACGGTCTCGGCCTGCGCGCTGTCGCCGTACTTGACCTTGTCGAGCTTGGTGACGCCGTCGACGAGCATCGCGACCTCGTCGCCGAAGTCGGCGCGGAGCTCGTCGAGCTGGTAGTCGGTGTCCTCGACGGTGTCGTGCAGCAGCGCGGCGGCGATCGTCTTCGAGCCGATGCCGAGGTCGGCGAGGATCTGCGCGACGGCCAGCGGATGCGTGATGTAGGGCTCGCCGCTGCGGCGCTTCTGATTCGCGTGCGCCCGCTCCGCGACCGAGTACGCGCGCTCGATCAGCGCGATGTCGCTCTTGGGATGGTGCATCCGGACGGTGCGGACGAGGGTGTCGACAGCACCGGAGGGCTGCGCGCGCGAGAAGATCCGCGGGACCAGTCTGCGCAGGGCAGCGGTCGAGGACGTCGTCGTCGTTTCCGTCACGCGAGGATCTCCATCGCCCCATTATCGCCCGTGCGGACGGTGCCGATGACCGTTCCGCCCGGGGCGGACGGCGCCGGCGTCAGCCGATGCGTCCGGGGCGCCCCTCGCCGTCGATCACGTCGCCGCCCGCCGCGGCCCAGGCGGTCATGCCGGCGTCGACGTTGGCGACCTCGTATCCGGCGCCCTCGAGGGCCTGCGTCACCATCGCGGAGCGGACTCCGGAGTGGCAGACCACCAGGATCGCCGTGTCGGCGGGGAGCTCGTCCTGCCGGGCGCCGATCTCCCCCATCGGGATGTGGTGGGCGGCCGGAGCGTGCCCCGCCGCCCACTCGTGCGGCTCCCGGACGTCGAGCAGCCAGACCTCGTCGCGCTCGACGAGTCCGACGGCGTCGGCCGCCGTGACCTGTGCGTAGTCGGCCACGGCTCAGCCCTGCACGGCCGGCGCGGCCGGCGCGGCCGGCGCGGTCGCCTTCGCCCGGGCCGACTCCACGCGCTTGTCGTGCTTGGAGATCTCGGGCTCCCGGCTGCGCAGCTGGGCGTACAGCGGCGCCGCGACGAAGATCGTCGAGTACGTGCCGACGATGATGCCGATCAGCAGAGCGAGGGAGATGTCGCGGAGAGTGCCCGCGCCGAGGACGAACGCGCCGATCACGAGGATCGCGGCCACCGGGAGGGCGGCGACGATCGAGGTGTTGATGGAGCGCACGAGGGTCTGGTTCTCGGCCAGGTTCACCGTCTCGGAGAAGGTGCGGGTCGTGCTGCCGAGCGCCTCCACGGTGTTCTCGCGGATCTTGTCGAAGACCACGACCGTGTCGTAGAGCGAGTAGCCGAGGATCGTCAGCAGTCCGATCACCGCCGCCGGCGACACCTCGGTGCCGGTGATGCCGTAGACGCCCGCCACGATCACGAGGTCGTGCAGGAGCGCGACGATCGCCGCGAGCGACATCTTCCAGGTGCGGAAGTACGCCCACATGGCCAGGGCCGCGAGGACCACGAAGATCACCAGGCCGCGCAGGGCCTGCTGAGTCACGTCGTTGCCCCACGCCGCTCCGATGAAGGAGGAGGCGACCTGGTCGGTGGGCACGTCGTACGCCTCCGACAGGGCGTTCCGCACCGCGGTCGACTCGTCGGTCGAGAGCTGGCCGGTCTGCACGCGGATGGAGTCGTCGCCGACGATGGACACTCGCGGCACGGTCTCGGGAGCGACCGAGGTCACCGCATCCGTCGCCGTCGCCTGCTCGAGGCTCGACGGCGAGGACACCGTGAACTGCGAGCCGCCGGTGAACTCGATGCCGAAGTTGAAGCCGCCGCGGGCGACCGTCCCGAGCAGCGTGATCAGGATCAGGGCGAGCGAGACGAGGTACCACGTGCGGCGCCGGCCGACGAAGTCGATCGATCGCGCACCGGTGTAGAGGTCGTTTCCGAACTGCGAGAAGCTGGCCATCACGCGTCCTTCCCGTTCGAGTCGTTGGAGTCGCGCAGGCCGGCCGCCTCGGCGGCCTTCCGCTCGGCGATGGTCTGGCGCTTGGCCGCCTCACGGGACGCGGAGGCGCGCTTGCCGGCGACCACCTGGTCCTGCGGACGGAAGGCGGCTCGGCCGCGGTAGACGGCCCCGAGCGCCCGGGGATCCAGGCCCGAGGCCTTGTGCCCCTCGGCGAAGAACGGTCTCGTGGCCATCAGCTGCAGGATCGGGTGGGTGAACAGCGCCACCACGATCAGGTCGATGATCGTCGTGATCCCGAGGGTGAGCGCGAAGCCGCGGACACTGCCGACGGCGAGGAGGAAGAGGACCACCGCGGCGAGCAGGTTCACCATGTCGGACGCGAAGATCGTGCGCAGCGCGCGCCGCCAGCCGGACTCGACGGCGGACTCGAGGCCGCGTCCGTCGCGGAGCTCGTCGCGGATGCGCTCGAAGTACACGATGAACGAGTCGGCCGTGATGCCGATCGCGACGATGAGACCCGCGACTCCTGCGAGCGAGAGGCGCAGTCCCTCCCGCCAGGACAGCAGCGTGACGATGAGGTAGGTGACGATCGCCGCGACGAGCAGCGAGGCGATCGTGACGGCTCCGAGCACGCGGTACTGCGCGATGGAGTAGACGATGACGAGGATCAGGCCGATGAGGCCGGCGAGCAGGCCGCTGGCGAGCTGGGCGGAGCCGAGCGTCGCCGAGATGCTGTCCGAGCTCTGGACCTGGAAGCCGATCGGCAGCGCGCCGTACTTGAGCTGGTCGGCGAGCGTCTTCGACGACTCCTGGGTGAAGGAGCCCGAGATCTGCGCGTTGCCGTCGGTGATGGCGGCGTTCGTCGACGGGGCCGAGATGACCCGGCCGTCGAGGACGATCGCGAACTGGTTCTGCGCACCCTGCAGCGCCACGAGGCGCGAGGTCACGTCGCCGAAGGCCTGCGTGCCCTGGTCGTCGAACGAGAGGTTGACGGCCCAGGTGCCGGTGCTGGCGCCGGAGGAGGTCGTCATCAGGCCGTTCGAGGCGTCCGAGATGTCCTCGCCGGTGATCTCCACCGGGCCGAGGACGTACTTCACCGTCCCGCTGTCGTCGCAGGTGATGAGCGGCTGGTCGGCCGGGGCGAGGTTCGGGTCCTGGCCGTTGAGGTACGCGCAGTCGAACGAGGTGTACTGGGCCTCGAGCGCCGGCGTGAGGTAGACGAGGTCGCTCGCGTTCGTCGGCGAGGCGGTCGGCTCCGTCGAGAGCGACGGGTCGACGGGCGTCGGCGTGGGCGAGGACGTCGCGTCGCCGCCGACCGAGCTGTTGGTGGCCTGGCTCGCGACGAGGACCGGACGGAAGTCGAGCTTCGCCGAGGCCTCGATGCGCTGGAGCGTCTCGTCGTCGGGCGTGCCCGGGATCGAGACGACGATGTTGCTCGAGCCCTGGGTCGTGATCTCGGCCTCGGAGACGCCGGACGCGTCGATGCGCTGGCGGATGATCGAGACGGCCTGCGTCAGCTGCTCCGACGAGACGGTGTCGCCGTCGTTCAGCTGCGGCTGCAGGACGATCTGCGTGCCGCCCTCGAGGTCGAGGGCGAGCTTCGGCGTCCAGGAGCCGCCGCCCCAGAGGACGGCCGCCGTGTTGAGTCCGACGAGAGCGAGGATCAGGACACCGAGCCAGCTCAGGGAGCGGCGGGCCTTCCGGACGGGGGTTGATGCGGCCACCCAGGGCTCAGCTTTCTCTTCGGTCGACGGTGATCGGCCCGGGGTCGCCCGGGCGTGGAGAAGTGCGGGCGGGCGCCGATGCGCCCGGCCCGCCCAGGAGACTACTGCGCGTCGGGGCGGCGGTCGCGCTCGACCGGGTCCACCAGCGGGTCGCGGTGCGCGGAGTCGCGCTCGCCGAACTCGGGCGAGCCGGTCGCGGTCAGCGGGTCGGCCTCGTCCTCGGTCTCGACGGCGACGGCGTTCTCGCTCGGGTCGATGAGCCGGGCGATCGCCTGACGGTGGATGGTCAGCAGCGTGCCGGGAGTCGACTCGATGACGATCTTGTTCGCCTCGTCGTCGATCGACACGACGGTGCCGAAGAGGCCGGAGCCGGTCATCAGCTCCACCCCCGGCTGGAGGTTGTTCTTCATGCTCTCCGCGTCGCGCTGGCGCTTCTTGTTGTTGCGGAACATGAAGATGATCATCACGGCGAGCAGCAGGACGAGCAGGATGATCGTCGGATCCATGGGTGGGCCTTCCGGAGTGGATGGGCGATCCGCCGCGCGGCCTCAGGTCGAGGCGGAGCGGATCGAGCGGCCCGTCGGGCCTAGAGAATCATAGGTCATCGGGGAACAGGGGCGGCTGAGCCGCCGTCCCCCGGGGGTCGATGCCGAAGTGGCGGTAGGCGGCGGGGGTCGCCACGCGGCCGCGCGGCGTCCGGGTCAGCAATCCGATCCGCACGAGGAACGGCTCGACGACGGCCTCGACCGTCTCCGCCTCCTCCCCCACCGACACGGCGAGGGTGTTCAGGCCGACCGGCCCGCCGTCGAAGCGGGTCAGCACGATCTCCATCACCGCGCGGTCGAGCCGGTCGAGTCCGAGCGCGTCGACGTCGTAGAGCTCCAGCGCCGCGCGGACGGCGGTCACGTCGGCCCGTCCGCCGTGGACCAGGGCGAAGTCCCGCACCCGCCGGAGCAGGCGGTTGGCGATGCGCGGGGTGCCTCGGCAGCGGCCGGCGATCTCGGCGATCGCGTCCGCGTCGATGTCGAGCTCGAGCAGCCGTGCCGCCCGGGCGAGCACCTGCCGCAGCTCGTCCTCCGCGTAGAACTCGAGGTGCGCGGTGAAGCCGAAGCGGTCGCGGAGCGGATTGGGCAGCAGGCCGGAGCGGGTCGTGGCGCCGACGAGCGTGAACGGGGCGAGATCCAGCGGGACGGACGTCGCTCCCGCCCCCTTGCCGACCATGATGTCGATCCGGAAGTCCTCCATCGCGAGGTAGAGCATCTCCTCCGCGGAGCGCGCCATGCGGTGGATCTCGTCGATGAAGAGGATCTCGCCGGGCAGCAGCGAGGAGAGGACGGCGGCGAGGTCGCCCGCGTGCTGGATCGCGGGGCCGCTGGAGAGCCGCAGGGGCGAGGAGCTCTCCTCCGCCACGATCATCGCGAGGGTCGTCTTGCCGAGACCGGGCGGGCCCGCCAGCAGGATGTGGTCCGGGGTCCGGCCCTGCATGGCCGCGGCCTTGAGCAGCAGCTCGAGCTGGCCGCGCACCTTGCGCTGGCCGACGAACTCGCTGAGGTTCCTGGGCCGCAGGGCGCCCTCGAAGGCGACCTCGGCCTCCGATGCGACCTCGGCGCCCAGCACCTCGTCGCTCACGAGCGGGCCGCCGGACCGAGGCGGGCGAGGGCGAGCCGGAGCAGCGCCTGCACGTTCGCGGCGTCGGAGGCCTGCGCGTCGAGCAGGATCTCGTCGACCACATCGGCCGCGGTGCGCTCGGGCCAGCCCAGGCCGACGAGCGCCGCGAGCACGTTCTGCGCGGCGGTGGCGGCGGGACCGGAGCCGCGGGCGGCGCGCGGACGGACGGTCACCTTGCCGGCGAGCGACAGGATGATCAGCTTGGCCGTCTTCGGGCCGATGCCGCTGACCTTCCGGAACACCCCGTCGTCCTCGTCGGCGACCGCCTGCGCGATCCGGTCCGGCTCGACCGCGCCGAGCACGCCGAGGGCGGACTTCGGGCCGACGCCGGTCACGCCGATCAGCAGCTCGAAGATCTCGAGCTGCTCCTCGTCGGGGAAGCCGTAGAGGGTCAGCGAGTCCTCGCGGACGACGAGCACGGTGCTGACCGTGGTCTCGTCGCCGACGCGCATCTCGAGCGCGTGCTGCGGGGTCACGTTCACCGCGTAGCCGACGCCGTGGACGTCGAGGACGGCGAGACTCCCGCGGGCGGAGAGGACGGTGCCGCGGAGGGAGGAGATCACCGCGTCAGTCTAGATGCTCGAACAGGCGTTCGACTCGCGGCCTCGGCGGCGCGCCACGCCCGCTGCGCTGCTGTGCCGCCCGCCGCTCCGTCGGCACCGGCTCCCGCCGACCCGGAGAAGGGCGCGAGAGGGGCCCGCCAGGCGTGGCAGACGGCCAGGGCGAGAGCGTCGGCCGCGTCGGCCGGCCGCGGCGGGGCGTCGAGCCGGAGGACGCGCTGGATCATCGCGGTGACCTGGCGCTTGTCCGCGGCTCCGTAGCCGGTGACGGCGGCCTTCACCTCGCTCGGCGTGTGCATCCCGACCGGGAGCCCGCGCCGGGCCGCCGCGACGAGGGCGACGCCGCTGATCTGCGCGATGCCCATCACGGTGCTGACGTTGTTCTGAGCGAAGACCCGCTCGATCGCGACGGCGTCGGGGCGGTGCTCGTCGAGCAGTGCCTCGAGCCCGTCGCCAAGGGCCAGCAGGCGGCGCTCCAGCGCGTCATCGGGCGGTGTTCGGAGGACCGTCACGTGCACGAGGGTCGCGCGGCGGTCGCGCGAGACGTCGACGATGCCGACGCCGCAGCGGGTGAGCCCGGGGTCGATCCCGAGGACGCGCATCAGGCCGCCCTTTGGGATCGGGCCGGGCTCACCGCGTCACTCCTCGTTCTCGAGCTCGGCGCGCACCTCTGCCGTGATGTCGAGGTTGGTGTAGACGTTCTGCACGTCGTCCGAGTCCTCGAGCGCGTCGATCAGGCGGAAGACCTTGCGAGCCGTCTCGGCGTCGGCCTCGACCTGGAGAGAGGCGACGAACTCGATGTCGGCGGAGTCGTAGTCGATGCCCGCCTCCTGCAGGGCCGAGCGGGCCGGGACGAGCTCGCTCGGCTCGACGCGGACCTCGAAGCTCTCGCCGTGGTCGAGGACGTCGTCGACGCCGAAGTCGAGGACCGCGCCGAGCACGTCGTCCTCGGTGACGCTCTCTCCGTGGGGCACGGAGATGACGCCCTTGCGTGCGAAGTTGTAGGCGACGCTGCCCGGGTCGGCCATGGTGCCGCCGTTGCGGGTCATCGCGGTGCGGACGTCCGCCGCGGCGCGGTTCTTGTTGTCGGTGAGGCACTCGACGAGCAGGGCGATGCCGTTGGGGCCGTAGGCCTCGTACATGATCGTCGTGTAGTCGATGACCTCGCCGGTGAGGCCGGCGCCGCGCTTGATCGCGCGGTCGATGTTGTCGTTCGGCACCGAGGTCTTCTTCGCCTTCTGCACGGCGTCGACGAGCGTCGGGTTGCCGGAGAGGTCGGCGCCGCCGATCTTGGCGGCCACCTCGATGTTCTTGATCAGCTTGGCGAAGGACTTCGCGCGGCGCGAGTCCTTGATCGCCTTCTGGTGCTTGGTCGTGGCCCACTTGGAATGCCCGGACACGGTGCTCCCTCGGAAATCTCGTTGCGTGCGGCCCCCGAGGGCGCCGCTGATGGCAGGGGCCAGTCTATTCGAGAGCCGGTCCGCGCCCGTCTCGGCCCGAGCGCCGAGCCTTCCACACCCTCCTCGCCGAAGACGAGCCGCCATCTCGGCAGCCCCTGCACCGCCGAACCAGTGATCCGCGTGCCAGCGGATCGCTGTAGGCGAACGCGACCCACTCCACCCGCCCCGCCATCTCCGGAACCCGACCGCGGCGAGCCGGGCAGGGACCGGCTCGCCACAAGCACAGCCGAACGAGTGATCCGCGTGCCAGCGGATCGCTGTAGGCGGACGCGACCCGCTCCACCCGTCCCGCCACCCCCGGAAGCCGACCGCGGCGAGCCGGGCAGGGACCGGCTCGCTATCTGATCAGCCGCGACAGCAGCCGGTCGGCGAGGATCCTGCCGTCGGTCTGGCAGGTGGGGCAGTACTGGAGCGTGGAGTCGTGGAAGACCACCTGGCGGATCGTGTCGCCGCAGACGGGGCACGCCTCTCCTGTGCGGCCGTGGACGCGCATGCCGAGCTTCTTCTCGCGCTTGAGGTCGGCCGCGTGCAGGCCCTCGGCGCGGGCGAGCGCCTCCTCGAGGGTGTAGCGGAGAGCCGCGTAGAGGCGGCCCAGCTCGTCGGCGGTGAGCGCGGCGGGCTTGAAGGGCGACATGCGCGCCACGTGGAGGATCTCGTCGGAGTAGGCGTTGCCGATGCCCGCGATGCGGGACTGGTCGCGGAGGACGCCCTTCACCTGCGACCGGCCCGCCGTGGCGAGGATCGCGCCGAGGATCTCCTCGGTGAACTCCGGGTCCAGCGGATCGGGACCCAGCCGGGCGACGCCCGGGACGTCGAGCGGATCGGCGACGATCGAGAGCGCGAGGCTCTTCTTGGTGCCGGCCTCCGTCACGTCGAACCCCGACCCGTCGTCGAGGACCAGCCGAGCGGCGAGCGGGCCCCGGCCGGGCTTCGCCGGAGCCGTCGGCCGCTCGGGCCGCCAGCGGACCCAGCCGGCGCGGGCGAGGTGCAGGAGGACGTGGGCCTCGCCGACTGCGATGTCGAGGAACTTGCCGTGCCGCGACACTCCGTGGACGGTCTCGCCGGACAGAGCCGACGGCGGGATGGCGACGGTCTTGAGGGCGGAGATCGCGAACACGTCGAGCCGCTCGAGGACGCGTCCGCCCAGGCGCGCGTCGAGATCGAGGGCGAGGGCCTGGACCTCGGGGAGTTCGGGCATGCGACCACCCTGGCCCGCGGGTCCCGCACCGTCCACCCCTGGCGGAGGGGACGGCAGCCGGTCAGTCGCCGAAGCGCGTCGCCGCGACCTTCCGCAGGAACAGCTCGTGGAACCGGTAGTCGCCGGTGATCTCGGGGTGGAACGCCGTCCCGAGGAGGTTGCCCTGCTCGACCGCGACCACCCGCCCGTCGGCGACGCTGGCGAGCGCGGTCGCCCGCTCCCCCAGCTCCTCCACGACCGGTGCGCGGATGAAGACCGCGTGCACCGGCGGATCGCCGATGGCCGGCACGTCAAGATCGGTCTCGAAGGAGTCGAGCTGGTTGCCGAACGCGTTCCTCCGGACCGACACGTCCAGGCCGCCGAAGCTGCTCTGGCCGTCGATGCGGTCGAGGACCCGGTCGGCGAGCATGATCAGCCCGGCGCACGTCCCGTAGACGGGCATCCCCGCACTGATCGCCTCGACGACCGACTCCGCGAGGCCGAAGAGTCGCGACAGCTTGTCCATCACCGTGGACTCGCCGCCCGGGATGACCAGCCCCGCGACGGCGGCGAGCTCCTCCGGGCGGCGCACGAGCACCACCTCGGCGCCCAGCTCGCGCAGGACGTGCGCGTGCTCACGGAAGTCGCCCTGCAGCGCGAGGACGCCGACGCGGAGCCCCTCGAGGGACTCCCGCGTCAGTCCTGCGCCGGCGAGCGGCGCGTCGGCGCTACCAGCCACGCTCGGCGAGGCGGTGCGGCGCGGGCACGTCGGCCACGTTGATGCCGACCATCGCCTCGCCCAGGCCGCGCGAGGCCTCCGCGACGACCTTCGCGTCGTCGAAGAAGGTGGTCGCCTTCACGATCGCGGCCGCGCGCTTGGCGGGCTCGCCCGACTTGAAGACGCCGGAGCCGACGAACACGCCGTCGGCGCCCAGCTGCATCATCAGCGCCGCGTCGGCCGGGGTCGCGACCCCGCCGGCGGTGAAGAGGACGACGGGGAGCTTGCCGGTCCGGGCGATCTCGACGACCAGGTCGTAGGGGGCCTGCAGCTCCTTCGCGGCGACGTAGAGCTCGTCCTTGGTCATCGCCTTCAGGCGGTTGACCTCGCCTGAGATCGTGCGGATGTGCTTGGTCGCCTCGGAGACGTCGCCGGTGCCGGCCTCGCCCTTCGAGCGGATCATCGCTGCGCCCTCGGTGATGCGGCGCAGCGCCTCGCCCAGGTTGGTCGCTCCGCAGACGAAGGGGACGGTGAAGTTCCACTTGTCGATGTGGTTCACGTAGTCGGCGGGCGAGAGGACCTCGGACTCGTCGATGTAGTCGACGCCGAGCTCCTGAAGGATCTGCGCCTCGACGAAGTGGCCGATGCGCGCTTTCGCCATGACGGGGATCGACACGGCGGAGACGATGCCGTCGATCAGGTCGGGGTCGCTCATGCGTGCGACGCCGCCCTGCGAGCGGATGTCGGCGGGGACGCGCTCGAGCGCCATGACGGCGACCGCGCCGGCGTCCTCCGCGATGCGGGCCTGATCGGCGTCGACGACGTCCATGATGACGCCGCCCTTGAGCATCTCGGCGAGACCGCGCTTGACGCGGCTCGAGCCGAACTGCTCGGGAGCGGACGAGGACGGAGTGGTGGTGTCGGTCATGTTCGCGAGTCCTGTTCTGTGCGGCGACTTCCGCCGACGGCAGCTCCGAGTCTACGAGACGGCGCCCACCGTCCGCGGCGCTGGACAGGGGACCGGGCGGCGGTCTAGAGGCTCGGCCAGGCCGCCGCGAGGCTCGCCCGCACGTCGCCGAGCAGCTGCGGGAGCGCCTTCGTGCGGGCGATGATCGGGAAGAAGTTCGCGTCGGTCGCCCAGCGCGGAACCACGTGCTGGTGCAGGTGCGCGGCGATCCCCGCTCCCGCGACCGCGCCCTGGTTCATCCCGAGGTTGAAGCCGTCGTTGTTCGAGACCGAGCGGACGACGCGCATGGCCGTCTGCGTGAGCGCTCCGATCTCGGCCACTTCCTCGGGAGTGGCCTCGTCGTAGAGCGGGATGTGCCGGTACGGGCAGACCAGGAGGTGGCCGGAGTTGTACGGGAACAGGTTCAGCAGGACGTAGGCATGCTCCCCGCGGGCGACGATGAGGGCCTCCTCGTCGCTCAGCGTCGGCGCCACGCAGAAGGGGCAGTCGTCGGCTCCGGGCTGCCCCTTCTGGATGTAGACCATCCGGTGCGGCGTCCACAGGCGCTGGAACTCGTCGGGAACCCCGGCGAGGTGCGCCGAGCCCTCCGCTCCCTCGGGCACGCAGCCGTCGCTCACGCTCAGACCTGCGCCTTCGAGGCGACGGCCTCGCGGATGCGCGCGACGGCGTCGGCGACCGGGATCCCGTTCTCCTGCGTGCCGTCTCGGAAGCGGAAGCTGACGGCTCCGGCGTCGCGGTCCTTCTCCCCCACGATCATCTGGAAGGGCACCTTCTGCAGCGTGGCGTTGCGGATCTTCTTCTGCATCCGGTCGCTGGAGTAGTCGATCTCGGCGCGGATGCCCGACCGCTTGAGCTCGCCGACGACCTCCTCGAGGTAGGGCAGGTACTCGTCGGCGATCGGGATGCCCACGACCTGGACCGGCGACAGCCAGACCGGGAACGCCCCGGCGTAGTGCTCGGTGAGGATCGCGAAGAAGCGCTCGATGGAGCCGAAGAGCGCGCGGTGGATCATCACGGGCCGCTTCTTCGAGCCGTCCGAGGCCGTGTACTCGAGCTCGAAGCGCTCGGGCTGGTTGAAGTCGAGCTGGATGGTCGACATCTGCCAGGTGCGGCCGATGGCGTCGCGCGCCTGCACCGAGATCTTCGGACCGTAGAACGCCGCTCCTCCCGGATCCGGCACCAGCTCGAGACCGGAGGCGACGGCGACCGCGCGCAGCGACTCGATCGCCTCCTCCCACTGCTCGGGCGCACCGACGAACTTCGGGTTGCCCTCCTCGTTCGTGGACAGCTCGAGGTAGAAGTCGTCGAGGCCGTAGTCGCGCAGCACCTGCAGCACGAACTCGAGGTTGCGGGTCAGCTCGGCCGACACGTCCTCCTGCGCGACGTAGATGTGGGCGTCGTCCTGGGTCAGGCCGCGCACGCGGGTGAGGCCCTGCAGGGTGCCGCTCTTCTCGTAGCGGTACACGGTGCCGAACTCGGCCAGGCGCAGCGGGAGCTCGCGGTAGCTGCGGCCGCGCGAGCGGAAGATCAGGTTGTGGAACGGGCAGTTCATGGGCTTGAGGTAGTAGTCCTGGCCCTGGCGGGTGACGTTGCCGTCCTCGTCCTGCAGCTCGTCGAGGTGCATCGGGGGGAACATCCCCTCGGAGTACCACTGCAGGTGCCCGCTCGTCAGGAACAGGTCGCCCTTGGTGATGTGCGGCGTGTAGACGAGCTCGTAGTCGTGGGCGAGCAGCTGCTCGCGCATGTACTGCTCGATCTCGTAGCGGATGATCCCGCCCTTGGGGTGGAAGACCGCGAGGCCGGAGCCGATCTCGTCCGGGAAGGAGAACAGGTCGAGCTCGTGGCCGAGCTTGCGGTGGTCGCGGCGCGCCGCCTCCTCGAGGCGGGCCTGGTGCTCGCGCAGCTCGTCCTTCGTGGGCCACGCGGTGCCGTAGACGCGCTGCAGCTGCGGGTTCTTCTCCGAGCCGCGCCAGTAGGCGGCAGCGTTGCGGGTCAGGGCGTAGCCGTTGCCGATCATGCGGGTGTTGGGCAGATGCGGGCCGCGGCAGAGGTCCTTCCAGACCGTCTCGCCGGAACGCGGGTCGACGTTGTCGTAGATGGTGAGCTCGGCGCCGCCGACCTCGACGCTCTCGTCCTCGGCTCCCCCGCCCTTGATCCTGATCAGCTCGAGTTTGTAGGGCTCGCCGGCGAGCTCGGCGCGCGCCTCCTCCTCGGAGACGACGCGGCGCACGAACCGCTGGCCCTGGCGGACGATGCGGTCCATCGCCTTCTCGAGCGCCTTCATCGCCTCGGGCGTGAAGGGCTCCTCGACGTCGAAGTCGTAGTAGAAGCCGTCGGTGACGGGCGGGCCGATGCCCAGCTTCGCCTCCGGGTTGATCTGCTGCACCGCCTGTGCGAGCACGTGGGCCGCGGAGTGGCGGAGGATGTTCAGCCCGTCCGGCGAGGAGATGAGCACCGGCTCGATGCGGTCGCCCGGCACGACGTCGGCGGCGAGGTCCTTGAGCTCCCCGTTGACGCGGATCGCGACCACGGCCCGGTCGGTGAAGTGCGTGAATCCCGTGCCCGCCTCGGTGACGACCGAGTGGGACTCGTTCTCTGCGGGATTCGACGGTTCGTTCGACACGTGCGGGCACTCCTCGGGCTCGGTTGACCCCTCGACTGTAGTCGGCGGCGGCCTCTACCCGAGCGCGTCGCGCACGCGGGCGTCGAGCGCGCGCAGAGCGGAGGCGAGCTCGTCCCGGTCGGCGCCGGGGAGCACGAGCGAGCTGCGCTCGAACTGGTGCAGGAGGATCTCCTCCAGCCCCGGCGGCAGAGAGTCCACGGCGAGCGCCCCCTCGAGTGCGGCGAGCACGGCGACGACGGCCACCGCGTCGCGTGCCGCGAGTCTGCGTGCGCTGATCTCCATGCGTCTCCGTCCGTGTCGCCCGACCCCGTCACCCTGCCGACAGGACGTGCCCCGGAGAGGGGCGCGGCGGCGACCGGTGCGCAATCCGTCCAGGTGTCATCCTGGTCAGATGGGTGCCGGTCCTGCGCTGCAGCGCTTCACGCGCTCCGGGGCCGACCTGGAGGAGGCGCGGCGCTTCTACTCGGACGGCTACGGCGGGTCGGGATTCCGGACGGAACCGGTCGAGCGGCCCTTCTCCTTCCGCTACGACGTCTCCGGGAGCGAGGGCGTGAGCCTGCGGACGTCGGTGTTCCGGGGCTCCGTGTCCGGGGGGCTGCGTCCGGAGGGCGAGTACGTCGTCTCGTGGTTCCTCTCCGGCACGAGCGTGGTGGACCCGGAGGGCGATCGGATCGTCCACCTGCCGGGGCGGCCGGTCGTGTTCCCCAGCGCGCGTCCGTTCGAGTTCGTCAGCCGCGACTTCCAGCAGCGGCTCGTGCACGTGGCCGCCGGCCTCCTCGAGCAGGTCTCGTCCGAGGCCGGCGACGGCGTGCCGCTGCCGCTCGTCTTCGACCACCGCTCGATCGCCTCCGCCTCGGCGCTGCCGGGCTGGTGGCGGGCGGTCGACGACTTCGCGGGCGTCCTGCGGTCTGGCCGCGAGGCGACCGCGCTGCAGCTCGTGGCGGCCGAGCGCGGTGTCGCTCTGCACCTGCTCGCGACCTTCGCGCACCGGCCGGTCGTCGTTCCGGCGCAGGTGCTGCGGCCGGGGCTCGAGCACCTGCTGCGGGCCGCCGAGTTCCTGCACGCGTTCGCCGCGTCGCCCGTCACCGTGTCCGACATCGCGGCAGCGGCGGGGCTCACTCCGCGGGCGCTGCAGGCCGCGTTCCGGAGGCACTTCGGCGACACTCCGCTCGGCTACCTGCGCGGCGTGCGTCTCGACCGGGCGCGCGTCGAGCTTCGCGAGGCCGCTCCGGGCGAGGAGACCGTGCGCGCCGTCTCCGCGCGCTGGGGCTTCCTCAACCAGGGCCGCTTCTCGGGGGCGTACCACCGCCGCTTCGGCGAGTACCCGGTGGAGACCCTGCGCCGCTGACGCTCAGGCGCCGGGAGCGAGATCGCGGGCGTAGCAGACCGAGTGCTCGGACCCGATGTAGGCGCCGAACGGCGGGATGGCGTGGTAGCCCTCCCGGAGGTAGAACCGCATCGCGTCGGGCTGGAGCGTCCCGGTCTCCAGCACCAGGCGCGTCGTGCCCAGAGCGGCCGCCCGCGCCTCGAGCGCGCGCAGGACGGCCGTGGCCGCTCCGGTGCCGCGGGCGACGGGGTCGGCGAACATCCGCTTCACCTCGATCGCCCCCGGTCCGAGGACGTCGTCGTCGAGAGGCCGCAGTCCGCCGCAGGCCACCGCCGTGCCGCTCGCGTCGCGGGCGACGAGGAAGACGGGCACGTCGTCGGCCGAGGGCGGCGTGCCGGGCTCGTGGTCGTCGTTGCCGTAGCGCTCGTCGAGCTCGCACCGCTGCGCGTCGCGCAGACGCTCGGCGTCCGGGTGGGTCCACGCCACCTCGTCGATGGTCCAGCTCATGAGGGCTCCTCCCGGCCGCGCGGCGGGCACGGCCGAGGCCATTCTGCCGCGCCAGCCCCCTCCGGCCGGCCCGGTGGCAACCCCTTCCGCGCCGGGCCGCAGCGGGCGTCGACTGGAGGCCCACCGACGAAAGGACTCACCGTGCTCTCCGACTCCCCCATCGGCCCCGTTCTGCTCTCCCGCGACCTCGCCGCCTCCCGCGCCTTCTACGCCGGCTCCCTGGGACTGGAGGTCCTCGAGGAGAGCGAGTCGGCGATCGCCTACTCCTGCGGCGGCACGCGGCTCACCGTCACCGCCAGCACCACGGGCTCGAAGGACGAGCAGACCAAGGCCGCCTGGCGGGTGGCCGACCTGCGCGCCGAGCTGGACGCGCTGGCGGCTCGGGGCGTGGCTCCGGAGGACTACGACAGCGACGAGCTGCGCACCGAGAACGGCGTGGCCGACCGCGGCAGCGTCTGGGCGTCCTGGATCCTCGATCCCGACGGGAACGCGCTCGGCATCGAGCAGCCCAAGAGCTGATCGGCGCCGCTCTAGACTCGCCCCATGCCCGACGACTCCGCTCCGCTGCCCGCGCCCGGGTGGTACCCGCACCCGGCCGACCTCGGCTCGGAGCTCTACTGGGACGGCGCGGCGTGGACGGACCGGTCCCGCCCGTCCTCCTCGGCGCCCGCTCCCGCCTACGGCACGCCCCCGGGCGCTCCGGAGCAGGAGCTGTACGCCTATCCGTCCGCCCCGTCCTCCGCGGCGGGCCGCAACCCCATGGCGATCGCGAGCCTCGTGCTCGGCGTCCTGAGCCTGCTGATCAATCCGCTGCTGATCCCCTCGATCCTCGCCATCGTCTTCTCGGCGAAGGGCCGGGCGGCCGCACCGCTCGTCGGAGGCGGTCGCGGGCTCGCGACGGCCGGACTCGTCACCGGGATCCTCGGTCTGGTGTCGGGCGTCTTCACCATCGTCGGCAACCTCTCGGCCGGGGTCCCCGGCCTGACCGGCTGACCGGGGTGCCGCGGCCCTCGACGCCCCGATGACCGCGCGCCGGAGCGCTCCCTGGCTCCTCGTCGTGGCGGTCGCCCTGGTCGCGCTGGTCCTGCGCGGTCCGATCGTCGCCGTCGCGCCCATCATCGACGCGGTGCGCGAGGACCTCGCGCTGTCCGCGGGCCAGGCGGGGATCCTCACCAGCATCCCCGTGCTCTGCTTCGCCCTGGCGACTCCGCTCGCCCTCCTGGTGATCCGCCGCGCGGGACCCGACGCCGCCGTGACCGTCACGGTGATCGGCGTCGCGCTCGGCACGATCGTCCGATCGATCGGCGACGTGGGACCGGCCGTGACGGGCACCGTCCTGATCGGCGTCTCCATCACGATCGGCAACGTCGTCCTCCCCGTCGTGATCCGGCGGGACGTCGCTCCCGAGCGCGTCGACCTCACGACGGGCGTTTACACCGCGGCCCTCAACGTCGGCTCGACGATCACCTCGCTCGGCACCGCTCCGCTCGCTCTGGCGCTCGGCTGGCGCGGCGCCCTGCTCGTCTGGCTCGCCCTCAACGCCCTCGCTCTGGCCGGCTGGCTCGTGGCCGTGGGGCCTCGGGCGGCCCTGCGTCCGACTCCCCGCCCGTCCCGTGCCGACCGCGCACCGGCCGCACCGGCTCCGCGGATCTTCCGCAGCGCGACCGTGCTGGCGCTCGCGCTCTGCTTCTCGAGCCAGGCGTTCTCGTACTACGGAGTGACGGCGTGGCTCCCCTCGCTGCTCGTCGACCGCAACGGCTTCTCGATCGCGACCGCGGGCGCGAGCGCCTCCGTGTTCCAGCTCGCCGCGGTCGCCGGCGCCCTCGGCGTCCCGCTCCTGGTCCGCAGGCTCGGACCGCTGGGGAGCATCGTGCTCGTCGGCCTCCTCTGGTGCACGGTGCCGGCGGGGCTGCTGCTCGCCCCGCAGCTCTGGGCGCTCTGGTGCGTGCTGGGCGGCGCGGCCCAGGGCGGAGGATTCACGGTGGTCTTCGTGCTCGTCGTGCGGCTCTCCCGCTCCGACGCCCACGCGTCGCGGCTCTCGGCCACGGTGCAGGGGATCGGCTACGCCGTGGCCGCCACCGCCCCGACCGTCATCGGCTTCGCGCACGACGCGAGCGGCGGCTGGGAGGCTCCCCTGCTGACCGTCCTCGCCGCGACCTGCTCCTTCCTCCTCTTCGGCACCCTCGCCGCCGCGCGCCAGCGCCGGGCCTGACCCGCGACACGACCGGCCGCGCCGTCAAGGGGGCCGTCCGACGACTGTCGGCCCCGTAGCGTGTCCGCATGGCCGAGCAGAGCACGACCCGCGAGAAGACAGCGCCCGATCCCGACGATTCCCGGAAGCCCGACGACGTCACCGACATCACCAAGCGCTCCTGGTTCTACGTCCTCAAGAAGACGGCTCGCGAGTTCGGCGCGGACCAGTGCACCGACCTCGCCGCCGCGCTCACCTACTACGCCGTGCTCGCGCTCTTCCCCGCCCTGCTCGCGATCGTGTCGGTGCTGGGGCTCTTCGGCCAGGCGCAGGCCACCACCGATCTGGTCCTCGACCTGATCGGGAACCTCGCGTCGAGCGAGGTCGTCGACCTGCTGCGCGACCCGATCCAGGCGCTGACCAGCTCCTCCGCCGCGGGTCTCGCCTTCGTGACCGGTGTCGTCGGAGCGATCTGGTCCGCCTCCGGCTACGTCGGCGCCTTCGGCCGCGCGATGAACCGCGTCTACCAGATCGACGAGGGGCGCCCCTTCTGGAAGCTCCGCCCGACGATGCTCGGCGTGACCGTGGTGACGGTCGTCCTGATCGTGATCGCGGCGCTCATCCTCGTGCTCAGCGGACCGGTCGCGACCGCCGTCGGCGACGTCATGGGCCTCGGCCCCGCCGCCCTCACCGTGTGGAACATCGCGAAATGGCCGGTGCTCGTGGTCATCGCGATCGTGATCGTCGCGATCCTCTACTACTGGGCGCCCAACATCCGCCAGCCGAAGTTCCGCTGGATCAGCATCGGATCGATCGTCGCCCTGGCGATCTGGCTGATCGCCTCGACCGGCTTCGCGTTCTACGTGGCCAACTTCTCCAACTACAACAAGACCTACGGCTCGCTCGGCGCGGTGATCGTCTTCCTCCTCTGGATCTGGATCACCAACATCGCCCTGCTCTTCGGCGCGGAGTTCGACGCCGAGCTCGAGCGCGGACGCGAGCTGCAGGCGGGCATCGAGGCGGAGGAGACCATCCAGCTCCCCCCACGCGACACCGCCGCGAGCGACAAGAAGGCGGCCGTGCACGAGAAGGACGTCCGCGACGGACGCTGGCTGCGCCTGGCGAGCGAGAACCGCAGCGACGAGGGCGCGGCCCAGGACGACGAGGCCGCGAAGAAGAAGTGACTCAGGACTCGGCCGACCAGAGCGCGCGGTAGTAGGCCGCGCGCTCGTCGTCCGGATCCGCTCCGTACTCCGCGAGGAGCAGCGGGGTGTGGCCGGGGCCGTAGTTCCAGCCGAGGCTGACCGCGGCGACCGCCAGATCCGCCCAGCGGTCGCCCACGCCCAGGTCGCCGACGTCGACCGTGCCGCTCCAGCGTCCGTCGTCGTCGACGAGCGTGTTCGGAGCGCACGCGTCGCCGTGCACCACGACGGGGTCCACGAGCTCCGGAGCCGCGCCGAGCGCCGACGGCCGGCGCGCAAACCAGGAGTCGCCGCGCAGCTCTTCGGGCACCGCGTCGACGGGGAGCGCGTGGACCGCCCGCAGGCCGGCCGCGATCGCGCGGACGGCCTCCTCCGGCCGGGCTGTCCACTTCGGATCGACGGCGCTCCGCCCGGGCAGCGGTGCGGTGAGGAGCCACTGCCCCTCCTCGTCCTCGCCCGCCTCCAGGATCCGGGGCGCGTCGATCCGCCCCTCCAGCCAGCGCAGACGCGCGATCTCGCGACGGAGGTCGACGCCCGTGGACCGGGGATTCCACTTCAGGTACCCGGCGTCCACGCGGAAGGTCAGCCCGTCGAGCTCGTTGCGCCAGACGAGCGCCGGATCGGTGCCGCCGTTCAGGCGCCTCGCCGGCGACGGGATCCGGACGCCCTCGAGCGAGGACTGCCGTGCGAGGTCGGGACCGCTCATGCCTCCAGGGTAGGCGCCCCGATCCTGAGAGGATCCGCACGCCGCGGACCGCGCCACCCGCCTCCTCCGAGCAGCGCGCCCTTACCCTGACGGGCGTGCCGGAGCAGCCGCCCGGCGCGATCCGGTGACGAGGGAGCCCCCGTGACGCAGAGCGACGACGACCGCGGGCCCGTGCAGCCCGACTTCTCGAAGGAGCAGGAGGGCTACCGTCCCGGCCTCAAGCCCCGGCAGCTGCAGATGATCGCCATCGGCGGCGCGATCGGCACCGGCCTCTTCCTCGGCGCCGGCGGCCGACTCGCCACCGCCGGTCCCTCGCTCGTCGTCGTGTACGCGGTCTGCGGCGTCTTCGCCTACCTGATACTCCGCGCGCTCGGCGAGCTGGTCCTGCACCGGCCGAGCTCGGGCTCCTTCATCTCCTACGCCCGCGAGTTCCTGGGCGAGAAGGCCGCCTTCGTCGCCGGCTGGATGTACTTCCTGAACTGGGCGATGACCGCGATCGCCGACGTCACCGCGGTGGCCCTGTACGTGAAGTACTGGTCGCTCTTCTCCTCCGTGCCCCAGTGGCTCCTCGCACTCATCGCCCTGGTCGTCGTGCTCTCGCTGAACCTCGTCTCGGTCAAGGTCTTCGGGGAGCTGGAGTTCTGGTTCGCGCTGATCAAGGTCACGGCGCTGGTGGTCTTCCTGGTGATCGGCGTCGTCGTGCTCGCCGCGGGCTGGCCGCTGCAGTCCGGCGGCGTCGCCGTGGACCCCGGGATCAGCCTCTGGAACGACAACGGCGGCATCCTGCCCGGCGGCCTGATCGCCAGCGTCCTGGTCGTCCAGGGCGTGGTGTTCGCCTACTCCGGAGTCGAGCTTGTCGGCACGGCGGCGGGCGAGACCGCGGAGCCGGCGAAGGTCATCCCGCGCGCCATCAACTCGGTCATCCTGCGCATCGCCGTCTTCTACGTCGGCTCGGTGCTGCTGCTGACGCTGCTGCTGCCCTACACGGCCTACTCGAAGGGCGAGAGCCCGTTCGTCACGTTCTTCAGCTCGCTGGGCGACGGCTCCTCGGGCGAGATCGCCGGATCGATCATGAACTTCGTCGTGCTGACGGCCGCGCTCTCCAGCATCAACGCCGGGCTCTACTCGACCGGCCGCATCCTCCGCTCCATGGCGCTCAACGGCTCCGCCCCCGCCTTCACCGGCCGGATGAACAAGCAGGGCGTCCCCTACGGCGGCATCCTGCTCACGGCGAGCATCACCCTGATCGGGATCGTGCTGAACCTCTTCGTGCCGTCCGAGGCCTTCGAGATCGTCCTCAACGTCTCGGCGCTGGGCATCGTCACGGGCTGGGGCATGATCGTCCTCTGCCAGATGCAGCTGCAGCGCTGGGCGGCTCAGGGGCGCCTGGAGCGCCCGTCCTTCCGGATGCCCGGCGCCCCGGTGACCTCGTGGCTCACCCTGGCGTTCCTGGTGATCGTGGTGGTCCTCATCGCCGTCGACTTCCCGACCGGCACCTGGACCGTGGGGATCGTCGCGGTGGTCGGCGTGCCCGCCCTGATCGTGGGCTGGCACGTCGCGAAGCCGCGCATCCTGGCGATCGCGTCCGCCCGGGACGGCTTCACCGGCGCCCACCCCGTGATCGCCGCCCGTCCGGCCTCCGAGGCCAAGCGCGACGGGAACGAGCGGCGCCGCGAGTAGGGCGGGTCAGCGCCGGCGGAGGTAGCGCAGGAGCAGCGTGTCGCCGGCGCTGAGCACGTGCGCCAGGCGCTGCGGGCGCGGTCCGGGGACGTCGCCGCGGGCGAGCCTCCCGGAGTCCCCCGCCTCGAGCGTCGGAGCGACGGTCAGGCAGAGCTCGTCGACGGCGTCCGCGGCGAGGAGGGTCCCGAGCAGCGACGGACCGCCCTCGCAGTGGATCCTGCCGAGCCCCCGCTCCGCGAGCTGCGCCCGCATCCGCGTCGCGTCGAGCTCTGCGTCGCCGCAGACGAGCACGTCGGCGACCTCGGCGAGCTCCGCGCGCCGGCGGGCCGGCGAGGAGCCGGTGGTCACGACGGTCGGGCGCACCGGCGCCTCGGTGAAGATCCGCGAGGCGGGATCGAGGTCGAGCGACCCCGAGACGATCGCGAAGACGGGCTGCGGGGCGAGCCCGGTGCCGAGCCGCGCCCGCACGGACTCGTCGCTCAGCACCATCGGGCCGTAGCCCTCGGTCCGCACCGTGCCGGCCGCGACGAGCACGACGTCGGCGAGCCGGCGGAGCAGGTCGAACACGCGCAGGTCCGCCGCGCCCCCGAGATCGCCCGAGACGCCGTCGCGGGTGACCGCTCCGTCGACGCTCGCGACGAAGTTGACCCGGAGCCACTGCTCGCCGGCCCCGTCCGCGTAGAGGGCCAGCAGAGCCTGGTCGGACAGGTCCTGCCCGGCCGGCGACAGACCGTCGATGCGGGCGCTCACGCCGCCGGCTCCACGTTGTGGCGGAGGAAGGCGGGCGCCCGCCAGCCCAGCACCGCCTCCGTCATCCGCACGGCGTCCACCGCCTGGCGCACGTCGTGCATGCGTACGATCCGCGCACCGTTCAGGATGCAGATCACCGCGGCGGCGAGGGAGCCCTCGAGGCGCTCCCCCTGCGGCCGGTCCAGCGCCTCGCCGATGAAGTCCTTGTTGGAGACCGCGGCGAGCACCGGGAAGCCGAGCGCGGCCACCTCGCCCAGCCGGCGGGTGAGCTCGAGCGTGTGCAGGGTGTTCTTGTTCAGGTCGTGACCCGGATCGACGATGATCCTCCCGGCAGGCACTCCACCCGAGAGCGCGCGATCGACGCGGCTCCGCAGGTGGTCGACCACCGTCGCCACGACGTCGTCGTACTCGGGTCTCTCCGGCTCGCTGCGGGGAGCGCCCACGCTGTGGGTGATGACGAGCTGAGCGGAGGAGGAGGCGACGACCTCGAGCATCCGGGGGTCGTGCAGCCCGCTCGTGTCGTTGATGACGGAGGCGCCCGCGGCGATGCTCGCGCGCGCGACCTCGGCGCTCGTCGTGTCCACCGAGACGACCACGTCGCTCCGCTCCGCGATGCCCGCCACGACGGGGACGACCCGGTCGAGCTCCTCCTGGAGCGTGACGGCGGGGCCGCGGCCGAACGGCACTCCGCCGATGTCGACCCAGTCGGCGCCGAGCTCCGCGGCGCGCACGGCGGCCGCGATGGCGCTGTCCAGGGCGAAGGTGGAGCCCTTGTCGTAGAAGGAGTCGGGCGTGCGGTTCACGACCGCCATCACGGCCACCTGCCGCTCGAAGTCGAACTCTCGTCCGCCGATGTGCCGCGTGGTCATGGGCGCGTCCCTCCCGCTCGGAGCGCCGGGAGAAGGCCGGCGCCGCTCACCCTAGACGAGCGGAGTCGGCGGAGGCTGGAGCGGGCCGCCCTCGAGCAGCGCCTGGAAGAGGACGTGGTCCTGCCACTCCCCGGCGATCCGCAGGTAGCGCCGCGCGACGCCGATCCGCTCGAAGCCGTTGCGCTGCAGCACGGTCTGCGATCCGACGTTGTGGAGGAGCGTCCCGGCCTGCACGCGGTGCAGCCCCAGATCCTCACGCGCGGTGCGCAGGACGGCTCCGACCGCGCGGGTCATCACGCCGCGGCCCTGCAGACCGCTGTCGAGCCAGTAGCCGAGATCGCCGCTGTCGAAGGCGCCGCGGACGATGTTCGCGAGAGTCAGCCGACCGACGATCACGCCGCCCGCGTCGAGGACGAGCGGGAGGACGCTGCCGGCCCGGTGCGCGGCGAGTGCGTCGGCGACGGCGTCGGTCTGGCCCCCCGCCTCGAAGAAGCGGGTCGAGCGCGTCGGCTCCCAGGGCGCGAGGTGCCGGCGGTTGCGCCGGTACGCGGCGGCGAGGGCAGGTCCGTCGTCCCGCGAGACGAGCCGCAGGAGGGTGCCCTGGTCGTCGACGGGGATCGGGGCGGGCATCCTGCGAGGGTAGCGCCGGAGCCGGGAACGACAGAACCCCCGGCCAGGGGCCGGGGGTTCTCGTGGTGGGCGATACTGGGATCGAACCAGTGACCTCTTCCGTGTCAGGGAAGCGCGCTACCGCTGCGCCAATCGCCCGTTGCTCCGTGCGGAGCGCCTCGTTCGGTGAACGATCGAGGTGGATACGGGATTCGAACCCGTGTATACGGCTTTGCAGGCCGCTGCCTCGCCTCTCGGCCAATCCACCGTGTACGGGATTCGGTGTCGGCGGCCCGAGGGCCGACCAGGTGGGAGGCACCCGAGGGTGCCGTCCCGATCACGCCGGTCCGAGGACCGGTGTTCGAGCGGATGACGAGATTCGAACTCGCGACCCTCACCTTGGCAAGGTGATGCGCTACCGCTGCGCCACATCCGCATGTAGGTCGTACTGGTGTTGCCGTTTTGCGTGTCGTGCTGTCTTGCTGTCTGTCCGGCGCTTTCGCTGCCCGGCTCGACCTAGAAGAATGTATACGACAGCGGCGCCGGAATCCAAATCGAGCGGACGCCGATCCCGCCGCTCGGAGTCCGATCCGCGTCTTTCCGCGCGAAACCGGCTCGTCGCCGTCCGTTCACCCGGGCGTGGCGGGCGTCGGCGGTGCATCCGGGCCCCGCGGATCCGCTACGATCGTCTCTCGGGTCGTCCAGCACGTCCCCCTGGGCGATTGGCGCAGTTGGTAGCGCGCTTCCTTCACACGGAAGAGGTCATCGGTTCGAGTCCGGTATCGCCCACCCTCACCCCCGGTCCGTGCTCACGCACTCGGCCGGGGGTTCTCTCGTGCCGCCGCGGCCGTCCTCCGGCCTCGCAGCGCCCAGTCGAAGGAGCCGACCCGCGATGATGGGCCGCTCGCACGCCGTCTCCGGTGCGCTCGCCTGGGCCGTCGCCGCCTCCGTGCCCGCCGTCGCCGGGCCCCTCGGCCTCGCGGGTCTCCCGCTCGACCTCCGACTGGTCGGCCTCGGAGTCGCCGCCGGCTGGGCCCTGGTGCCCGACGCGGACCACGCGAGCGCGACCGTCTCCCGCTCGGCGCCGGGCGCCTCCCTGCTCACGGCGACCGCGGGCCGGATCAGCGGAGGGCACCGGCACGGGATGCACTCGCTGCTCGCGGTCGCCGTCGTCTGGTACCTGGTGCCGGTGCTCACGGCGCTGCGCTTCCCGGTGCCGGTCGTCGGCCCCGTCGCCGTGGCCGCCGTGCTCACGCTGCCCGCCCTCGCGTTCGCCGCGAAGGCCGTCCGGGCCGCCCCCTCCTGGCGCATCGCCTGGGCCGGGGCGACGGTCGTCACGGTCCTGCTCGTCGCGCTCGCCGACGGCACCTGGGCGTGGCTCCGGGTCGCCGCGACGCTGGGCTACCTCGTGCACGTGGCCGGCGACGCCCTCACGACCGGCGGGATCAACTGGCTGTGGCCGCTGCGCGTGCGCCTGCCGCGGCGCCTGCGCCGGACACCGCTGCGCCACGTCTGGACCACCGGCGGCTACGCCGCGCTGCCCGTGCTGGGCTCCGCCGGGTCCTGGCGCGAGACGGTCCTCTACTGGCTGATGTCCGCGGCGACGATCGTGCTCACCGCCTCGATGATCACGGCCGAGCTGCTGTAGCCCGGGGCGCCCTCCTCAGAAGACCTTCCCCGGGTTCATGATCCCCAGCGGGTCGAACACGGCCTTGATCCCGCGCTGGAGCGCCAGCGAGTCCTCGCCCAGCTCCTCCGCCAGCCAGCGCCGCTTGAGCAGTCCCACGCCGTGCTCGCCCGTGAGCGTGCCGCCGAGGGCCAGGGCCGTGCGGAAGAGCTCCGCCGCGGCGCCCCAGACGTCCTCCCCCACGGGTCCGTCCCCCGCGGGCAGCACGAAGTTCGGATGGAGGTTCCCGTCCCCCGCGTGGGCGACGGTGGGGATGCTGAGCCCCGTCCGCTCCTCGATGCCGCGGATCGCCGCGAACATCGCCGGCAGCGCCGAGCGGGGCACGCAGACGTCCTCGATCAGCACCCGGCCCTCCGCCTCGAGCGCCGGGTGGAAGGCCCGGCGGACGGCCAGCAGAGCCTCGCCCTCGGCCGGGTCCTCGGTCGCCTCGGCGGCGCCCCCGGAGGCGGTCACGATCTCGAGGACGCGCTGCGACTCCTCCGCCGCTCCTCCGCCGTCCGTCTGGACGAGGAGGTAGGCGGCACCGCGGTCCAGGCTCGCTCCGGTGTAGCGCGAGATCGCGGCGAGCGCCGCCTCGTCCATCAGCTCCATCACCGCGGGACGGAGCCGCGCGGCGGTGATCGCGGCGGAGGCGGCGGCCGCGGCGACGACGCTCGGGAAGTACGCGCCGACCGTGACCACGCGCCCGGTCGGGATCGGGCGGAGCTTCACGGTGGCCTCCACGATGACGCCCAGCGTCCCCTCGGAGCCGGTCAGGAGCGCGGTGAGGTCGTACCCGGTGACTCCCTTCACGCTGCGGCGGCCGGTGCGGAGCAGTCGTCCGTCGGGGAGGACGACCGTCAACCCGAGCACCGCTTCCCGGGTCACGCCGTACTTGGCGCACAGCAGCCCCCCGGCGTTCGTCGCGATGTTTCCGCCGATGCTCGAGATCGCGCGGCTCGCGGGGTCGGGCGAGAAGACGAGGCCGTGCGGAGCGACGGCGTCCGACAGCGCCTGATTGATGACCCCGGGCTCGACGACCGCCAGCTCGTCCTTGAGCGACACCTCGAGGATGCGGTCCATCGCGGCGGTCGAGAGGACGAGCGCTCCCTCGCTCGCCACTCCCCCGGCAGCGAGGCCCGTTCCCGCTCCGCGCGGCACGACCGGGAGCCGGTGCTCCGTCGCTATGCGCAGCGCCGCCTGCACGTCCTCGACCGAGCGGGCAGCGACGAGCGCGAGCGCGCGACCCGGTGCGGAGAAGCCCGACTTGTCGGTGTGCACGGCCTCGAACCCGGGGCCCTCGGTCAGGACCGCGTCTCCGAGCGCGTCGCGCAGCTGTCGGAGGATCTCGTGGTCGTGCATGGTTCACTCCGTGCGGTCGCGGGCGGGTCCTGCCGATCCTTCCACGGGCGCGGGGCAGGATGGCGGGATGACCGGAGAGACGCGATGACCGCGGTGACGAGCGCGGGGATCCTGCTGCACCGCGAGGGCCCCTCCGGCACCGAGGTGTTCCTCGGGCGGATGGGCGGCCCCTTCTGGACCCGGCGCCCCCGCGCGTGGACGATCCCGAAGGGCGTGCACACGGGCGACGAGACGCCGCTGGACGCCGCGCGCCGCGAGTTCGAGGAGGAGACCGGCGCTCCTCCGCCCGTCGGGGAGCTGACCCTCCTCGGCGCGTTCCGGCAGAGCGCGGCCAAGACCGTCACGGTCTTCGCCGGGCGCGGACACGCGGACACCGCCTTCGTCGCGAGCAACACCTTCGAGCTGGAGTGGCCGCGGGGCTCCGGCGTGCTGCGCAGCTTCCCCGAGCTGGAGGACGCCCGGTGGCACCCGCTCGACGAGGCCCGCTCGCTGGTGGTGGCCGGGCAGGTCGCCGCCCTCGACGCGCTGGCCGAACTGCTGGCGGATCCGGACGGCGGGGACCGGGCCGGCACCGCCCCCTAGTCCGCGGTCGCGTAGACCCGCAGGCCCAGCGGCACGATCCGCACCACGGCCTCGTCGAATCCGTCGCGGGAGCCGTCGAAGCGCTCGGTCTCGCCGTCGTGCGCCCACTCGGGGTCGTCCCCCGCGGGTCGGCGCGCGCCGACGGTGATCTCCGGCGTCGAGAACGACTCCACCACCGGTGCCCGCCAGCCGGGCACACGGCCGACCACCGGGGTCGCCGTACGGCCGAGCAGGAGCGAGAACGCTCCCCGGGTGCGAGGAGTCCGTCCTGAGTGCAGGATGCGCACGTCGAGGTGGCCGTCGTCGAGCCGACGCCGGGCGAGCGGGGCGGCCGTGCGCGGGTGCTCCTGGTTCACCCCGACGAAGTACGACCAGACGAGCTGCGTGCGCCCGTCGCGCCGGAGCTCGAACGGATCGGTGCGCCGCACGACCGAGAGGGCCGCGATCACGGCGGCGAGCGGCTTCCCGATCCGCTTCTCGCGCTTCTCGCGGGCCGCGACGAACTCCGGGTAGACGCCGATCGAGACCGTGTTGAGCACCGTGACCGGGTCTCCCCCGTCCGCGACGACCTCGGCCACGTCGACGTCGCGGCGCTCGCCGATCGTCGCCGCGTCGAGCGCGTCCTGGACGGTGAGCAGCCCCAGCGCCTTCGCGAAGTGGTTCATGGTCCCGCCCGGCAGCACGAGCAGCGTCATCCCCTCGGCGCGGGCGAGAGCGGCACCGACCGACATGGTCCCGTCCCCGCCGTAGATCCCGAGCACCCGGGGCGGAGAGTCCCCCGAGCGCGCCTCGCGCACCACGTCGGCGAGGTCCTCCCCCTCGGTCAGCCGGTGCACGCGCGCCTTCGGGAACCGGGCTCGGACCAGCGGCTCGGGATCGGGGCGGTGCGAGTCCCGGCCCGCGCCGGGGTTGAGGACCACGAGGAGGGCGGCGCCGTCCCCCAGCGGGCTGCGGTCGACGGGGGGCCGGGTCGCGCGCTCCGAGACGGGCACGTGGCGCGGCTCGGCCGGCAGGACGGCTCGGCCGACGACCGCGACCGCCGCGCCGAGCGCCGCGCCGCCGAGGACGTCCGAGAGCCAGTGGACGCCGACGTGCAGGCGGGAGAAGGCCACGGCGGCGGCGAGCGGGGCGACCGCCGCCCCCACTCGGGGCGACTCGAGCGCGACCCCGGCGGCGAAGGCGGCGGCGCTCGCCGCGTGCCCCGAGGGGAAGGACGCCGACGTCGGCACCGTCGCCAGGCGCCGGCCGACCGGGACGTCGACGAGGAGCGGCCGGTCGCCGCCGAACACGCGCTTGCCGACCAGGTTCGCGAGCGCGCTGGCCGCGGCGAGCGAGGCGGTCCCCCGCAGAGCCTCGCGGGGACGGCCCGCCAGGAGCAGCAGGACGCCGACGCCGGCCCAGAGGACTCCGTGGTCCGCGGCCCG
Organism: Rathayibacter sp. AY1E2; assembly: GCF_002932325.1. Lineage (NCBI taxonomy): Bacteria > Bacillati > Actinomycetota > Actinomycetes > Micrococcales > Microbacteriaceae > Rathayibacter > Rathayibacter sp. AY1E2. The sequence goes on from NZ_PSVO01000017.1 coordinate 48,974, forward strand.
GGAGAGCCCCACGAGCGCCCCGTCGACGACGGGCGACGGGCGACGGGCGTTCAGCCGCCGGGCCGCACGAGCGTCCGCCCGGCGCACGACGCGCGGGACGGTGACGAGTCGGCGGAGCAGGACGGACGGGGGTCGGGTTCCGCGGAGGGCCATGCGCTCAGCGTAGGAGGAGGCGCCTCCGCGGTCCCTGGACCGGTCGACGGCGCGCTACACCTCGCCGAAGCCCGACTCGACCAGATCGCCGAGCCGGCCGACCGCCTCGTGGGCCTGCGGCCCCGACGCCGAGAGGACGACCTCGTCCCCGCGGTCGAGCCCCAGCGACATCACGCCGAGCAGGCTCGTGGCGTCCTTGCCGTTCGCGTCGATCCGGGCGTCGAAGGTGGCGGCGAGCGTGACGAAGTCGGCCGCGGGACGGGCGTGCAGGCCGTTCGGGTTGATGAGGCGGACGCGGCGCTGCACGCGCTCGTCACCGGGCGCGGTCTCCTCGGCGGGAGCAGCGAGCGCCTCGCCCCGGGCCGACTCCGCGGCGGCGAGCACCTCGTCCAGCGACGCCCCCGTGCCCGCGGCGACGGCGGCCGCGACCGCCCCCTCCACCAGCGGGGCGTCGGCGATCCGGACCCGGGCGCGCGCGTCGTCGTCGAGGAACTCGACCGCGGTCTCCGCCGTCATGATCGCCGAACCGAGGTCGCAGAGGACGACGACCCCCTCGCCGGAGTCCGCTTCCGCCAGGGCCGCCGTGATGCGGTCGAAGCTGGTGCCGATGCCGCCATCGTCCGTCCCGCCCGCGGCGACCAGCGCGACCGAGGCAGCCATCTGCTCCGCGAGCTCGACCAGCCCCTCCGCCAGCTGCGCGCTGTGCGAGACCAGGACCAGCCCGACGCTCACGCCGCCGCCTCGGCTGCTGCGCGGAGCAGGAGAACGGTCGACACGCTGCCGGGATCTCGGTGCCCGATGGCGCGCTCGCCGAGGTAGCTGGCGCGTCCCTTGCGGGCGACCAGCGGGTCCGTCGACTCCGCTCCCCTCTGCGCCGCCTCGGCCGCCGCGGCGAGGACGTCGGCCGGAGCCGCTCCCTCCTCGACGGCGGCCGCGGCCGCGTCGACCGCCGGCGTCCACGCGTCCACCATCGTCTTGTCGCCCACCTCGGCCTTGCCGCGGAGCACGATGCCGTCCCTCGCCGCGGCCAGGAGAGCTGCGACGTCAGCGCCCTCGAGCGCGTCCTCGCCCGCGACCGCGGCGGAGGCCTTCAGGAACGCCGTGCCGAACAGCGGGCCCGAGGCGCCGCCGACGGTGGAGATGAGCGTCGTCGCGACCAGCTTGAGCACGTCCGCCGGGAGCCCCTGCTCCGGCGCCCCGTCCAGCTTCGCGACCACGGCCTGGAAGCCGCGGTCCATGTTCTCGCCGTGGTCCCCGTCGCCGATCGCCCGGTCGAGCGTGATCAGCTCGACCCGGTGCTCCGCGATCGACTCGGCGGCGCGGCGGATCCACGCCGTCGCCCACGCCGCGTCGAGCCCGGCTCCCTGTGCGTCCTGCATGGTCGTCTCCTCCTCGTGGGCCGCTCCTGCGGCTGTCGTTCCGGTCATGGTGTGCGCGCGGGCGCTCAGCGTCCCCACCGCAGCGCCGCGGTCTGCACCGGGGAGTCCCACAACGCGGTCAGGGCGTCGTCGAGCTTGAGGACGGTGAGCGAGAAGCCCTGCATCTCGAGCGACGTCGTGTAGTTGCCGACGAGGCTGCGTGCGACGGTGATCCCCTTCTCGGCCAGGGCCTCGGCTGCGCGCCGGTAGGCGAGGTACAGCTCGATCTGCGGCGTGCCGCCCATGCCGTTCACCAGGAGCAGCACCTCGTCCCCGGAGGAGAACGGCAGGTCCTCCAGGATCGGGCCGAGGATCCGGTCGACGATGCGGTCGGCCGGCTCCAGCGCGATCTTCTCCCGGCCGGGCTCGCCGTGGATGCCGATGCCGATCTCGATCTCGTCCTCGCCCAGCTCGAAGCTCGGCTCGCCCGCGTGCGGGACGATGCACGGCGTGAGGGCGACGCCCATCGAGCGCACGTTCGCGATCACCGTCTCGGCGATCGTCGCGACCTCGTCGAGGGAGTCGCCCCGCTCGGCCGCGGCGCCCGCGATCCGCTCGACCAGCACGGTGCCGGCCACGCCGCGGCGGCCCGCGGTGTAGAGCGAGTCCTTCACCGCGACGTCGTCGTCGACGATCACGCTGCGCACCTCGATCCCCTCGGCGCCGGCGAGGTCGGCCGCGGTCTCGAAGTTCAGGACGTCGCCCGTGTAGTTCTTCACGATGTGCAGCACACCCGCGCCGCCGTCGACGGCCTGCGTGGCCGCGACGATCGGGTCGGGCGTGGGCGAGGTGAAGACGGGACCGGGGACGGCGGCGTCCAGCATCCCGAATCCGACGAAGCCCGCGTGCAGCGGCTCGTGCCCGCTGCCGCCTCCGCTGACGATGCCCACCTTGCCCGAGCGGGGCGCGTCGGCCCGCACCACGAACAGGGGATCCGACACCACCCGGACCAGGTCGGCGTGCGCCAGGCCGAAGCCGGCCACCGACTCCGTGACGACGTTCTTCGGGTCGTTGATGAGCTTCTTCATCGAGGTCTCCTCCAGGATCGGGCCACCACTCGGGCGACCCGTGACCTGCGGGCGATCCGGCGCGTGGTGGATCGCCGCCCGCACCGTCGCGGACAGCAGCCCCACGTTACGCCCTGCGCTCGCGCCTACGGCAGCGGGACGACGGCGCGCTGCGTCTCGCGGACCCACTCCTCGAGCTTGGCCGTGGCGGCCCCGGAGTCGACGGCCTCCGCCGCGCGGTCCATCGACGTCCGCAGGCGCTCCAGGACGGGCGTGCGCACCAGGTCCGGGTCGCGCGCCAGGTCGAACGCCGCGAGGCCCGCGGCCGCGTTCAGAAGGACGATGTCGCGGACGGGGCCGCCGTCTCCCGCGAGCACCGAGCGCACCACGCTCGCGTTGTAGGCGGCGTCGCGGCCGCGCAGCTCGTCGATCCGCGCGCGGGGCAGGCCCAGGTCGCGCGGGTCGAGGTCGTGCTCGACCACGGAGCCGCGCGACACCTCCCAGATGTGGCTGTGACCCGTGGTGGTGAGCTCGTCGAGGCCGTCGTCCCCGCGGAACACCAGAGCCGTCGCCCCGCGCGTCCGGAACACGCCGACGACCAGCGGCACCCGGTCGAGGTGCGCCACCCCGACCGCAGAGGCCTCGGGACGCGCCGGATTGCAGAGCGGGCCGAGGAAGTTGAACACCGTCGGCACGCCCAGCTCGGCGCGCACCGGACCGGCGTGCCGGAAGCCGGGGTGGAAGAGGGACGCGAAGACGAAGGCGATCCCCGTCCGCCGGAACACCTCGGCCACCCGCTCGGGGGAGAGGGAGAGGTCGACCCCGAGTGCCGCGAGCACGTCGGAGGAGCCGGAGGAGGAGGACGCGGCCTTGTTCCCGTGCTTCACGACGGGCGTGCCGGCGGCGGCCGCGATGATCGACGCGGTGGAGGAGATGTTGACGGTCCCGAAGCGGTCCCCGCCCGTCCCGACGATGTCCAGGGCCATCGGGTCCACGTCCAGCGGCACCGCGTGGTCGAGGATCGCGTCGCGGAAGCCGACGATCTCGTCGACGGTCTCGCCCTTCGCCCGGAGGGCCACCAGCAGTCCGGCGAGCTGCGCCGGAGTCGCCGCGCCCTCCATCACCTGCTCCATGGCCCACGTCGCCTCGGAGACGCTCAGATCGGAGGACTCGAGGAGTGCGCTGAGAACGTGCGGCCAGGACAGGGTTTCCGACATGGCTCCCAGATTATGCGACGAGGATCGCCTCCCGGCTAGTGCGACTTCCCTCCCCTGCCATCGGCCATAATGGTCTGTGTGACGAGCACCTCTCTCTCCCCCACGGCCACCGCGCCCGTAGTGAACCGACCCAACCCGGTCGCGGTCGGAACGATCGTCTGGCTGGGCAGCGAGGTCATGTTCTTCGCGGGCCTGTTCGCGATCTACTTCACCCTGCGGAGCACCTCCCCCGAGCTCTGGGGCGCCGAGACCCAGATCCTCAACGTCCCCTACGCGGGCGTGAACACGGTGATCCTCGTGGCCTCGTCGTTCAGCTGCCAGTTCGGCGTGTTCGCCGCCGAGCGCCTGCAGCCGCGCGCGACGGGCCTCAGCCCGTTCAAGTGGGGCATGGTCGAGTGGTTCTTCCTCACCTACGCCCTGGGCGCGGTCTTCGTCTCCGGCCAGGTGCTCGAGTACGCGACCCTCGTCTCCGAGGGCGTCACGCTCTCCAGCAACGCCTACGGCTCCGCCTTCTACCTGACGACCGGCTTCCACGCCCTGCACGTCACCGGCGGCCTGATCGCGTTCCTCCTCGTCATCGGCCGCGGCTTCGCGGTCAAGAACTTCGGCCACAAGGAGGCGACGAGCGCCATCGTCGTCTCGTACTACTGGCACTTCGTCGACGTCGTCTGGGTCGGCCTGTTCGCCGTCATCTACTTCCTCAAGTGACGCGCCCGCCGATGCCCCACTCCACTCCCGACCCCCGCAGGAAGGACGCCTCGATGGCCTCCCCGAAGACGAAGAGCCGAGCCAAGAAGGGTCGCCGCCACCCGCTCGCCACCCTGGCCCTGATCGCCATCGGCCTCGGGCTCACCGGCGGGACCTACGCCGCGGTCGGCGTCGCGACGTCCGCCTCGGCGGAGACGTCGTCCACCAGCCAGCAGACGATCGACGAGGGCTCGAAGCTCTTCGCCGCGAACTGCGCCACCTGCCACGGCCTAGACGCCGCGGGCACCGACAACGCTCCCTCCCTCATCGGAGTGGGCGCGGCGTCGGTCGACTTCCAGGTCGGCACCGGCCGCATGCCGATGCAGATGCACGGCCCCCAGGCGCTCGAGAAGCCGGTGCAGTTCACCGACGAGCAGGTCGGCGAGCTCGCCGCCTACGTCGCGTCGCTGGCCCCCGGCCCCGCGATCCCCGAGGGCGAGGTCCTCGATGGACAGGGCGACGCGGCGAACGGCGCCGAGCTGTTCCGCATCAACTGCGCCATGTGCCACAACGTCGCCGGGGCCGGCGGCGCGCTCACCGAGGGCAAGTTCGCTCCCCCGCTGGGCGGCGTGACCGAGGCGCACATCTACGAGGCGATGGTCACCGGCCCGCAGAACATGCCGGTCTTCAACGACCTGAACATCTCGCCCGAGGACAAGCGCGACATCATCTCGTACCTCAAGTACATCGAGGCCAACCCGTCCCCGGGCGGATTCGCGCTCGGCTCCCTCGGGCCGGTCGCAGAGGGCCTGTTCCTCTGGATCTTCGGCCTCGGCGCGATCGTGGCCCTGACGGTGTGGATCACCGCCCGATCCAACTAGACGACTGCAGCGCCCTGACGGGCGCGACTGACCCACGGCACCGACTGGTGCCGACACGGCGTGAAAAGGAGAACCATGGCAGAGCACGATGAGGGTGGCACGGACCTCGCCACCTCGTCGGCCACCGGGCACGGAACGGCTCCGGCCGGCACCGCGGTCGTGACGCGGGACCGCGTCCAGGACCCGGGCCTCCCGCCGCACCGCCCCCGGATGACCGACGTCGACCCCAAGGTCGAGAAGCGTGCCGAGCGCACGGTGTACACGCTCTTCTACCTCTCCTTCGCGGGCTCGATCTTCGCGGTCGCCGCCTACATGGCGTTCCCGATCACCGAGGACGTCGCGTCGGTCCGGCTGAACACACTGTTCATCGGCCTGGGCATGTCCCTCGCGCTCCTGGGCATCGGCATCGCCGCCGTCCACTGGGGCAAGCAGCTGATGTCGGACCACGAGGGCATCGACATCCGCCACCCCGTCCGCAGCGCGGAGCCCACCCGCGCCCGTGCGCTCGAGATCTTCGACCAGTCCGACAAGGAGTCCGGCTTCGGCCGCCGCTCCCTCGTCCGGAACAGCCTGATCGCCTCCCTCGTCGTGTTCCCCCTGCCCGCCGTGATCCTGTTCCGGGGCCTCGGCCCGCAGGACCAGAACCCCGTCGCCCTCCTCAAGACCACCCTGTGGGAAGAGGGCACGAGGCTCACCCTGGACCCGTCGGGAGCGCCGATCCTCGCATCGGACGTCACCCTCGGATCCGCCTTCCACGTCATCCCCGAGGGCCTCAACGACGCCGAGGGCAAGCTGGAGGAGAAGGCCAAGGCCGCCGTCCTCCTGATGCGCCTGAAGCCGGAGGACCTCATCGTCAGTGAGGGTCGCGAGACCTGGAACTACGACGGAATCGTCGCCTACTCCAAGATCTGCACGCACGTCGGCTGCCCTGTGGCGCTGTACGAGCAGCAGACCCACCACCTGCTGTGCCCGTGCCACCAGTCGCAATTCGACATCACGCGCGAGGCCGCCGTCATCTTCGGCCCGGCGAAGCGTCCGCTTCCGCAGCTCCCCATCACCGTCGACGCCGAGGGTTACCTGGTCGCCAGAAGCGACTTCACGGAGCCCGTCGGACCGTCCTTCTGGGAGCGATGACTCACATGTCCACCACCACCCCCTCACGCCCCTCCAGCTCCCCCGCGGAGCCCGAGGACGGCGTCATCCTCGGATCCGGCAAGTTCCAGAAGGGGTACGTCGGAGCGGCGTCGAACTACATCGACGAGCGCACGAGCATCTCCGCGGTCGTCAAGGAGTTCGGTCGCAAGATCTTCCCCGACCACTGGTCCTTCCTCCTCGGCGAGGTCGCGCTCTACAGCTTCGTCATCATCCTGCTGTCGGGCACCTTCCTCACCTTCTTCTTCCAGGCCTCGATGGTCGAGACGCACTACGAGGGCAGCTACCTGCCCCTCAAGGGCATCGAGATGTCGGCGGCGATGTCGTCCTCGCTCGACATCTCCTTCGACATCCGCGGCGGCCTGCTGATGCGGCAGATCCACCACTGGGCGGCACTGCTGTTCGTGGCCTCGATCGGCCTGCACATGCTGCGCATCTTCTTCACCGGTGCGTTCCGCAAGCCCCGCGAGCTCAACTGGGTCATCGGCTTCGTCCTCTTCATCCTCGCGATGGCCGAGGGCTTCACCGGCTACTCGCTCCCCGACGACCTGCTCTCGGGCAACGGCCTCCGCATCATCGACGGCATGGTCAAGGGCATCCCGATCGTCGGCACCTGGATCTCGTTCCTGCTCTTCGGCGGCGAGTTCCCGGGCACCGACATCGTCGGCCGCCTCTATACGCTGCACATCCTGCTGCTGCCGGCGCTGGTGCTCGCGTTCATCGCCCTGCACCTCGTGTTCGTGGTCGTCCACAAGCACACCCAGTTCCCCGGTGCGGGCAAGACCGAGCAGAACGTCGTCGGCTACCCGGTGCTGCCGGTCTACGCCGCGAAGGCCGGTGGATTCTTCTTCATCGTCTTCGGCGTCGTCGTCCTCATCGCCTCGCTGTTCACGATCAACCCGATCTGGAACTACGGCCCGTACGACCCCTCGCCCGTCTCCGCGGGAACCCAGCCCGACTGGTACATCGGCTTCGCCGACGGCGCCCTGCGCCTCGTCCCGCCGGGACTCGAGTGGGCCATCCCGGGCATCGGAACCCTGTCGTTCAACATCCTGATCCCGCTCGTCGGTCTCGGACTGTTCATCGCCGTGGTCATGCTCTACCCGTTCCTCGAGGCGTGGATCACCGGTGACAAGCGCGAGCACCACCTGCTCGACCGCCCGCGCAACGCCGCGACCCGCACCGCGATCGGCGCCGCCGGAGTCAGCTTCTACGCCGTCCTCTGGGCCGCCGCCTCGTCCGACCTCATCGCGACGCACTTCCACCTCACGATGGAGGGCGTGATCCACAGCCTGCAGTTCCTGCTCATCGCGGGTCCGTTCATCGCGTACTTCATCACCAAGCGCATCTGCCTGGCGCTACAGAAGAAGGACCGCGAGATCGCGCTGCACGGCTTCGAGTCGGGCCGCATCGTCCGCCTCCCCGGCGGCGAGTTCATCGAGGTGCACCAGCAGCTCGACGAGTACGAGCGCTGGAAGCTCGTCGGTCAGGACGAGTACGAGCCCCTGATGATCCGTCCGGACTCGCGTGGCCGCATCACCGCCCCGCAGCGCGTCCGCGCCGGCCTCTCCCGCTGGTTCTTCGAGGACCGGATCACCCCCGTCACCCAGAAGGAGCTCGAGAGCTCGCGCAGCGAGCACTGATCCTCCCCCGAAGGGCCCGGACGTTCATTCGTCCGGGCCCTTCGTCGTTCCCGCAGCGGGGCGGCGCCTGTTCTCCGGGGCGGGGGTCGTCGGTGCATCGAGAGCCGGTGAGACCGGATCACAGCGCCTCGACGGCGACAAGCCGGCAGGAACGTGGGGCGATACTCCGGACCTCGAGACCTCCGCTCCTTGAATCACGAGACGCCGTCTCACCGCCGAGCTGGAGACGTCCGCCGCCATCCGATCATGGAGTGAGCCAGCCCCTCTGCGTGCTCGCAGTGTGGTCGTCCGGTGAGGTCGTCCGGTGAGGTCCCCGGTCCCCGTACACGTCGAGACGCTCCGGATCGGTTCGAGGGTACCCATTCCCAGCAGGCCTATCAGGACTGCCCTCCCCCACTCACGGTCGAACCCTCTGTGATCGGCGACGGCGACGCTCGCCGGTGAGACCGAGGAGGCGACCTCCGGACATCGACGACCGTCGCTGCAGCGGCGTCTCAGGCTCCCTGTCCTCGCGCCGACCGGCACGACCCGCTAGCCGTACCGAGGAGCTCCGAGAGCCGCAGGGGCGCGCGCGGTTCCGCCGGGGTGCGGGCTCCGCTGGGTTCGGAACGGTGTGCAGGAGTCCGTAGGGCAGCGCAGGCGCCAGAACAGGCGCGGCAGGCCCAGTACGGCCGCAGGCGCAGCAGTATCGGCGACCGTAGCGGCCACCACCGCCGGCACACCCACACGCGCACAGGAGAGCCGCCACAGGCGTAGCCCGCTCACCCGTGACCGGAGCAGGAGCCGTCGCAGCGCAGACCCGTAGGCGTGATGACGCGGGCCGACGCTCCTGCTCGGCGCCGCCCGCTGCACTCCCCTGCGAGCTTCCACGTCGCGGGCCGTCGGGATGTGCCCAGACGAGTTCCGCCGCGCAGGACGCCTCGGTGTCCCGCCAGCATGACACCGCGAGAGATCCAGCTCACCTCGTCATCCCTCACCGAGCGGTCCCGGCTCTCACCGGGAGGCTCGATCCGCCACGATCGGCGAGTGCCGCCCCTGCACGAAGCCGAACGGCCGAGCCGACCGGGCCCCGACCGCGCGTCGCTTCCTCCTGGATAAGCGAAAGGGCCGGGTGCACGGAGCCGAAGCCCTCGTGCACCCGGCCCTCGGCCGTGCGCTGCGCCCTAGCGGGCGAAGTACCCGCGGTAGTACTCGTACACCCAGCCGGCGATGGCGACCAGGAAGAGCCCGACGGCGATGTAAGTGATCCAGAACCCCACGGCAAGGCCGAGGAATCCGAGTGCCGCGGAACCGCCCAGGATCAGCGGCCACCAGCTCCACGGGCTGAAGAAGCCCAGCTCGGGGTCTCCGTCGTCGATGTCCGCATCGAGGCGGTCCTCGGGGAGCTCAGCACCCTGCGCCTTGTGGACGCGGCCGACGTAGAACGCGATGAACGCGCCCAGCACGGCCGAGAGGCCGATGCCGACGGTGCCGACCCACTCCACCTGGCCAGTGTCGAGCAGCGACCACACGATGTACGTGATGTCGGCGAGGAGGAAGAAGCCCGCGAGGAGCCAGAAGAGATTGACGTTGGCGCGCATGGCCCTACTTCACCGTGCCTTCGGACTTGTCGTACGTGGGGGCGTCCGGAGCGTCCTTCGCCGGACCGATTCCGACGGGGATGCCGGCCTCGGGGTGGTTGAGGTCGAACGCCGGGGCCTCGCTCCGGATGCGCGGGATCGAGGTGAAGTTGTGGCGGGGCGGCGGGCACGAGGTGGCCCACTCGAGCGACCGGGAGAAGCCCCACGGGTCGTTCACCGTCACCTTGGGCGCCTTGCGGGCCGTGATGTACACGTTCAGGAAGAACGGGATCAGCGACACCGCGAGGATCATCGCTCCGACCGTCGACACCTGGTTCATCCAGGTGAAGCCGTCCTCGGGGAGGTAGCTGGCGTAGCGGCGCGGCATGCCGACGACGCCCAGCCAGTGCTGGATGAGGAAGGTGGTGTGGAAGCCGATGAACAGCAGCCAGAAGTGCCACTTGCCCAGCGTCTCGTTCAGCATCTTGCCGGTCCACTTGGGCCACCAGAAGTAGAAGCCCGAGAACATCGCGAAGACGACGGTTCCGAACACGACGTAGTGGAAGTGCGCCACCACGAAGTACGAGTCCGAGACGTGGAAGTCGAGCGGGGGCGACGCGAGGATGACGCCGGTGAGTCCACCGAAGGTGAAGGTGATCAAAAAGCCGATCGCCCAGATCATCGGGGTCTCGAAGGTCACCGATCCGCGCCACATAGTGCCGACCCAGTTGAAGATCTTCACGCCGGTCGGGACCGCGATGAGCATGGTCATCAGCGAGAAGAACGGCAGCAGAACCGATCCGGTGACGTACATGTGGTGCGCCCACACCGTCACGGAGAGGGCGGCGATCGCGATGGTCGCGTAGATCAGCGTCTTGTAGCCGAAGATCGGCTTGCGGCTGAAGACCGGGAAGACCTCGGACACGATGCCGAAGAACGGCAGCGCGATGATGTACACCTCGGGGTGGCCGAAGAACCAGAACAGGTGCTGCCAGAGCAGGACGCCGCCGTTGGCCGCGTCGTAGATGTGGGCGTCGAACACGCGGTCGGCGCCGAGGGCGAACATCGCGGCGGCGAGCACCGGGAACGCGAGCAGCACGAGGATCGACGTCACCAGGATGTTCCAGGTGAAGATCGGCATGCGGAACATCGTCATGCCGGGAGCGCGCATCGTGATGATGGTCGTGATGAAGTTCACCGCGCCGAGGATCGTGCCGAAGCCCGAGAGCGCGAGGCCGAAGACCCAGAGATTGCCGCCGAGCCCTGGTGAGAACGTCGTGCTCGACAGTGGCGCGTACGCGAACCAGCCGAAGGACGCCGCACCCTGCGGGGTGACGAATCCGGCGACCGCGATGAGCGAGCCGAAGCTGTAGAGCCAGTACGCGAAGGCGTTGAGGCGGGGGAACGCGACGTCGGGGGCGCCGATCTGCAGCGGCATCAGGACGTTGGCGAACCCGGCGAAGAGCGGCGTCGCGAACATCAGCAGCATGATCGTGCCGTGCATCGTGAACAGCTGGTTGTACTGCTCGCGCGTCTCGACCACGTTCAGGCCGGGCTCGAACAGCTGGGCGCGGATGACGAGTGCCATCACGCCGGCGATGCAGAAGTAGATGAACGACGTGATCAGGTACATGTACCCGATGACCTTGTGGTCGGTCGACGTCATCCAGCGGACGAGGACGTTCGCCTTGCGCTGGACCGGCGGAGTGCCGGCGGTGCGCGTCGGGCGGGGTGCCGTGGCGGTGCTCATGCTCCCTTACTCCTCGTTCTCGCGGGCCGGCGCGCCGGTTCCGGGAAGGTTCGAATTGCGGTTGTACTCGGCGCCGAGCTGACCGGTCTGGCCCGCGTCGCGCAGCGACTGGATGTAGTCGTCGTACTCGCCCTGCGAGACGACCTTGACGTTGAAGAGCATCGCGGAGTGGTACTCGCCGCAGAGCTCGGCGCACTTGCCGGCGTAGGTCCCCTCCTTGAGAGGCGTGACGTACATGTAGTTCGTCTTGCCGGGGATCATGTCCTTCTTGTAGAGGAAGTCGACGACCCAGAAGGAGTGGATCACGTCGCGCGCGTCGAGCTGGATCTTGATCTTCTGTCCGACGGGTAGGTAGAGCGTGGGGATCTCGGACTCGACGAGCGAGCCGGCCGCGTCTCCGCCCTCCTGGTACTGGCCCTGGATGCCGGCGGAGTAGACGTCCTCGTCGACGTAGTTGAAGTCCCACGCCCACTGCTTGCCGTACACCTGGATGGTCTCGTCCGGGTCGTCGTAGGGCTGCTCGATCGCGGCCTGGTCGCGCGCGGTGAAGGCGAAGAAGCCGATCACGAGGATCAGCGGCACGATCGTGTAGAAGATCTCGATCGGCATGTTGTAGCGCAGCTGGACCGGCAGGCCGGTCTGCCCCTTGCGACGGCGGTAGACGACCACCGCCCAGATGGTGAGACCCCACGTGACGACGCCGACGGCGAGCAGGACGATCCAGGAGGTGACCCAGAGTCCGATGACGCGGTCGACGTGGTTCGTCGTGCCGGGTTCGGTGGGGAGCCAGCCCTGGAGCTGCTCTTGCGTGCAGCCCGCGAGGACGAGGGCGAGGGCTCCTGCGACGGGGGCAGCGACCCATCTGCGGATTCGGCGATTGAAGCGCACCGGTGACCTTTCGGAAGACTGGGGACCAGTTCACACGAAACTGTATTAGACCGGCTCCAGCCTACCCTTCCGCTCCGGCGGCCCGGTGCACGACGACCCGCTCTTGACGTCCCGGCCGAGTGGTGCAGTCATGACGAACGGCGCCCGACGGGCCACCGGAGTGGACTGTCGGACGCCGTTCGGAGGCGCTGCGGCCCGGGGCCGCGCGGCGTCAGTGGAAGCTGTCGCCGCAGGCGCAACTGCCGCCCGCGTTGGGGTTGTCGATGGTGAAGCCCTGCTTCTGGATGGTGTCCTCGAAGTCGATCGAGGCGCCGTCGAGGTAGGGGACGCTCATCTTGTCGACGACGAGGCCGACGCCCTCGAACTCCACCGCGGCGTCGCCGTCGAGGGTGCGCTCGTCGAAGTAGAGCTGGTAGATGAGGCCGGAGCAGCCGCCGGGCTGCACCGCGACGCGCAGGCGCAGGTCGTCGCGGCCCTCCTGCTCGAGCAGGCTCTTGACCTTGGCGGCGGCGGTCGGGGTCATCGAGACGCCGTGGGCCGCGCTGGGCGGGGTGGCGAGGGGGGTCGCCGTCTGGTCGGTCAGTGTGTCTGACATGTCACTCCTCAGGGGACGGGCGGAACGGTCGTCGTGCCTTCCGGGATTCTACGGCTGCAACCCGGGTGGTCACCCGGGTATTCCACGACCGGTGGTCAGTCGCGGTGAGCGGCGGCGCGGAGCAGGAACAGCGCCTCGGTCTGCGCGGCGCGCTTGAAGACGCCCAGGTGCAGCGACTCGTTGGGGCTGTGCGCGCGCGAGTCGGGGTCCTCGACACCGGTGACGAGGATCTGCGCCTCGGGGAACTCGCGCACGAGGTCGGCGATGAACGGGATGCTCCCGCCGATCCCGGTCTCGAGAGGCTCGCGTCCCCAGGCGTCCGCCATCGCGCCCTTCACCAGGTCCACGGCCCAGCCGGTCGCGTCGACCAGGAACGGGCTGCCGGTGTCGACGTCCTCGATCGCGAGGTGGGCGCCGAACGGGGAGTTCGCCCGGAGGTGGCTCTCGATGGCGGCGAACGCCTCCTCCGCGTCCTGGCCGGGGGCGATGCGGGCGCTGATCTTCACGCGCACGGACGGGACGAGAGTGTTGGAGGCGTCGACGACGCTGGGCGCGTCGATCCCGGTGACCGTGACGGCCGGCTTCGACCACAGGCGCGAGAGGATCGCACCGGTGCCGATCGGCGAGACCCCGTCGAGCAGCCCGGAGTCGCGGCGGAGGTCCTCCTCGGTCGTCTCGGGCACCGCTCCGTCGTGCTCGGTGAGGCCGGCGACGGCGACCGAGCCGTCCTCGTTCCAGAGCGTCGCGAGCAGGCGGACCGCCGCGAGCATCGCGTCCGGGACCGCTCCGCCGAGCATGCCCGAGTGCGAGGCGTGCGCGAGAGTGCTGACGGTGAGGGTGAAGGTGACGTTGCCGCGCAGGCCCACCGTCAGCGCGGGGGTGTCGACGTCCCAGTTGTCGCTGTCGGCGACGATGATCGCATCCGCGCGGAGGGCGTCGTGGTGCTCGCGGAGGAAGGTGGGGAACGAGCGCGACCCGAACTCCTCCTCCCCCTCGATGAAGAGGACGAGCCCGAGGTCGTGGTCCTCGCCCGCGACCTCGCGGAGTGCGCGCACCGCGGCGAGGTGGGACACGACTCCCGCCTTGTCGTCGGCGGCACCGCGCCCGTACAGGCGGTCGCCGCGCACGGTCGGCTCGAACGGAGGCGTCTCCCACGCCGACTCCGCGCCCTGCGGCTGCACGTCGTGGTGGGCGTAGAGGAGGACGGTCGGCGCTCCGTTGCGGGCGGCGCGGGTGGCCAGGACGGCCGGCTGGCCGAGCACGTCGGTGCCGTCGATCGTGGCGCTGTGGATCGCGACGTCGTCGAAGACGCCCGTCTCGCGCGCGAGCTCGGCGATGGCCTCGGCGCTGGCGGCCACGCGGGTGGCGTCGAAGCCGTCCCACGAGACGGACGGGATCCGCACGAGCTGCCCGAGCTGGGCGAGCGAGCGCGGCAGATCGTCGCGGACGGCGGCGAGGACGGCCTCCTCGTCGGAGGAGAGTGCGGGCGGAGTCGGAGCGTCGTGAGCCATGGAGGTAATCTTAAGAGACCCCCGATTCCAAGGACGTTCCCCGTGGCCAAGCACCCGATCGCAACCGACACGCCCGACGCCGCCGGCTCCCCCGGCTCCGGGAAGGGCCGGCCGACGCCGACCCGGCGCGAGCAGGAGCTGGCCCGCAAGCGTCCGCTGGTCGTCACCGACCGCAAGCAGGCCGCCCGCGACGCCCGCGAGAAGGCCGCCGTGTCGCGCGAGCAGGCCCGCATCGGCCTGGCCGCCGGCGACCAGCGCTACCTGCCGCTGCGTGACAAGGGTCCCCAGCGCAAGTTCGTGCGCGACTGGGTCGACGCGCGCTTCAGCCTCGGCGAGTTCCTCATCCCGGTGATGGTCGTCGTCCTGCTGCTGAGCTTCTTCCCGCAGCCGGAGCTGCAGTACGCGACGCTGGTCATCCTCTGGGTGTTCTTCCTCCTCGCGGTGATCGACTGCATCCTCCTCGGCATGCGGATGCGCCGGAAGCTCGCCGAGCGCTACGGCGCCGACAAGGTCGAGAAGGGCATCCGCTGGTACGCCGCGATGCGCGCCCTCCAGCTGCGCGTCATGCGCCTGCCGAAGCCCCAGGTCAAGCGCCGCGCCTTCCCCGAGTAGTCGGACGGCGGACCACGAAGGGCCCCTGCGGTCGCGCCTCGCGCGGCTCCGGGGCCCTTCGTCGTGCACGGCGGGTCAGGAGGCGCGGGCCAGTCCCCGGTTGATGTCCCGAGCCCACAGGGGCCCGCGGTAGATGAAGGCGGTGTAGCCCTGGACGAGGGTGGCGCCCGCGTCGAGGCGCTCGCGCACGTCCTCGGCCGTCTCGACTCCTCCGACGGAGATCACGCAGAAGGCCGCGGGGACGACGCCGCGGATCACGCGGAGCACCTCGAGCGAGCGCGCGGCCAGCGGGGCACCGGAGAGGCCGCCGGCGCCGGCCGCCTCGACCACGGCACGATCGGTCGAGAGGCCCTCCCGGGAGAGCGTCGTGTTGGTCGCGATGATCCCGTCCAGACTCAGGCGGACGGCGAGCTCGGCGACCCGGCCGACCTCGTCGTCGGAGAGGTCGGGGGCGATCTTGACCAGCAGGGGCGTCGTGTCGGCGGCGTCCTTGACGGCCGCGAGGAGCGGCTCGAGGCGGTCGATCTCCTGCAGGCCGCGGAGCCCGGGGGTGTTCGGCGAGCTGACGTTCACGACGAGGTAGTCGGCGAGCGGCGCGAGCAGGCGCGTGCTGATCAGGTAGTCCTCGATCGCGTCGTCCACCTCGACCACCCGGCTCTTGCCGATGTTGACGCCGATCACGGGGCGGCGGCGCGCGCTGCGCAGCCGGATCAGCCGCAGCGCCGCGGCCTCGGCCCCGTGGTTGTTGAAGCCCATCCGGTTGACGACGGCGCGGTCCGCGATCAGCCGGAAGAGGCGCGGCCGGTCGTTGCCCGGCTGCGCCCGCGCGGTCAGGGTCCCGACCTCGACGTGTCCGAAGCCGAGCGCGCCGAAGCCCAGGACCGCGGTGGCGTCCTTGTCGAAGCCGGCCGCGACGCCGAACGGGGTCTCGAAGCGGAGGCCGAGCGTCTCGACCGCGGGCGTTCCGCGCGGGACGGTGGTCCGGCGCAGGACCGGAGCGAGGGCTCCGAGGGCCCGGATCACCGGGAAGCTCAGGTGGTGCGCCCGCTCCGGGTCGAGGCGGCGCAGGACGGTGCGGAACAGGAGCGGATACACCCGGGCCTCAGATCTCGTCGGCGCTGTGGGGCACGGAGGTGCGCTCGGCGCGGAGCAGGGTGATCGCAGACTCGAAGTCGTCCAGCGAGTCGAACGCCTGGTAGACGCTCGCGAAGCGGAGGTAGGCGACCTCGTCGAGCTCGCGCAACGGCGGCAGGATGGCGAGGCCGATGTCGTTCGCGTCGATCTGCGACGCGCCCGTGGAGCGGATGCTCTCCTCCACCCGCTGCGCGAGCACGGCCAGATCGGTGTCGGTGACGGGCCGGCCCTGGCAGGCCTTCCGGACGCCGCTGACGATCTTCTCGCGGCTGAACGGCTCCACGACTCCGCTGCGCTTGATCACAACGAGGCTCGCGGTCTCGGTCGTCGAGAAGCGCCGGCCGCACGACGGGCACTGCCGGCGGCGGCGGATCGAAAAGCCGTCGTCGCTCGTGCGCGAGTCGATCACTCGGGAGTCGGGGTGCCGGCAGAAGGGGCAGAACATCGAGGGCCTCTCGGTCTCAGGCGAAGCGGGCGTCGACGGCGTCGCCGTGGGCGGGCAGCGCCTCGGCGTCGCTGAGAGCGCGGATGTGCGTGGCGACGCGCTCGAGCGCACCGCGGTCGTACGAGATCAGCTGTTGCGGCCGGAGGAAGGTGTAGGCGCCGAGCCCGGAGGAGAAGCGCGCCTGCCCCAGCGTCGGGAGCACGTGGTTGGAGCCGGCGAGGTAGTCGCCCAGGCTCACCGGGGTGGTCGGGCCGAGGAAGATCGCGCCGGCGTCGTGGATCCGCTCGGCCGTCGCGACGGGGTCGGCCGTGTGCAGCTCGAGGTGCTCGGGGCCGTAGGCGTCGCTGAACGCGCAGGCGAGCTCGAGGTCGTCGACGATCACGAGCGCGGATTGCGGGCCGTCGAGCGCGATGGCCACGCGCTCCGCGTGGTGGGTGGCGGCGGCCTGGACGGCGACCTCGCGCTCGACGGCGGCGGCGAGCTCGGCGCTGTCGGTGACCAGGACCGCGGAGGCGGCCTCGTCGTGCTCGGCCTGGCTGACCAGGTCGGCGGCGACCAGGCGCGGGTCGGCGGAGCCGTCGGCGATCACGAGGATCTCGGTCGGGCCCGCCTCGGAGTCGATGCCGACCTGGCCGAGCACCTGGCGCTTCGCGGTGGTGACCCAGACGTTGCCCGGCCCGGTGATGATGCTGACGGGATCCAGCCCGATCGAGTCGACGCCGTAGGCCAGTGCGGCGACGGCTCCGGCGCCTCCGACCGCGTAGACCTCGTCGATGCCGAGCAGAGCGGCCGCCGCGAGGATCGTGGGGTGGACGGAGCCGCCGAACGCCTTCTGCGGCGGCGAGACCAGGGCGATGGAGGCGACTCCGGCGGCCTGCGCGGGCACGGCGTTCATGACGACGCTCGACGGGTAGACCGCCTTGCCGCCGGGGACGTACAGCCCGGCGCGGGCGACGGGCTGCCAGCGCTGGGTGACCGTGGCGCCGTCGTCGAGCTCGGTGGTGCGGGGCGGGGGGATCTGTGCGGCGCTGGCGCGGCGGACGCGCGCGATCGCCTCCTCGAGTGCGCTGCGGATGGCCGGGTCGAGGCGGTCGAGCGCCTCGGCGATCTGCTCGGCGGGCACGCGGAGGTGCGGGGGGCGTACGCCGTCCAGCCGCTCCGCCTGGTCGAGGAGCGCCTCCGCGCCGCGTTCGCGGACGTCGGCGATCAGCTCGGCGACGACGGGACCGACGGAGGCGGACGTGCCCGGATTGCGGGGCACGAGGGCGAGGAGCTCGGCGGAGGAGGGACGACGGCCGCGGAGGTCGAGAGTCTGGATCATGGCCGCCCCAGTCTACGCGCCGCCCTCCCCCGCTCCCTCGCCGCGCG